>CAZFWM010000005.1:0-13759 GCA_964522545.1 uncultured Thermodesulfobacteriota bacterium
GGGCCTGCGCCTGCAGAGAAAGGATCGGCCCGTTCCCGAACTTGCAGATTCTCGGAGCTATGTGTCAGATTCAGAGCTACACCCTTCACCTCGCCGCTCTCGTTTATCCTCCTTCGTCCGCCTTTCGGCGGATTCGGTCGTTACCCTACTGGGCCGGCTGACCATGCCCTACCCAGGGAGGCTTACCCTTCCTCGGAGGGGCTCCTCCTCGACAGGCAACCATTGCCAGGTTGCCCTCTGCGCCTCTGCGTCTCTGCGTTAAAACTCTTCTAAGGATTCTCTACTTCCCCAGAGCAAAATCTACCTGGACCGACTCATCCGGATCGAGGGTGACGATCCGGACCTGAGAAAGCGCGCCCATCGACGCCTTTGCCCAATAGATTCCTTCGGGCAGAAACCGCAGTGAATAGCCGCCGCCGGAGCCGGAGTGGTCCATCTTGATCATCCATGGCGTGGGGTAAACCCGGACCATCAACACAGAGGCGTTTTCCACCGGCGACCCGAATCGGCTCACCGTGCCATAGATCTCCCCGCTGTTCTCAGGCTCGTGGCCCGGATTTATGGTCGTGGTGTCGAGATCCAAGTTCGTACAGAATGGAGTGAAGCCCGTGTAGTTCTCGCAGCGCAAGTAGACATAGTCCGTGAAGAACTGGACGTTTGTATAATCGACCTCCAGGACGAAGCCGAAACCCCACGGACCGGCCGTCAGGAAGGGGGCGAGATTGAGCTCGGTCCAGTACCGATCCGACGCGCTCGTGGGTTGGCTGGTCGCCTCGAAATAGGTCTCCTCTTTGCCGATTCCGTTTACCGCCGCCAGGTATTCGGGCTCGGTCTCGCTCAGCTCTTCGGCGTTCTGGGGAAAGACCGCAAATTCCATTCCATGCGGAGAGTAGGTCCGGCCCCAGGCCGCGATGGCGATGACGAAATCGACCATGGCCTGGCGGGAGGCCTGGATGCCGCCCAGCGCCTGCCGGGCGTACGACTCGGCGTAGGCGTCGACAATGTCGAGGTAGACCCCGTCAAAATCCTGGGCGACTATCTTGCCCAGGTAGCTGTCGCCCGATCCGAAGATGATCGCCTGCCACTCAGGGTCCCAGTATTTGACCTTGTAGTTACCCGGCCAGTCAGGGTTTTCCTTGACGATCCAGTCCGGGTTGCCGACACCCCACCCGGGCTGCCAGTAGAACCGGTAGTCCTCTGCCTCGCCGATGCTCATGTAGGCGACCACTTTTTTGCCACCGCCCGGCGAGTATCGTATCGAGTCGATCTCGGTGCTCGTCCACTCACTCCATTCCGTACCGTCTGACGAATAGTCGATCACCGTGAGGTCGAATGCCGAGCTCCGGATCTGGCTGAGATCGTAGTTCTGGAGCTGGTAGAGCCAGTTGTTGACCTCGAACCACTCGATCGCGGAGGCTTTGCAAGGGATCAACAGGATCGTGAGGAGCGTGAAAACCGCAGGCCCTGTTATCCTTTTCATCTCATTTCCCTTTCCGCCATTACTAAGTGGAATAGCGTTAGTCGACCGAAAAAGTTTGATTTTTTTGACTTTTTTTGATATTCTAGAAGTATATTACAGAAGTGCTATCAAGATCAATCTTAATATCGAGCCCTTTTCATGAATAGCCGAAAGAGTAACGAATTACAGCATCTTCTTGATTCCTTCAGCCGGCGTCGATGGGCGATGATCGTCTCTTTCGTCCTGGTATTCTCCGGATCAGTGGCCCTGTGCTTTCTCCTGCCTAAGATCTACCTCGCCTCCACCCTGATCCTGGTCGAGCCCCAGCAGATTCCCGAAGATTACGTCAAGGCGACCGTGACAAGCGGCATACAGGACCGCCTTAACACGATCAAACAGCAGATCCTGAGCCGAACACGGCTGGAACGCGTAATACAGGAGCTCGATCTGCACGAAGATATTGAACAGGGAAGCTCCTTATCCCAAATGATCCGTGAAATGAGGAAAAATATACACCTCGAGGTCAAGACGAATCCGAACAGACGGGGAGGAGGGGCTTCGGCCTTCACCATTCACTACCAGGGCCGGAACCCGAAAACCGCAATGGAGATCACCAACAAGCTTGCCTCTCTGTTCATCGAGGAAAATCTCAAGGTGCGCGAAGAACAGGCCCGGGGAACATCGGACTTTCTTGAAAAACAGCTCGATGAGGTGGGGAGTGTGCTGGAGCGTCGTGAACAAGAAATCCGGGAGTTCAAGCAGCAAAACATGGGAGAGCTGCCGGAACAGCAGGAGACGAACCTGAGGATGCTGGACCAGCTCCAGATGCAGAAACAATCTTTGATGGAATCCCTCAGAGGTGCCGAGAATCACAGAACCCTGCTCGAAGGGCAGCTCTCGGAAATGAAATCGATCGTTGGAGGGGTAGGGAGGCGGTCCCGCCTGGCGGAGGAGCTGGGGGAGCTACAATCCGAGCTGACGAATCTCAGAACCCGCTATACCGAACGATATCCGGACATCATTCAGCTGAAGAAACGGATCGCCGAGGTGGAGCAGCAGCTCGCCTCGGAGTCGGACAGGGAGCGCTCGGATACGATCGCCGGATCGAGCAATCCTGCCTACCAGAGCCTCCGCAATCAAAGCCAGCTCCTCGCCCTGGAGATCGAGTCAACGAAGGCGGAGCTCGCCCAGGTGGATGAGATGATCCGCACCTTCCAGGCCCGGGTGGAGAACTCGCCACGCAGAGAACAGGAGCTCATGACCCTCACCCGGGACTACGAGAATATCAAGACCAACTATGAATCGCTGCTGAGAAAAAAGCTGAATGCAGAGATCGCAGAAAACCTCGAGAAGCGGCGCAAGAGCGAGCAATTCCGGATTCTCGATCCCGCGACCCTGCCGGATCAACTCTACAAGCCCAATCGAAAACGGATTCTGCTGGTGGGTTTTTTACTCGCCCTGGGAGCCGGGATGGGGATTGTCCTCGTCCTGGAATATCTCGACACGTCCTTCAGGGATCTGGAGGACTTCAAGTCCTACGTCGATTTCCCGGTGCTGGCCGCCATTCCCCGGATCGTTGGGGGGGAAAGGATCGTCGGGGAGGAGAGGCAAAGCCTCAAAGGGCTCCTCCGCCGCAAGCGGCTCGACAAATGATCAGGGGCCGGCAGCGGGACGGAAAAAAGATGAGACCACACTTCATGAAGATCCAAAGTGTCGACATGGCTCATGAAGAAGAGGGCGGCGGATCGCCCAGCGGATCGCCGGCAACCCGGTCGGGCCTCGACAGCGGCCACGGCCCCGAGCTCGAGAGGTTCCCGGCACACCCCTTCGACCCCGCCGACAAAGTCATGGCGGCCTCGGAGCCCAACGCCATGGTGGTCGAGCACTATCGCAAGCTCTATATCAAACTCCTCTACATGGCAAAAGAAATAGAGCTGAAGACCCTGGCCGTCACGAGCGCTCTTGCCGGCGAAGGGAAGACGCTCACCTCGATCAACCTGGGTCTCGTGATGGCCCGGGACATCGGCCGCCCCGTGCTCCTGGTGGACTGCGACATGAGACGGCCTCAGGTCTCCTCCATGCTCGGGCTGCCGGAAAAGGGGCCCGGCCTCTCCACGATACTTGCCGACGAGGCATCGATCGATCAGGCCATCGTCCGCCTGCAGGGGGAAAACCTCTACGTTATGCCTGCGGGCGAGACTCCCATAAATCCGACCGAGCTCCTCATAAAAAAAATGGGCCCCTTCGTCAAACAGATGAAAGAGCTCTTCGCCTTCATCATCATCGACACGCCCCCCGTGATCCCCATGCCCGACCAGCACCTCCTCTCGGACATGGTGGATGGATTCATGCTTGTGGTCATGGCCGGCAAAACCCCGAGAGAGGCCCTGTCCACCGCCCTTGACTCCCTCTCGGAATGCAATGTCCTGGGAATGGTTCTCAACGGCCTGGAGTACACCCGATCATCGCACTATTATTATGATTCAAAAAAGTATTACCAGAGTCGATAGAGTGTGATTCCTTATTATTTCCAATACGATAGTCAGAATCTTCCTTTTTGAGCATTTCTCTTGTTCTTGCCTTGTGATATGCACCTCTGAGCAGATGAATTTCATTGCTAGGTCGGAGATTATCTGATAAGGTGACTTGAAGACCGGAGCCATTGCGAGCAATGGAGAGGAAAAGACTTTCTATAAATCATTCTTCGTGGACGAGGGGATGGCTAGATGAGAAGAAAGCAAATTGTTTTAACATTAATTTTCTGGACCAGCATCTTGACTTGTATTGTACAACTATCCACTGAGGCTTTTGCCAAGACAGAGATATTTTCCGTATCTCATAAGGCCGTAATGGGGGATAACGACACGAAAAACGATGTCAGGCGAATGTGTATCCGTGAAGCAAAACGGAAGGTTTTGGAAAAGGCGGGGACCTATATCGAGAGTCGCACCATTGTACAGAATTTTCAACTAACCAAAGATGAAATAATCACTTATGCGGCAGCACTACTCAAGGTTGATGTGGTGAAAGAAGAGTGGGAGCCTGTCGGCGAAAACCTGGCTGTTCTAATGTCCGTTGAAGTAGAAGTTGACATCGACGATGTCGAAATACAATTAACAAAGATTCAGCAAAATACGGAGCTTCAGAAAAAAATAAAAAAACAACAACGACAAATCGATGAACATGAAAGGAAGATTTCCAGACTACAGGAAGAGCTGAAATCAACTGACCAAGAATCAGCATTCTCAATAAGAAAGGAAAGGCAGGAAACCTTTAAGGATATCGAAGGCATCGAGGCCAGATATGCAGATATTATGAAAAAGCTTCAAGGCAGAAAGTCTGCCGGTCGCCAATTACTTAGGAATGCTTTAAATTATATCGAATATGATATGACGAAAGCAGAAATAGAGTATATTCTCGGACCCGCGGATGATATTAAAGAAATAAATAATCCCGCGAAAATTTTTCCAAGTGTATTATATAAAGGTGAGTACGGCATATTATATTTTGAATTTAAGAGGCATGCAGATACAGTTTGCTATCTGGAAGAAATCGAATGGAAACCCAGACACTGTGGGAGTAGAATTACCATTATGCATTCTAACTATAACCTGCTGAAAGATGGATTGAACAGCAATACTGACGATTGTAAGAGTGAAGTTAAAGAATACGTTTTTGATAAAAAATAAAACATTCTGTCATCAATGAGACTACTATGCTACCAGACGGCTTCAGCTATGACTCAGACCGAATATTATGTCCAGAAAAGCCAAGAAAATGATGAAAACCGGGAGGGCATAAACTGCCAAGATCGTACATTGTACTTACTTTTTCGTTCTCTCTCCTTGCTCCCGAACGCTCCATCCCTTCCGACTTATCTTGAATAGGCAATTCTTATCTCTTTCTTAGAAGTAGAAAATACATATTTTCCTACTTGACTTTTTACGGCTCGTCGATCCGATTTCCTCTTCTCGTCCATCTGTGATGCCTCCAAAGGCGCGTTTTTCTTCGATCACCCTCGCTTGACCTGCTTGATCGCCTGCCCGCGCATTTCCTTCCACGCCGAATCGAGCGCGGGAGTAACGGCCCCTGCCGCACCAAAATTCTCATGGCATATCAATTGCTAATACTCCATCTGAGGGCAGTCAACCAGGAGGGAGAACAAGGACGTCGGAATGCGAAGGAATCGCCATTTATATTTCACCCACCCTACTTTTCGCCCCCCCCAAAGACGCAAATCAAGCCCACCTTCTCTGTTGATTCTCACCTCTCTCGTATTCGTTCTGTCGGTACCGCAACAGGCCAATTCCATGTTGCAGGAGAGTTTTGACTTCCTGAGCTCCGATGTGTGGGAGGCATTCAATGTAGATCCCGAAGAGGATGTGTGGGGAGGAACCCTTCACTTCCGAAATGAAGGAGAGACGATAAACAGGGCCGTTGCCACCCGCGATCTGTTCGCAGGCGATCTCGAAGTGGAGGTGGGATGGACCAATTATCAGATCTTCGATGAGGAGTATCAGGCAATCCTGGAGGTGGTCCTGGCCGATGGAGAAGGCTACGACCCGGTGACCGAGAGCGGGTACCAGGCCCGCCTGAATCAGATGACCTACGGGCAGGAGATCCACGGAGAGACCTATTCGTGGATCCGGCTCCAAGAGGGCAAAGAGGGAACAATCTACGAAGATGTGACCTCCCCTCGCATCCTGTCCGGCCGCTTCAAGATGACCCGGCGCCAGGGCGAGGTGCGCGGATATTACTGGCTCGGCGGAACCTGGGCGCCCGTCGGGAATGGCCCGGAAGGGGCGGTCATCGAAGTCGACGCCCCCAGCCGGATCGCGATACAGCTGACCCACAACTGGACGACCTCGAGCGCCGTGGAGATCGATTACGTACGCATCGCCAACGACGGCGACGGCGACGGCCTCTACGACGACGAGGAGGTCCTCTGGGGAACGAACCCTTCGGCGGCCGACACGGACGGCGACGGGATCGAGGACCTGCTCGATCTCGCCCCGCTGGATCCCTCAGCGGCCCCGATGGGCGACTTCGATGCCTTCAGCGACCGGGACGAGCTCTTTATCAGCCTCTCCCAGAGCGAGCTAGACGGCCGAATCATCCTGGTGGCCGAAAATAGGTCGGACCTTCAGCTCGACGCGACCATCTTCTTCTCGAGCCTGGCCCACGGCGACAGGGTGGAGGTCACCTTCGAGGACCGGTGGATCGAGGCCGCGGCCGGATCCTTTAAAGACCTCTTCGGCCCCTGGGACCGCCATGTCTACCTGATCGATGCCAATGCCCCCCCCGTCATCCTCGCCTTTCTTAGCCCCCAGGTCAGGGAGGTGATCCAAGGGTCCTGGGTGGTCGATCTCGAACCGTACGGCTTCGACTTCGAGGACGACCCGGCCGACCTTTCGTGGTCACTGGTCGAGACGGGGAGCGGCCTCGTCCAGGTGGAGATCGACCCGGACTCCGGCGAGGCGACCTTCATCCCGATAGGCGACCCGGGGAGCGACGAAATCACGCTGCGCCTGACGGACAGCGCGGGGGCCTTCACCACGGCCCCGGTAACGGTCGTCATGGTGGAAGCGCCCGGCGACGACCTCTTTCAGAACGGAGGGTTCGAAAAACCCGGCCCGGGCTCCACGGACGTGGATTGGTGGAACACCTATGTCTGGGAGGGGGACAATGACTTCCAGCTCGCCGAGGGCGTGGCATTCGAGGGAGAGACTTCGGCCCAGCTCACCGGCTACAGCGCAGGAAAGATCGGGATACTTTCCCAGACGATCGAACTGGACCCGGGCACCTACCGTCTCTCGGCCATGATCGGGACCCGGGATGTGCATCCCGGCCTCTGGGACCGAACCACGGCCCTCTACGCGGAGTTCGGCGACGGGACCAACATACTCGACAACCTGGTAGAGGGAGACAACGACTGGCTGCCCGTCCAGCGTATCTACACGATCTCGTCCCCCACGACCATCGAGGTCATCTTTTTCCTGTACGGGACCGGGCATTTCTGGGTCGACTCGGTGAGCCTCCAGCGCCTCGAGACCGGCTCGATCGAAGGACCCGGCCTCACGATCGGGCAGCCCCTGGCGCCCATCGACTTCCAGCCCACGGTCAGCGAGCACGACACGATCCTGTGCGCCTTTTGCGAGGACGACCCCGTATTCGCCGCCTCGGCGGTCTGCCAGATGTGCGCCTCTCTCGAGGAGGAACCGTCCCAGCCGCCGATTCCGGACGGTCCGGCCCTCATCACGAGCTTCGAGCCGGACGAGGCTCAGCCCTTCATCCTGGCCGGTGGAGAGATCGTCGGCGGCGACGCCACACACGGCTCCTACGCCGTTCGCGTAACCCCCGACGTGCCCTATCTCGACTCCTACGACTCGACCGGGCTCAGGACCGACTGGACCGGGTACGACTACCTCAAGATCGACATATACAACTTCGATCCAGGGCCCAAACAGATCTACATAGAGCTCCAGGACGACCAGTCCTACGACTACTGGTCCAGGGTGAACTACTACACCTATGTGACGCCCGGCTGGAGCACCATTCAGATCCCCCTGCAGATCTACGTGGGCGAGAAGTCCATGCTCCAGCAGCGCCGCCGTCTCGACCCGGCCAACATCCGCCGGTTCGTGGTCGGCTTCTTCGAGGACCCGGGGGACTTTCTGGTGGACAACATCCGGCTCGACATCGAGCCCCCCTATGCGAGCGACTTCTCCCGGCTCCTGAAGCTCGACTTCGGGATCAGCACCTCCCCGATCTTTTACGGATTCACCCCGGTCGTCTCGTCCACCACGTACCAGGACTACCGGGGCTACGGCTTCTCACCCGGGGTCGAGATCCTTCGCACCGAGGACCGCCAGCACCCGGACGACCTCTTTCGCGACTGGATCAGCATCGGCTCGGGCGGCTTCGACGTGGACCTTCCGAACGGGCTCTATACCGTCTTCCTCATGATGGAGGACGCCGGATACTGGGAGTACTACCAGCACTACTCCAGCCGCACCGTACGGGCCGAGGGCCAGGTCGTGGTTCACGACGAGATGAGCGCCTCCGACTTCTTCAGCCGCTACTACCACTTCGAGGATGTGGAGGACCTCCCCGGCGACGACCTCTGGTCGCGCTACGTGGCCTGGCGGTATCAGCCGAAGGCATTCCAGGTGATGGTCACCGACGGGCAGCTCAATCTCCGGTTCGAAGGGACCACCTACGCCTGCGCGCTGAGCGCCATGATCATCTACCCCGCAGCCGATGCCCTGGGTGGCGGGGCATTCATAGCCGAGCTCCAGGCCAAACGCCGGGCCCAGTACCGGGTCGAGTACAAGGAGATCCTCTCTCCCACCCCGGACACACCCGTGCCGGACGGGAGCGGCCAGCCCAACAGCGACGCATACCTGCTGTTCCACCGGAACTTTATGGACGATGTTCACACCAACAGCATCCCCACCGAGGTAGAGCTCATCCAGAATGAGGGCTTGATGCTCGGCATGGCCCGCGGCGAATCCGAGCCACTCACCTTCTCAATCTATCCCAGGAAGTCGATGCGGCTCGTGGACCTCACCGTGGAGGTCCCGGGCCTTCAGATGGACGTGCGCACAGTACGCTACAAGGCGGTCCGGGCCACCTGGGACGGCGGCGTCTATCAAATGGTCCCCAAGCTCCTCGATCCCTTTGCCCCGCTGGACCTCGATCCGGGCGTCTGCCGCCGCTTCTGGATCACGGTGCAGGCCCCTGAGACCTTCCAGGACTTCTGGGTCCGGGGAGAGGTCAGGCTGACCTTCGACGACGGGCAAACCGATGCAATCCCGCTCGATGTCCGGGTCCACCCATTCACCCTCGACGAGCCGGACGTGGAGATCGCCATCCTGGGATCGACACCGATCTACCCCCTCTCCGATGACTTCCCGGAGATCGATGCAAAGGCCCTCTTCGAGGTGCCGGCCGTGCTCTCGTCCCTCCGGGAGCACGGAATGACCGCGGCCACCGGGGGCTTTGCCCCGATCCTCCAGGGCTACTCGGGCGCGAACCCGGTGATGGACTTCAGCCGGGCCGATTTCTTCATGGAGGCCTACCGTGCGGCAGGATTCAGCCGGGAGCTCAACAGCTACTTCGGATTCAACATCGCCGGATTCGATCCGTACCGCGTGGACCAGGATACGGCCAGCCAGTACGGCAGGACCTTCGAAGGATTTCTGCAGGACGTCTACGGCCGGGTAGAGTCGCACGCAGCCGATGCGTCATGGCTTCCGGTGACGTGGAACCTGGGTGACGAGCCACGCGGGGAGGGAATCGACACGGCGGTGGAGCTCGCATCGGCCTACAGCGCCGCCGTCCCCGGAGTCTCCACGAGCCTCTTCTACAGCGCCACGGATCCGGACGGCCCCGAGTCGGCCCTGTTCCCGCTCATCGACTACTCCCTGCTCAACGGGCACAGTGAGTCCTCGGTGCAGGCCATCCTCGCGGCCGGGAACCGGTGGGGCCTTTACAACACGGGCGACCGCTTCGCCTTCGGTTATTACCTGGCCAAGGCGCGCCAGCACGGCTGCTCGGGTCAGTACGAGTTCGCCCTTCAGTCGGTGGGGTCCGATCCCTACTATCCGCTGGATGCCCGCGAGGACGACCTCTGCATGCTCTACACCACCTCTTCGGGCGAGCTCATACCGGTCGTGAGATTCGAGCGAATCAAGGAAGGAGTCGACGACTACCGCTATATCCAAACGCTGCGGCGGCTCATGGAGGCCAATCCCGGCACCCTGCAGGCCGAATACGCTGAAATGTTCCTGAATGCCGTCATGGACCGGATCGACTTCGGCGATCCCGCTTCCATCCCCTGGTCCGGCTTCGAGATGAGCCGCAACCGGGTCACCATGGCGATGCTGATCCTCACCTTCACCCACCCCGGGTGCCAGCCGAGCCGCACCGTGCCCGCAGGGAGAAGCTTCCGGGCGGGATGGCTGCTCTTGCCGGCCTTCGTGATTCTTCTTGTCGGGAGGGTTCGGAGGATGAGGCGGCCCTTCGGGGCGGACTGAAAAAAAAGGGGCGACTGCCAGTCGCCCCTACATCGCCCGGCAATGCCGTTGCATGCCGTGGCCCTACGCCAAACACGTAGGGGCGACCGGCGGTCGCCCCCACATGGGTGCAGCAGTAAATTCCCCCTGACTCAGCTCGCTTCTTTGCTCTCCTTGCACTCGATGCCCAGGTTCTCGAGCTCCTCCAGGACCGGCTGGTAGATGACCGGCATGACCGGGATGTGGACGCCCCTCTCGGCGATCCGGCCCGTAAGGATGAGCTTTGTGCCGATCGCTGCCGGGAGGCTCACTGTGCGTGACATGGAGGAGTCGCCCTTCGGAATACCGAAGTCGATCAGGGTGGATGTGATCTTCTCGCGGCGGGCTTCAGAGGGGTACTCGGCCATGAAGTTGTGGTGGAGGACGATCATGTCCCGCTCGCCGGGCTCGTACGGGAGCTTTTCGAGGAGCCGGGCGGCAAAGATGTCCAGGGCATTGTAGGGCCCGGCCGGGATCGTCTCGTCCCCGAACAGGCCGAGCCACTCCATGCGCTTCATCTCTTCCGCGTCCGCCTCGATCCCGAGGTGGGCGGCGACCTCGTCCTTCACGGCCGCCGAGCCGGAGGCGCCGATGAGCTTGCGGGTGAACTCTCCGTAGGTAATGCCCTCGAACTCGGGGCGCTCCTCCAGGTCGAGGAGGTCGAGCCGGCCGAGCTGGTACCAGAGATCGCACCAGCCGAGATTCCGGAATGTGCCCCGGTACATGGTCCTCGCCTTGGAGAGGCCGTAGAGGTCGACGTACCCCATGGAGTCCCGGTTCGGATAGGCCTCGAGCTCCCCGAGCCCCTCGATGTCGAGGCGGTGGGTCTCCCGGAAGAGGCGGTCCGCCGGGACATCCATCTCTTCGCCGTCCCACAGGAAGCGGGCGTTGTTTCGAACGGCCATGACCACCCCTCGCGGGCTCCAGGAGAACTTGTACCCCCATGGATTCGTGTTCGCCTCGGGGGCCGGCAGCCCTCCGCAGTAGGACCGGAAACTCGAGACGAACCCTCCGGCCCCTTCCACCTCGTGGATGATCTTCATGGCGGACATGTGGTCGATGCCCGGGTCCAGGCCGATCTCATTGAGGATCAGGATGCCCGCGTCCCTGGCGCTCGCATCGAGGGAGGCCATCTCTTCGCTCACATACGAAGTGGTCACCATGTGGGTTTTGTGGCGGAGGGCGATCTTGGCCACCTCCACGTGCATGGTGGCGGGAAGGAGGCTGATCACGAGGTCGGATGCCTTGATCATGTCGTCGAGCGAGTCGAGGTCGTCGATGGTCCAGGCCCTCGACTCACCCCGCGGGTGGCCCTCGATGAGTGCGTCCGCCTTGCTCACCGTACGGCTGGCGATGAGGAGACGAAATTCTGGCTCGTCCAAGAGGTAGCGCACGAGGGGCCTGGATACGAGTCCGGCTCCCAGCAGTAGTATCTGTTTCATTTCCTGGTTCCTCCTTTAGTTGTACTCGATAGGGCGGGCCGTGCCCGCCACCTTTTACCCGATGTAATTTTCTCGGCGGCCATGGGCCGCCCTATAAGTACTCCTGCAAGTACTGGTAGTCCGGTGTGAGCTCCCCTTTATAAACAATCATCGCTCTCTTGATGGCCGGCGGAAGATCGCATTCCTCGAAGCTCCCGGAGAAGTCGGCCTTCACGATCTCAGGAACAAAGGCCTTCAGGACATGGCTGAAGTAATTGGACGACTCGCCGGCGAGCTCACAGGGTAGGTTGTCCACGGCAAGAACGACCGGGCCCCTGCCGGCGTGCCCATCTTTCGTCGTCTCCTCGATCGGGTCGTAAACGAAGACGGGATTGCCCGGGTCCGTCGCCCGCACGGTACACTCCATGGCCCCCTCCACATCGCACGTGATGTCGCCGATTACACGCAGCCTCGGATTCTCATCCCCCCCGAACAGATCGCGCAGAATACACTTGGTGACGAACCGCGGGTAACGCTGATCCCAGTAGATACAGTTCATGATCACTGTGAGGTGGGGAACGTAGGCACCGAAAATCGAACGGTACTTCTCCGGATGATCGTAGTAATCCTGTAGCGCAAAGGGCTGCCCCGCCTCGACCGGCTCTACAAGGTGTTCTTCCTTGAAGACTACCTTGTATACCACGCGGCCCGAGCGGTCCTTCCGATCCGCGAGGAGGGCAACCTCTTCCGGGGCGATCGTCTCGACCGGGAGGAGATCGAAGATCTCCTGGGCCCCCATGGATACGTGGCCGTACCCTGTGAACCCGCAAATCAGAGGCCGGATCTCAGGGGGGAGACCCTCGCTCCGAATAGAATCGCCTATCTGAGATATCTCCCGGGTCGCATCTTCCAGGCTCTTGTAGTGAAGGGCCTGCCGGATCCCATAGAAAGGGTTCTCGATCCCTTCCCAGGCGAGCCTCTGCCCTAGAGACCAGAGTGAGTCGATCATCCCGGCCAGCCCGGCGAACTTCCCGAAAAAGATGAGCCTCCTGCCTTCGTCATCCTCGACCTTTTCGTAGTCGATGAGACTGCTCTTCTGCTCCAGCAGTCTCCTGAGGATCGGCATGTTGTAGGGCTGTCCCTTAATGGTGTGAGAAAAAAAGATGTAGGTCTTTTCCGGCTCTAAGAAATCCGGCGGGATCTCCTTGATCCCGAGAACCACCGGGCAGGACGACATATCCTCGTCGATCCCGGCACCTGCATCTTGATAGGCCTGGTCCGGGAAGGCCCGAATCGAAGAGGGCTGCATGAGCACGTCCACGGAGCATCGCTCTCTCAGCTCTCTAACATGCTCGGGGGTGAGCGGCGCCCGACCCTCCCAGGGATTCTTGTCCTCGCGGCGGATTCCGATCAAAGAACTCATGATTACGCTTTCTATTTCTTTAGTTAAGTCATTAGCGCAAAATGAAAAATGGTAAAAGAACAAAATATATGGAAGGGCCTCACCGATGTCAATGGGATCTAGAGCCCTGCAACAAAAAAACTTTTCTTGCTTTGAATCCGGCGGTTTGATATGGTCGCTCCATATTGCCTGACCCTGTAATTCCAATCGATAAAGGATGAGCCGATGCCTGATCCAATAAACCCTATCGAAACCACGAAATCTCCGCCCCCTGCCGCGTACCGCTGGACGGTACTTATTGTGATCAGTCTGGCCATGTTCGGCAACTACTACGTCTATGACGCCGTGAGCCCCATTGCGGACCTACTCAAGGCGCAGCTCGGCTTCTCGGACAAGAACATCGGGCTCCTGAACGCGATCT
>CAZFWM010000005.1:13859-45093 GCA_964522545.1 uncultured Thermodesulfobacteriota bacterium
CTCAAGGCGCAGCTCGGCTTCTCGGACAAGAACATCGGGCTCCTGAACGCGATCTACAGCCTGCCGAACATCATCATGGTGCTCATCGGCGGCATCATCATCGACCGCATCGGCGTCAAAAAGGGAACGCTCCTCTTCGGCGCCCTCTGTTTCGCCGGGGCCGTGATCACGGCGTCGTCCGGGACCCTTGCCGTCATGGCCTTCGGACGCCTCGTCTTCGGCGTCGGGGCCGAATCGCTCATTGTCTCTGTAACCTGCGCCATCGCCAAATGGTTCAAGGGAAAGGAGCTGAGCTTCGCCTTCGGCATCAATCTGACCATTGCACGGCTCGGCTCCTTTGCGGCCCTCAACTCCCCCACATGGGCAAAGCCTGCCTTCGAAAACTGGCAGTGGCCGCTCTTCATCACCGTGGCCTTCGGGCTCTTCTGCATTGTGGGGGGCGTCCTTTACTGGATCATGGAGAACACGGCGGATCGCCGCTATGAAATGGGCGAGGCCGGCGAGACCGACAAGGTCGTCTTCGCGGACTTGTTTCGCTTCGGCCGCTCCTTCTGGTTCGTCGTCCTGCTCTGCGTGACCTTCTACTCGGCCATCTTCCCGTTCCAGACCTTTGCCGTGAAGTTCTTCATCGAGGCCCACGGCACGACCCGGGAGTTCGGTGGGTTCCTCTCGAGCCTGCTCACGCTGTTTGCCATGATCTGCACCCCCCTGTTCGGGCTGCTCGTGGATCGAGTGGGCCGGCGATCCCTGTTCATGATGCTCGGCTCGCTCCTGCTGGTGCCGGTCTACCTGATGATGGCGTACACCCACGTCCACCTGCTGGTGCCGATGGCGATGATGGGAATCGCCTTCTCGCTCATCCCGGCGATCATGTGGCCATCGGTGGCCTACATCGTGGAGGAGGGCAAGCTCGGAACGGCCTACGGCCTGATGACCATGATCCAGAACATCGGGCTCGCCGGCTTCAACTTGCTCATCGGCTGGGCAAACGACTTTTCCGGGGCCGGCGTCTCGAACCCGGGCGGCTACGCCCTGGGGATGTGGTTCTTCTCGGCCCTCGGCTTCCTCGGTTTCTTCTTCGCCTGGCTGCTGCGCAGGGCCGAGATGGGCCCCAATGCCCACGGCCTGGAGACCATCACCGTCAAATCCGGATGACCTCCGCAACCATCACCAACACCTACACGGCCTGGCGGGACGGGGCGCTCCCGCCGATCCGCCCTGATGTGCCCGAGGTCCGAGCCCAGATCCTCAACGCCGGGATCTGCCCGGCCAACCGAAACAAGATACTCCGGGGCGCCAAGAGCGCCATGCTCGACGTGCCCGCCATGTTCGCCCTGATCCGGCATCCCGCCAAAGGGATCATCCTGTACGACACCGGCTACGCCACGCACTTCTACGGGGCCACCATGCGCTTTCCCTTCTCCATCATGCGCCATATCACGCCGGTCACGGTGCTTCCGGAAGAAAACGCCGCCGAACAGCTCCGGCTCGACGGGATCGAGCCGGACGATGTAGCCATGATCATCCTCTCCCACTGCCACGTGGATCACGCGGCGGGACTGAGGGATTTCCCCCAGGCCAGGATCGTGGTCGAGGCCGGGGAGTGGAGGGCGGCCAACCGGCCGGGGCCCCTGAAGGCCGTCACGCGGGGATACCTGAAGGAGCTCTATCAGGGGATCGAACCGGACCGTGTGGAGACGGTCGACCTGGCAGGGCAGGGCAAGCCCTACGGTGTTTTCGACCGGGCCGCCGATCTCTTTGGCGACGGCTCCCTCATCCTCGTCCTCCTTGATGGACACAGCACGGGCAACATGGGCCTGATCGTGAACCGACCGGCCAGCGAAGAGCGGCCTGACGGAGAGCGCCTCTTCATGATCGGGGATGCTGCATGGCTTCGCGAGAACTACCTCGAAGCACGCCCTGCCGGCCGACTCGCCGGTATGATCATCCACGACTCGGCCCGGATGATGGCCAACCTACTACAGATCCGCGCTGTTGCGATGCGTCATCCTGAGGTCACGATCGTCCCGGCCCACTCGATCCGGGCCTGGAAGGAGGTCCAGGACTCTCCGTTCCGCTGGCCGCATCCGGGCCGGAAGGGTAGGGCGGGCTGGATTTAACCCGAAAAATGCAGTTGCCCTTTTTTTTTAAACCTGTCATTTTGGAAAGATTTAAAGCAACGCAATATTTACATCAATTGATTCAATTGAGGGTATTAACGACTTTCAAGGAGGTGGTGCCATGGAAGAGAAAAAATTGACCCTGGGAATGATCGGGTCATCCTTCAAGGAAAACGAAAAAAGAGTCGCCATTCACCCGGCCCATTTTCCCCTGATCGATGAGGAGGCTAGAACGCGTGTCTATGTCGAACGCAATTACGGGAAGATCTTCAGGATCAGCGATGATGAGATAAAGCCCGTTGTAGCCGGCCTTATGGAGCGGGAAGAACTCTTCGAAAAATGCGATGTCGTCATGATCTTCAAGCCCACAGAGGGAGACTTCCCTTTCCTTCGTGAAGGACAGACCTTGTGGGGAGCTCTGCACCTGGTTCAGGGCGAACCGATCACCCAGCTTGCAATTGACAAAAAGCTTACCTGCATAGCCATGGAATCGATGTTTCTCTGGAGATCGGAGAATGAAAAGGGCGTGTGGATATTCCATACTCAGAGTGAGCTTGCCGGCTATTGCAGTGCTCTTCACTCGCTGCAGCTTCTTGGGATCAAAGGTTGGTACGATCAACCCAAAAAGATCGCGATCATAAGTTTCGGATCGGTCGGACGGGGCGCTGTTCATGCGTTCCGGGGACAGGACTACACGGATATCACGGTATTTTCACAGCGGCCGCCCATTTCGATGCTCAGTCCCATTCCCACCGTCAAATACAGTCAATATTTCCGCAATCCTGAGGATGATCGCAGCGTACTGGTCAAATCGGAGAGCGGTGAGCTGGTCCCCTTTGCTGAAGAGCTGTCCAAATATGACATCATAGTGAACGCCATCCTTCAGGACACGGACCGACCTCTCATGTATGCCTATGATCGAGAGCTGAATATGTTTAAGAAAGGGACCCTGATCATCGATGTCAGCTGTGACACCGGTATGGGTTTTGAATTCGCGAGACCGACCACATTCGATGACCCGATCTTCGAAGTCGGGAATGGGATCATATACTATGCCGTCGATCATTCGCCTTCGCACCTTTACAACACCGCTTCCCTGGAACACAGCAAAGAGGCCTTTCCCTATGTGAACGATATGGTGGGAGGAAGAGATGCCTGGAAGAAAAACCTGACCATCGAGCGGGCCATTGAAATCGAAGAGGGTGTAATCAAAAACGAAAAAATATTGAGCTACCAGAACAGAGAGAAAGAGTATCCGCACAGGCTGCCCCTAAAGTAGCATAACTCTAGGTCGAAGATCGATCCGCCGCGTTAGAAGCTGAAGGGCCTGATTGTACAGGTCGAATAAGGCTCGACTTGACAAAATTCATTTTTGAAGGCATATTAATGCTTTTAATTAAAGGCCTTTCTCAGCTTAGATAGCAGTGAAATCGGGATGGCCCCGTCTCGGGAGAGCGTGGCCGGTCGAATTCTCGCGAATCGAAAAACGTTGCGGTTGAACGAGGCAAAAATACCTTCAGACTGGAGATCAATATGGATGTAATCATTCTTTGCGGCGGGAAGGGGACACGATTAACCGAAGAGACCGTGAACAAGCCAAAGCCCATGGTGGAAATCGGAGGCATGCCGATTCTCTGGCACATTATGAAGATATATAGCCTTTATGGATTCAAGAGATTCGTCCTGGCCCTGGGATACAAGGGGGATCAAATCAAGCAGTTCTTTTATAATTACAGGATCACGGGCGGCAACTTCTCCCTCACGCTGAACCCCAAGCAAAAGCTGGAGTATTTCAATCATTCGGATGAGAAAGATTGGGAAATCGTCTTTATCGACACCGGTGAAGAAACACTGAAGGGCGGAAGAATAAAGAGACTCGAAGAATACATTGAAAGCGACTCATTTCATTTGACCTACGGGGACGGCGTCTCTGATATCGATCTCAACAAATTGACGGAGTTTCATGATTCTCACAATTGCATCGGAACCGTCACGGCCGTTCATCCGCCCTCCCGGTTCGGCGAATTGGCCTTGAAGGGAGACAACGTCACAGAATTCGAAGAAAAGCCGCAGATGGAAACGGGCTATATCAACGGCGGCTTCTTTGTATTCAACAAGAAAATGCTTTCCTATCTGACCGCCGATGAAATTTGCGATTTCGAATTCGGTCCTCTCCAGCAAATAGCCAAAGACGGACAACTGAAGGCCTTCAAACACAACGGCTTCTGGCAGTGCATGGATAATGTGCGGGAACGCGATTATCTCGACCATCAGATCAAAACAGGCGATGCGCCCTGGATGACATGGAAGTGAAAAGAACCATGTTTGCTGATGTATTCAAAAACAAGAAAGTCCTGATTACGGGAAACACCGGATTCAAAGGCAGCTGGCTTACCGTTTGGCTGCTCAAGTTGGGTGCCAAGGTCTATGGATTATCCGTTGACGTCCCTACTCAACCGTCCATGTTTGAAGAGCTGGGCCTGAGAGACAAAATAACTCATTACGAAGAAGATGTCCGAGATCTGAAAGCCGTCAAGAAGATAGTTGAGGAGGTCAGACCCGATTTCCTGTTCCATCTGGCCGCTCAGGCCCTGGTCTCCGTTTCTTACTCGGACCCGATCTTGACCCTGTCGACCAACGTGCTCGGGACCGCGAATATTTTGGAAGCCCTGAGAGAATCGAATCAAGACTGTTTCGGTATCATTATCACGAGCGACAAATGCTATGAAAATGTGGAGTGGGCCTGGGGTTACAAAGAAACCGACACTCTGGGCGGCAAAGACATTTACAGCGGATCCAAGGGAGCGGCCGAGGTGGTCTTCAACTCGTACTATCATTCCTTTTTCAAAAAGGAGACCTCCAAGGTACAAGTTGTTACGGCCCGGGCCGGCAATGTTATCGGCGGCGGAGACTGGGCCCTCGACAGGATCGTACCGGACTGCATGCGTGCCTGGAGCAAGAAAGAGATCGTCGAAATCCGGAGCCCCGAGGCAACGAGGCCCTGGCAGCATGTAATCGAACCGCTGAGCGGGTATCTGGCGCTGGCCCAGAAATTATATCTCGACAGCTCTCTGAACGGAGAACATTTCAATTTTGGCCCCCTTCACAGATACAGCTACACCGTCAAAGAGCTTTTACAGGATCTGAGCAGATTCTGGCATTTCAGCGATCCGTCGGAAGCTTACAAAATAGTGGACAACATCAAGTTTCACGAAGCAGGCTTGCTGAAGCTAAATTGCGATAAGGCCCTCTTTCATCTGAAGTGGATACCGACGCTGAGCTATGAAGAATTGATGGAGTTTACCGGAACCTGGTATTACAATTTTTATCAAGGCAACAAGGATATGCTCGAGTTCACCTTGTCCCAGGTCGAGAAATACCAGCAGATCGCATCCGATCAGGAAATTCTATGGACAAAATAGATATCGACGATGTGATCGTCACCCCTCTGAAGAGGATTCAACATCCCAAGGGGGACGTTCTCCACGGGATGAAGAAAAGCGACGAGGGGTTCGTCGATTTCGGGGAGGCCTATTTCTCTACGATCAACGGCGGCGACGTAAAGGGTTGGAACCGACACACCCGGATGACCTTGAATCTCGTCGTACCCGTCGGAAGAATCGCCTTTGTTCTTTACGACGACAGGGAGAACAGTCCTTCGAAGGGGAAATTCGTCGAGGTCGAGCTTTCGCCCGACAAATACAAAAGGCTGACCGTCCCCCCCTATCTCTGGATGGGCTTCAAGGGGAAGAGCGACGGGCTGAACCTGCTCCTGAATATCGCGGATATGGAACATGATCCGGATGAAATCGAAAGACTCGACATAGACAAAATTGGCTGCGACTGGGATCTCGTATGAAAAAGGTGCTTATCACGGGCGCCTGTGGTTATCTGGGTGCAAGGTTGAGCAAACACCTTGCTGAAAGCGGACATAGGGTAACGGTTTTTGATTGTTACGACCCTTCCGAATACACTCATTGGTCCTCTCTCATGGAGGAAGTCCTCATTGGAGATATTCGCGATGAAGCCACGATCTCCAATCTGGCCGGAAAACAGTTCGATGTAGTTGTACATCTGGTATCGCTGGATCATCACAAGTCCGAAGACAGCCCCGGCTTTGTTTCGTCCATCAATGTTCAGCCTACCTGGAATCTCCTGGACAAACTCACAAAGAATGGTCTGGAAAAGTTCATCTATTTTTCAACCATTCATGTCTATGGAAGGATACCCAACAAGGTCATCACCGAAGAACAACTTCCGGCGCCCGGCAATGCTTATGGATTGACCCACCTGTTATCCGAAAACATCTGTAATTATTATCACGCAAAAACGGATACGTGTTGTGTCAATGTCAGGCTCTCCAACAGCTACGGAAGCCCTCTCTTCAAAGAAAACAATTGCTGGTGGCTGGTGATCAACGATCTCTGCAAGACAGCCTTCGAGGAAAACATGATAAAGCTGCTGTCCGACGGATCACCTCAAAGAGATTTCATACACGGATCGGATGTCTGCAGGGCCGTTGAAGTGCTGATCGCCAGGGAGACGGGTAGCATTAAGGACAATCTCTTTCACATTGCATCTGGAAAGACCTTGACCATTCTGGATCTGGCCCATGAAGTGAAAAAAGTCTTCACCGAGCGATTTCAAAAAGAAATAGAGATCATTCTACCGGACAAGACTGTTTCCAATGACCCGGATAAATTTCGGGACGCAGACAAATACACCATTGACAATACGAAACTGAAAAGTGTGGGATTTCAACCAGAGACGGACTTGCACGAGGGGTTCCGTGAATTATTCGATTTTTTGACCTCTCGGCAAGAGCATGGATGAGGACATAACGTAAGGGCCGCTCCGGTACGAAGAGGAATCCGTGGCCATATTATGATCGAAGGAGTCAAGATTGCGTCGCTCCGGCAAATCCCGGACGAACGCGGAAAAGTCATGCACATGCTGCAATGCGATGCAGACGGCTTTTCCGGGTTCGGGGAGATCTATTTCTCCTGCGTTTATCCTGGGGCCATTAAGGCTTGGCACATCCACAGCCGCATGATCCTGAATTACGCGGTTCCCCATGGACGCATCAAGTTGGTCCTTTACGACGACCGCGACGACAGCCCCACGAAAGGACAAATCCAGGAGATCTTTCTCGGACCTGACAATTACTACCTCGTGACCATCCCCCCTCTGGTCTGGAACGGCTTCAAGGGTATCGGTACGGAGATGGCCATCGTGGCGAATTGCGCTTCGATTCCCCACGACCCCGAAGAAATAGACCGACTCGACCCATTTTCGCCGTCCATCCCATACGACTGGGCCCTCAAACACGGCTGAGAGCCCTGACACACAATCAGCTCAGGAGCAGGTGATATCCATGGCGAGATTCTTGTTTACAGTGCAGCCGATCCTAGGCCACTTTTACCCCCAGCTTGCCATCGCACAGGCGCTGGTGGACCGCGGCCATGAATGTGCCTTTTACTCGGGCGGCCGGATGGCCAAGATCCTGGACGGCGCAGGGTTCCAACTCTTCCCATTCCGGAACGTCGACGAGGACAAGCTCCTCAACACGCTGTTTCCCCCGCAGCGCGAGCCCATGCACCCGGTCAGGCCCAACTTTCTCTCCGTGCTGAAGAAATCGTTTCTCGAGGCCACCACGGGCCAGGTGGAAGATCTGGGGCCCGTTCTGAAAGAATGGCGGCCGGATGTGATTGCCTGCGACCCTACCGTGTGGGGGCCGATTCTCGTGCTCCGCCAGAAACAGGGCATTCCGGTGGCGATCTCTTCGTTCTGCCCGGCCTGCATGGTTCCGGGACCCGAAGTCGCGCCCTTCGGGCTCGGGCTGCCTCGTCCCCGGAATCTGCCCACGCGGCTCCTGGCACACGCGGTCACCCGCGGGATGGATGTCGCGGCGTGGAGCTTCCGTCGAGAGCTCAACTCCATTCGCCGCCGCTATGGGCTGCCGTCCTTGACGATGCCCTTTCTGGAATTCACCGGCACCATGCCGCTCTATCTGGTGCCCAGCGTGCCCGAGCTGGACTACCAGCGCGGCGATCTTCCCCCATCGGTCCGCTACGTGGGACCCCTCGTCCGGAAAAGGGGATCCCAGGACGATCCGCCGGCCTGGCTGGCCGAGCTGCCGCGCGAGCGACCGTGGATATACGCCACAGAGGGGACGGTGCACGTGAGCGAGCCGATCCTGCTGAAGTCGACCGTGCAGGGCCCGGGAAAGCTGCCGATGGAGGTGATCCTGATAACTGGGGACGATCGCGCCCCCGAAGAATTGAATCTGGGTCCGGTCACGCCGAATGTTCACGCTGCGCGATGGATATGGCCCTCGGACTTCCTGCCCCACTGCAAGGTGGCGATCACCACCGGCGGACCCGGCTCCGTGCTCGCGGCCCTGAGCCATGGTGTTCCGGTGATCATCGTTCCCACGGAGTGGGACAAGCCGGAGATCGCGCAGCGCCTGGTGGACGCGGGCGCCGGACTACGCATTTCCCCGAAGAACTGTACCCCCGGAAGAATGCGTGCGGCGGTGGAGCAGATACTCGGAGACGAGTCGTTTCCTCGGAATGCGCGTAGGCTGGCCAAGATCCTCGAGAACTACTCGGGCGCTCCCAGAGCAGCCGAGCTACTGGAAGAACTTTCCGAGTCGAACTGATCCCCCGACTATTGTGTAAGAAAAGGGGAAAGGGGAAAAGGATTGAATTGTATAGGATATCAACTATTTTTTTTCATATCGGACATATCATTTCGACCGCAGGGAGAAATCTTAAAGTTTAATTTTTAATATTTTCCCTTTTTCCCAATTTCCCCTTTTTCCCATTGCTTACACATTTTTTTTGTTGCGGCTTGTCCGCGCCAGGTTTTACAGGATCAGAATCCTGTGCTTGACGGCTCCCCTCCATATGAGCAGTCTTTCGTAGACGTACGAAAAATATTTGAAGAATCCCAGCATGATCTCGTAAGGCGATCGGTAGCTCGAGGTCAAAAAGAGCAGCGGCGGACACACGATCGCCAACAGCCGCTGCGGATACAGGAACCTTCCGGCCAGCCCCGCAGGCCTCCCATGTTTCTTTATGAAATAGACTTTATTTTCCGCCCGCCTGGCTCGATGAAACAGAGCTTTCACGGTCAGCTTCTTTCTCTGGTGCGAGACGATCATATCCTGTGAAAAAAAGATGCGGCCGTGCTTCAGCACCCGGAAGGCGAGGTCCCGGTCCTCGTGTCCATACTGAAATGCGGGGTCGAAGGAGTTCACCTTCTCGAGGACACTTCGAGGGTACGCCACATTGCAGGTCATATATTCACCGGGGGTGAGCTGCCGAACATTCCAGTCGGAGACCGTGACCATCTGCGGGGCCTCATAGTATGTCTTTCCCTCTACACCGACGAACTCCTTGCTCTCCAGGACATTCAGCCCTTCTTCGAGCCAATGCCTGTTCGGCACGCAGTCCCCGTCCGTGAAGAAAATGTACTCGCCAACGGCTTCCTCGACACCCCTGTTCCGCAGATCAGCCACGCCCTGCAGGGCGGGCGCATGAAAGCACCTGATTCTTTCGTCCGAAAAGGCGCCCACGATTTCCCCGGTTCCGTCCGTGGATCCATTGTCGATCACGACGATTTCAAAATCCCGGACCGTCTGCCTGAACAGAGCATCGAGGCAATCCTTTATGTGCCTTGCCTCGTTTTTCACGATCAACACGACACTGATCTTCATACCCGGCCTCTCAGGTAGGACTTGACGAAGGCAAACAGATTCCCGTCGATGCTGGGCTCCAGAAAACAGGCATGCGTACAGGCGCAGTTCTCGATGATCTTTCGCATTTCGTTCGCTCGATCCGAATGCCAGATCGCTCGAAAATCGTAATGGACCGAGCGGACATTGCCGATGCTTTCGGTCAGCTCGCACAGTCTGACCTCTCCATTGGGCTCCAGCACGCCTATGGCATCTCCGGCCCTGCATCGAAAAGGCAATCGGTCGCCCCGGAGGACATGGGAGTACAGACCGTACAGATACCGCACCCGGTTCGTCGCCAGAAGGGCCTTCCATTTCCTGTCCACTCTCCGACGAATCCAATGACGATGATAAGGCATCAGTTTATCCGACAGTGCGCTCCATTCCGCATCCGTCGGAGGCTTCAAGGCTCGGTCGTAAGGCGTTCCACGCATCGGGGCCGGCCCGTGGCCGTCGACGGGCAGACGATCCTTTACGAATTCTGCCAGCTCTACAATTTCCTCCAGGTTCGTGTTGTTCACGACGGTAATGATGTATGTGGTCAGGTCGGCGAATTCCTTTTTCACCTCGGCCAGGCGATCGGCTGCTTCCACGACCTTTTCAAAGCTCCCCTTCACGCCCCTGATGGTATCGTGAGTTTCTTTGAGCCCATCCAGCGGCAGGCTCACCTCCAGGGCCATACCCGGGCATTTCCTTACGATAGTCTCCGTGAGCCGGCCGATTCTCTCCGGATCGAATCCATTGGTGGGGAGATGAATGCCGCCGATCCTGTTCTGATTGAAAAATATTTCGCACACCTCGGCCAGATCGTCCCTCAGAAAAGGCTCGCCCCCGGAAATGAGCAATCGATCGAGCCGTCCAATGGAAAGAGATATCTTCCTTATCTCATCCGGACTCAATTCCATTTCATCTTGAAGAGTATGGCCCTCCATAGTTTCTGCATAAAAACAGGTCCTGCATCGATAGTTGCACCGGCTTGTAACAAAGAATATCAGTTCATCCAAAATTCCGACCTTGTGGAAATGCCTTTTGTATCTCTTTGCCGATTTCATGAACATTTTGTGCATCTGTCTGTATCGATCCGGCGGGCCTTCAGGACTCCGGATCAGCTTATTCCCGCGGCCGAACGCAGTCAATAGAGTAAGTCCTCAATCAGCGACCACCACCCACAAGATGAACGGTAGAACCTTACCATTCTCACCGGCTGTACATCTTCGGATTAGCTCGGATTTATTATGACTTTTTATTGCTTTCCCTTCGACAATTTGCTACCCTGCTCCTGTCATTCTCATATAAACATGGAAGAGTAGTCTGTGAACGATCTTAGACCAAAAGATCCATCGCGGTCGGCCAATCCGAAAAAGGCCAAAAAACAGCCCACAGGGACAATAGTGGGAAAGTTCGGACCGACTCTCGACGGCCTGATCGAGAAATCTTTTCAATTGCTTGGCCGTTTTCAATCTTCCGGCGGAGAGATTCTCTCGGATGAAGGCCTCATGAAACAAATAAAGAGATGTATCGAATCCGAAAAAAATGCAATTCGGAAACAGCATCTCGTAAACAACCTGAACGACCTGCGCGCCTATTTTTACACACCTTCCGCCAACCGCTCCGAACCCTCCGATGGGCTTGTGCTGGTAAGCTCATCGGCCGATGCCTTGTCGGCCTACCTCACGCTGACCCCACCCCGCGGAAGTGGAAGCATTCCGACGATGAACAAGGTGATGGCCGCCTTCAACAAGCTGCGGATCAAACACGGCATAGACATCGACGCTGTCGAGAGGGCATTGAAGATCCTCCGTGATGACAGCGATATTGTGTGGCGAATTCCGGTGGCCCATGGAGAGACACCCATCCCGGGAAAGGGGAAGCGGATCGAATATCAGATTCGCGTCATCGACAAAACAGCCCTTCGAAGCAGCGGCCAAAAATTTTCCCCGATACTCGATCCTCTGGGTGAGCCTGTCAAAGAAGGCGACGTCATCGGCAGAATCAGCCTGCCCGAGCGGGGTATTCCAGGGAAGACCATCTTTGGGGAAGCCATATTTCCAGAGAAGGTCGAAGAGACAGAGATCGATATCGGTGAGGAAATAGAACGTTCCAGGGACGAGTCGCTTACCGCCCTCTCTCAAGGATACGTAGTGGCTGATGCAAATCGCGTCGATATAGTGCCTCTCTATATTATTGACAAACCGTCACCCGGGTCGTCTCCGGATCTCTCCTTTCCGGGGGCCGTCTTCGTCCGAGGCGATCTTCAGGGCCCCGGCTCCATCCGCTGTGAGGATCTTTTCGTCTTGGGAAACTGCGAGCAAATAGAGATCACCGCCCAGGGCGATGTCTTCATCGGCGGGGGAATCCTGGGACATCAGCAGACATCAGTCGATGCGGACGGGTGCGTCTATTCATCCTTTGTGAGCGAAGCAAGGGTCTCGGCCCTCGGAGAAATCGTCGTGCTGAACGCCATCATCAACAGTCAGGTCGTCAGCAATGATACGATTCGGGTCACATCCGACAAAGGGGTCATCGCCGGGGGGACGGCGCAGGCGCTCAAGGAGATCGTAGCCCAATCCATCGGGTCCGAATTCGGCACGCTCACGGAAACCGTTGTGGGAAAGGACTTCCTCACTTCTCAACGCCTGGGGGATATCCGCGAAAAGATTCACCTTCATGAAAACAACCTGTACCAGATTCAAAAATTGAAACGGAAACTGGCAAAAGCCACCGTCAAAATCGAGGACCTGCCTCCTGAAAAACAGGAAATCTACATTGGGGTTCTACGCAAAGAGGCTCAATCCCAAGCCGAGCTTCAGAGTTTGATGCGGAGGAAAAAGAAACTGAAGCAAGGCCTTCAAGATTTTCTATCGGCGAGCATCCAGGTGCTGGACAGCCTCTATCCGCCGGTCCGGGTTCAAATCGTCAACGAAATAAAAGAGATCAAAGAAAAGCTGAATGCGGTGACTCTCAAGTATGATGTGTATCAAGGCATCGTCAGTAGTTCTTCGCCTAATAAGGAACAGCCGTAGCCAAATTAACGAAACATGGCATGGCAAATACGAAGTTGAGTCCTTGGTCGACAGTCAACAGTTCAGAGTCGAGAGCCACTTGCTTCGCACTCTTGACTCTCGACTGTTGACTCACATAAAGGGGACTAACCCATGAAAACGGCCCAGAGAAAACGACGAAGACTATTCTGGCAGGCTGCCCTTGTCGTAGGTCTGCTGCTCGAGATTGCAATCATAGTCTATTCCATTATCTTTATGATCAAGAACGATTCTTATTTTCTCCATGCCGGCCAGCAAATTGCGTTCCTGGCACTGCTGGGCTGGATCTACGTGGCCTACCTGAAACAGCGCGGTCTGGACATCTCGGCCTTCATAGTGGACGAGAAGATCAAAACCCACTCCCTGGTCCAGAATCTCCGGGAAGGCGTTATTGTCGTCTCCCCTGAAAATCAAATTCTCCTGCTGAACAGTCGGGCCGCCGAGATCACGGGCCTCTCCGAAATAGAATCCCTCGGGAAGGATCTTTCCGAGGCGGCCGATGAGTCGGTCCGAAACATCCTCGCTTCCGGTCGAACCGGTGAAGCCGAGGGAATGCTCACCGCCGGCGGACCGATCGCACACATCGGCATCAACCTCCTGCCGGCAGGGAAGGAAGGCGATCCTCACAAGCTCATCCACGTCAGCGCACCAGCGAAAAGAGAAGCCGCGCCGACTTCGACGAGAGGCGCCGAGGAAAACAGCAAAGTTGCAGAGGCCCTGCAAGCCATGGCCGATGCGATTGAACGATCCGTGCAGAATGCCCCCGCATCCGAGGAACGGGCCAGGATTTCTTCCGTGGCCCTGCACGGTCTCGCCATGGCACTGGCCGTCAAGAGAGAAGAGACGAAAGTCCGGATCGCCGAGAAGTCGCTGGGCTCTTCCCTGAAGAAAAATTCTGTGGCCATTGCGCCGATGCTTGCCGAAATCGTGACCGAACTTTCCCCTCTTGCTACCTCGGCCGGCCTGGACATAGAGCTGTCACCCATCGATGAGACCATCGCGGCGTCCGGCGATCGAGAATTGCTGGCCGATGCGGTGCGGCAGGTACTGTACAGCGCCGCCGTCGCGTCGGGGGGGGGGCGCCGAGCCGGTCCGGATACGGATCGCCGAGATGGGGGGAAGCGTGGGTCTATCTGTCCTGGACGGGGGAGAGGCCGTGGACGGCGAGGCCGTCTCGGATCTGTTCGCCGATCCCTATGTCGGGGTGAAAGGGCCCGGTGGAGATATCGTACGGACGGAAGGAGCCGGATACCACCTGGCCCGCGGGATCGTGGAGGCCCACGGGGGATCCCTCTGGGCGGAAAGCCCTGAAGGGGGCGGGCTGCGAGTCACAATGATGCTCCCTTAATGCGGCAAAGCCGCAAGCTGTCAGCGATCAGCTGTCTGCAGTCAGCTCCACCACCCTTGGCCCAAATAACTTTCTGTGAAGATCTACGTAAAAAACGTAGATCTCTTACAGATCCTCACAAGCCCTGATCCTTGTACAGCCTGGCCAGCTCCCTGTAGGCTTCGGGGCCCTTTTTTGTCCACAGCAGCTGTTTTGACGTGGCTTTGCCTTTGATCTCACCGGGGACACCGGCGACCAGAGATCCGTCCGGGACCTTCATTCCCTGTTTGACCAGGCAGCCGGCGGCGATGATACAGGAGTCGCCGATCTCGGCGTCGTGCAGGATGGTGGCGTTCATGCCGATGAGCACACGATCGCCGATTCTCCTGCAGTTGATCACGGCTCCGTGACCGATGTGCACGCTGTCTCCGATGGTGACGTCCCCTACCGGGCCGGAAGGCGTCCCTGCATGAATGACACAATTGTCTTCGACCGAGGAGTCCCTGCCTATCGTAATCTTGCCCAGATCGCCCCGAACAACGGCCCCCGGCCACACGCTCGAATTTTCTCCCATCTCGACATGGCCGACAACATACGCCGCCTCGCTGACAAAGGCCGACTCGGCTATCCTGGGCGTCTTATCACCAAGGCTTCGGATCATCTGCGCTCTCCTTCGTATTCTAGAACGACGATCTCGTGAATGGCGACCCGGGGAACGGTGGCGGCGACGAAGCCGTCGTCACGCTCTTCGAAGGAAAGATCGCCTGTGAGCGGGGAATATACCCTGCCGAGGGAAGAATGTCGCCTCCGCACCTGCAGCGTCACGTCGTTGATCGCGGGAATAGGGAGAAAAGTCCCGCGCGCAGGGTTCGCCGGAGAATCGAGGACGACAGCTTTTCCAGCCGAAACCGTTCACGAGGCCAGAAATCCACGTTTCCTCCTAACACGGCGGAGCCGCAACCGAAATGCGCGTATCGACCTTTATCCGAGAACGAGTAGTATTGTGCCGTCTTCTGAAAATACAATTTCCTATACAATCAAGTTTTTGTAAACTCCGCGCATTCCGCCGACCTGGCCCCCTCTGATCCTGTAACGAAATCGATCTGTATCTGTCTCTAGATAGTGGAGGCTCGGTGAGTGAGCACTAGCTTTACCTTTTCGATGCCGGCCTCCGGACAATGAAAATCCTTACAAGGGGGTGCGCTATGAAACGGGGGAAAAACAGAATTGGACGATCGGCCCGGAGGGCCGTCGGTATCTTATTGATCGCCGTGCTTGCGGGTGTTCTATTCACGGAGGCCGTCACGGCGAGCGAAGTGGCGATCCCGATCAAGGTCCCGCCCGGAAGGGCCGGAATGACTCCCCGGCTCGTCCTCTCCTACGATATTTCGCGGGGAAACGGCTTTTTCGGGGTCGGATGGGCCCTGAATCTCGGCCTCATCGAGCGGGATTCCCGGTTCGGCCCGCCCGCTTACGACGGCGCCGACATGTTCCGCTACTCCCTGGGCGCCGAAAGCTCTCTCCTCGTCGAGGACACCGGGGAGCCGGGGACCTACTACCACCACGTGGGCTCCTCCTACATGAAATTCGCCTACCATTCCGAGGGGGATTACTGGACCGCCACGTCTAAGACAGGGACTGTGTACACCTTCGGCCGGAACCTCTCCGGGTATTATCCGGGCGATACGGGCCTGTCCTGGCCGAACAGCAGGATCGAGACGGACAAGGATACGTACCGCTGGCTCCTCGAAAGGGTGGAGGACACGCGGGGTCATTACATCCTCTACCGCTACTGGTATGACTGGCCGGACGGGCTCCAGCGCTACCCCGACGCGATCTACTACACGGGAAGCCCCTCGGCCGGGGACGCCCTGAACAAGATCGTCTTCCACCGGCGCGGCGTCCCCCGGGAAGACGCTTTTTCCAGCTATCGAAACGGCTCGGGAGAGCCGATCGTGACCGAGCACCTCATCGACAGCATCGGGGTCTATCACGATTCCTCGGTGGTTCGCACCTACGCCCTCACCTACGATACTTCGACCACGGCCAGGGCCCGGCTCGAGACGATCCAGGAGATCGGGACCTACGGCACTCTGGCCCCGACGCAGAGCTTCGAGTACAACTTCTCCGAGGAAGATGACAAGACCTTTGCTGCCCACTCCACCGGCATTCCGTGGCAGCTTCTCGGGGCCGACGGCAACCTCTACAGCATCCAGGGCCGGGGCATCCGGTTCGGGGACGTGGACGGAAACGGAGCCCCCGACGCCGTGATCAGCCAGATGAACATCAACATCTGCGACGGGTCCGATCCGGGTTGCATCCCCTCCGACGTTCCGATCAAAGCAGTCTATCTCAACGACGGCCACGGCAACTTCTCGGCGGCGCCCGGGTGGCTCGTCCCCAGCTACAGCTTCATCGGCGCGGACTACTTCGTCCAGGTCGTCCACGACGGCCCCGATGAATTCGTCAAATACATGGGGGGAAAGCTCTTCGACGCCGACGGGGACGGCCTGGCCGACATGGTGACCTCCGGCGATTACTCCACCGGTATCTACTTCTCTGACGGAGCGACTTTCAGCTCCAGCCCGGACAGCGGGCTCCCCCCGAACTGGTTATGGAAGGATCCCGGCACCGGCCTCTTCGAGACGTTCGTCCTCGACGTGGACGGGGACGGGCTCACCGACTTCCTCGGTAACAATACGGTCTGGAAGAACAGGATCTGGTACCTGGGGCCGAACAGCTACGAAGAGATCAACGTGAATCTGACCGGATATGACTGGGGAGAGTTCAACGGGATGGGCATGGGGGACTTCAACGGCGACGGGCTCCTCGATCTCCTGCAGCTCGATCCCGGCGGACAGGCCGTTCATCTGAACCGGGGCGATGACTCGGATTCGAACAGGTGGGAGTGGCAGGTTTCAGGGTGGCTCATTCCTCAAGTCTGGCTGGAGGAGGGGGCCGTCCTGGGGGATTTCAACGGGGACGGCCTCACCGATATCTATGTGGGCCGCAGGGAGACGGACAGGTCCGAGACCTGCACCATGTATCTCTGCACCGGCTCCGGCTTCGTGGAGGACCCCGGGTGGCACGACGGGCCGATCCTCTACGATGCCGTCGAGGAAGAGCGGCGAATCTACCGGGCCACGGACTTCAACGGCGACGGCCTGGACGATTTCACAGAGGTCGGTAAGACGATCTTCCTGAATCAATACGGCGCCTCGCACCGGTGCGAAGAGATGGAGTGCGTCAAAAGAGTCCCTTCTTTTGGAGCGGGTCCGCAGCGGCAAAGCACCTCCTCGGGACACGGAAGCCACGCCTTCTCCACCGGGGATCCAAGGTCGAGATCAGCCGACGCATCGACCGCCGGCCGGAGATCGGGCGGCAGCAGGGATTCAGCCTCGGACCGGGAATTCGCGGCCCCGGCCTGTACATCCAAGGGCCATCCCTTCCGGCGCCCCACCCTTTCACGCGAGAGCTTCGTATCCTCCACCCCTTCCCTTGCAGCCGATGACTGGGAGTCGTGGAACACCGAGTACTCGACCAAGGCGCTCCGGGCCGACCTCATGCTCCTCGCGGAGAACGGTCTGGGCGGCGCCACCCGATTCTGCTATAGGCCCTCCATCGATTTCGAAAACCCGACCCTCCCCATCACCATGGAGCTCATTCACGAAAAGAGGATCTACTCGGATGCCGCGTGGACCCACTCTCCATTTCCCGCTAAGGTCGAGCCCGACTTCTGGAAGCGCTTTGATTACACGGACGGCTACTTCTGTCCCGAGACCCGCCGGTTCAGCGGCTTCGAGACGGTCGCCACCCTCACGAGCGCACAGACGGCGACCAAGGTCCGCTATCATGTCGGGCACAGCCTCCCCGTGGGGGACGGGCTCCTGGATGACTACGGCGATCCGGTCTACGATGACTGGCAGCTCGTGGGCAGGCCCTGGCGGCGGGAAACGGGAAGGATCCGCTCCCTGGCGGGGACCTTCTGGTTCCAGGCGATCAGGAGAGTCGATCTCGTCTGGAAAAACCACGCCCTCATCGGCCAGGGCGGGTTCAGGGAATCGGCCAATTTCCCGCACGTGGAGACGAAAATCCTTCGTCTCTTCGAGACCTTCGGCGATCCCGACTTCATGGAGCGCAAGGTCGGTTTCACCTATGAATTCGACACCTGCAATCTCCATGAGATCGAGGATTCGGGGGACCTCGCCGTTGCGGGGGACGAGATCCTCAAAGTGATCGACTATGCCAAAAGCGAGGACCTCCACATCCTCTCCACCCCCTCTGAGGTCTGGATCTACGGCGACGAAGACGGCAACGGAGTCATGGACGAGATGAAACATGTACGGTACTTCTACGATGGGCTCTCCTTGGGGGCCGACCCGCCCCAGGGCCTTCTCACGCGCACGGACGTGGACCTCGACACCCACGGCGTCCCCGTGGGCAGGGAGTACCAGTACGGCGCCCCGGACGGCCTCCTCTCCGGCATCCTCGACGAGCTTGGGCCCGGCCGCACCTCCCAGGTGGACTTCACCTACGATCCCACGAATACATTCGTGGCCGGCCTCTCCACCTCGGTGACGGAGGGGAAGGCGGCCCCGGTCAACCTGGTCCACGTATACGACCATGACCCGGCCCTGGGTAGGGTCATACGGGAGGTCCTGCCCACCGGAAGGGGCCTCTATTACAAATACGACGACCTCGGACGGCTCACCGTGGTCTCGTCCACCGATCCGGACACAGGGGCCGGAGTGCTGACCCTCCGGGAGATCGAGTATTCCCACGACCGGTACGACTCCTTCCTCTCCACGGCGAACAAAGTGCGGAGCCGCTCTTTTTTCACCCCCTCCCGATTCGTGGACAGCTACTGTTACTATGACGGCCTGGGCAGGCCCCGACAGGCACGGCAGTCGTCGGAGAGGCCCCGATTCTACCGCGCCATGGAGATGGAGTACGCGAGGGGCCTCCTGTCCAGGGTCTCCAATCCCTTCTGGGCCGTGGGTCCGACCTTTGACAAGCCGAACCTCTCCCAGCATCCCTACACGGGCCTTTTTTATGATGCCCTAGGCAGAAAGGTCCGCATCGTCCATCCCGACTCGACCGCGAAAAGCATGGAGTACCGGCTTCTGAACTCCTATTTCGAGGACGAGGCCGGGGATCCGAAGTGGATCTACCGGGACGTCATGGGGCGGGAGATTCTGATCGAGGAGGATGACGGCCTCGGCGCCGTCTCGAGCCGGACCTTCGGCTATGATCCCCTTGGGAGACTGATCCGGACGGAGGATTCCGCCGGCAACCTGACCAGCCTCTCCTACGACTCCTTCGGGCGCCGGCTCACCCTGGACGACCCGGACCACGGGCTCATCACATTCCAGTACGGCTACAGGGATCTGGAGAGCATCACCGACGCCAGGGGGCTCGTCACCACTCTGACCTTCGACGAGCTCGGCCGCCCCCTGGAGAAGAATTACCTCAATCCTCCCGAGCCCGAGCACCCCGCCGGCTTTGTATTCTCCTATGACGGGGCTGGATCGAGCGGGGACCTCGGCCGGCTCACCCGCTCCATCCTCTCGGACGGCCTGGGCGCCCTGCTGGAGGACAGCTTCTCCCACGACCTGTGGGGCCGCAGCATCCTGGGCGAGCGATGGGTGCGGGACCGGAACGGCGGGCAACCCTACGCGACGGAGGTGACATACAACATGGGGGGCGGTGTCACCCGCCTGGGCTACCCGAACAACCAGGGGGGACTTCTCTACAAGTACAACGATGTCGGCCTCCCGGCAAGCGTAGTCGAAGAGGGCTCCGGCCTCATCTACGCAAACGCCTTCGATGCCGACGTGGCCTACAACGAGATCGGCCAGCTCTTGGGCCTGGAGTTCCACAACAGCGTGACCAGCACCTGGAGCTACGACTCCTTGAATTTCCGTACGGAGCGGATCACCTCGATGAATCCGGGCGGGATCTTCCAGGACCTGCTCTACGGCTACACGCCGGACGGCAATGTGGAGAGGATCTCGGACAATGTCTTCACCGGCCCCACGGGGTACGAGTCCATGACCCAGTATTTCACCTACGACCAGATGGACAGGCTCATCTACGCCACAGGGGACGCCTACGGGGACCTCACGTACACGTACGACGAGCTGGGGAACCTGACCCATGTGGACGGGGCGATGGACGAGACCTATCTTTACGGCGGCCCGGAGCCCCATGCCCCCACGGGGCTCTACAGCCCGGCCTCTTCGCCGGACCACGTCTTCACCTACGACGCCTCGGGCAACCTCGACATAAAGGCCACGGATACGGAGATGTGGGACCACGACTTCGACTTCGACGGCCGGCTCTGTAAGATCACCTACAACGGCTCCAAGACATCCCGCTTCCACTACGACTCCGCGGGGGAGCGGTTCCTCAAGGAGATCTACTCGGCAGCCGTCCCGGAGACCACAGTCTATGTGGGCGGAATATACGAGCAGCGGATCGGCTCGGGCGGGACGGAACACGTCAAGCATGTACACGGATTCGGAAAGCGCCTGGCCACCCTCACGGACAACGATCCGGCGACCCTGATCTTCTATCATCCCGACCTGAGGGGGACCACCAACGAGGCGACCGACGCCGCGGGCCAGCCGAAGGCGGACATGCGGGTCCGCCACACCCCCTTCGGCCGGGAGCTGAATCCGGCCGGGTCTCTGTACGACGGGATGCGCTTCCGCTTCACAGGGCAGGAGCGGGACGCTGAGAAAGAGATCTCTCTGGACTACTTCCACGCCCGCTACTACGACCCGGTCACGAGGCACTTCATCTCGCCGGACCCCCTCGTCCCGGATCCGACGAACACACAGGACTACAACCGGTACGCCTATGTCCGGAACAACCCCATGACCCTGGTGGATCCGTCGGGGCTCGATCCCATAAACGGAGATTGGGGAAGCAGCTCTGACTCAGGCGGCTTCGGCTATGACACCGGCCCCGACTATGACAAGATCTGGTACAAGAACTCGAATGGAGAAGTGGTCTGGGAAGAGACTTATTATTATGGTGATGAATCCTCTTCCGGAAATTCCGATAACGACTTCCCGACCGATGACGTGGACCAAAGCAACGGAGGCGGCGGCGGATCCGGGGGGGGACCCGAGTCCAACTCGGAACCGAAAGGGGCTGATGGATGGGGAGAACTCGGTCCCGGGGCCACAGGGCCCACTACGCCTCCCGGACCTCCTGATCGTGAGGACAATTATTGGGGAGGAGAAAAGACACCCACCGGGCATCCGAAAGCCGAAGATCTCAATTCCGAACCGACCGGCGAGCCATCCGGCCACGGCTCAGGCCCCGGCGGTCCTTCGGATGAGGAGGAAGCATGTAAAGATGAGGCTGTGGAAGAATGGGGCAAGGAAGTAGATGGTTGCATTGAGGAAGAAGATCAAGGCAGGCAGATGTGGGATCAATGCGAAGCTTTGAAAGAGGGTGGGAAGAATGACGACATACAATTCAATTGTGAGCTCTCTACCGGGCACGGCCATCCTCATTGGAGCGACAGCTATAATCCCTATCTCCAAAAATCTAAGCAGTGTCTTGATAAAGCTTTTGAGAAGAAAAAGAGCACCCTGAAAGAGTGTGAGGAGAAGTATGGACAATAATCTTGCCCGGAGGGAGATTCGAAGGTGATATCGGTCGACCGGCCCCGTTCCCCCGGACGGGGCTCACTCCCCGGCGATCACGTCGGCCATGTCCTCGAGGAACTCCCCGGCCGGGGGCCCGGCCAGCTCCACCATCCCCTCGGTCGACTCCGAGCGGGCCAGGTAGGTCGGCTCTTCTTCTCCGTCGCCCGCCTTGTAGAGGGTGAGGAATCCGAGCTCTTTTGCCCGCCGGTAATAACGAAGCTCGCAGAGGGTGAGGGCCGCGGAGGGTAGGGGCGGGCTCTCTCCGTCCTCCCCGCGGGGCAGATACCTCTCGAGGCGCAGGCGGAAGAGCTTTTTCACCCAGTTTGAATAGAGGTGTTTTTCCTTCTCCGGATCGCCGGGATCGGCCCAGCCGCTGTGGCGGCCCGCAGCCATGGAAATATGATGCAGCTCCCTCTCCCCTGCATCAGAAGAGATCATGATGCGCTCGACTTCCCCCTCTTTGAAGGCGTGCAGGTTCTTCTCCATGAACCGCCCCTCGGGAAAGGTCAGACTCCGGATGATCTGCTCCTTCATCATGAATACATCGCCGGTCCCTGTGTCCTGAACATACCGGTTGCGGTCACCGAAGGACTTCCCGCCCAGCATGAACGTCCGGGGATCCCCCTTCAGAACCAGGGTGAGGCGCTCCGCGGCCCCGACGATCCCGAATTCCTCGAGCTTCTCCTCTTCGAGACGGCCGAAAGACCGGAGCCCCCGCAGGGGTCTCATGTCTTTCATCTGCTTATCAAAGGTGTCGTTCCCCTTGAACTCCTTCTTCGCTCCGGACTCCGCCGCGGGTCGCCCTCCCCCCTCTTCTTCTCCGCCCCCTACATCCCCTTCCCCCCCTGCATCCGCCACGGTCACCCAGTAATACCGGTCTCCCGAAAAGGAGCTCCGACGGGGGGCGATCTCGACCGTGCGCGAAGGGGTCTCGACGATCATCCTCTCCAGGTTCCGCATTCCGTAATCGAGGATCGTGACCTCTTCTCCCGGCCTCTCCTTTCCCCCCGTCCAGGTGAAATAGGCGAGGATCAGGCACAGAGCGAGGACCAGGAGATAGCCGATGCTCCCTGAGCTTTTCACCGGGCGCCTCCGGGACCTCGAACTCGGCTCCTCCTGCGATTATAGACGATTCCAAAACCCATGATGATCAGCGGAACCGCGAAGATGGTCGAATAGAACCACACCATATCCTCTTTGCCGGTGTGCACTATGGGTACATCCTCGCTCGAGGCGACTTCGCCGACATAGGCGTCCTCACCCAGGAGCCACTTTACCGAGTCCGAACAGAGGTAGTAGTTGCCAAGGTTCCTTATCACCTCATCGCTGAGGGCATCTGCGTCGGAGAGAACGAAGAGGCGCATCTCGGGGCCGGGCTGCTCGTCTTCTGACTTATTTGGGGACTTTTCTGGGGCCTTTTCGGGGGCATCTTCGGGAGTCTCTTGGCCCTCGCCTTCTCCGTCCCCCTCCGGGACCGGATCCGGCTTTGCGGTGGCGCTGACAACGGCGGCAAGATCATAGATCTTCATCTCCTCGCCCTCGTCAGCCTCCATATTCTTGTTGCCGTCGGCCCAGGTCATCGGCATGGATCGCACGGTCACGCTCACCTTCGCCCCTTCCCCTCCGCCCACCTCCTCCAGGAATCCGGTCCCCGGCATAATCACGGCCAGACTGCTCGAGCTCCGGCTCAGGGTGGTGACCGATGTGTGCGAAGAAAACCGATTGGTGTATAAATTATAGCGGTCGGAGCGGTTGTAACGCCTCCGCATGTACTGTTTTTCGTTGGCCATCATCGTGGAAGAGTACCGGAGGCCGAACTCACGGAGAAGCTCGGAAAAGTTGCTCGTGCTCTCGGGCTCGAGGGCTGCGAACATCCGCCCCCCTGCCCTCAGGTAGCGGCGCAGGGTCTCCAGCTCCGCTTCCTGGAAATCCTTCCTCGGATCGATCACGAAGACCACCGTGGCGTCGGCCGGGATCTCGCCGGCCAGTCCCTGGGTGAGGCCCAGGGTCTTTATCTTGAAATTCTGGGAGCGGAGCAGCGTCTTCAGCAAATTGATCGTCCCGCGCTCGCCGGCTGCCGGGCCGGGCACGGACCCGCGCTCTTCATGCCCGGTGGTGAAATAGGCAATGCGCTCCTCCATCACCAGCTTGCGGAACATCTTTTGAAATTCAACATCCAGCTTTGAAAGCTTTGACTTCGCCGCGTCGAGCTTCATCCCCACATGCAGTTTTTCACTCTTCTCTCCGTGCGTGCAGAGAAGGATGCCGTTATTGCTGACCTTGTGCTCCCGGGCGAGATTCGGCTCCATGGGCTGATCCACGACCCGGAGCCGAAACTGTCCGGAGACGTCCCGGAGCTCCTCGAAGTAGGCCAGGAGATCCTCCTTGACCTCATTGACCACGGGGTAGAAGAGAAGCACCTCGAAGGGCTCCTGCAAGTGGGCCACCATGTGCCGGGTGGACGCGCCCGGGGCCGTGGTCCTGAGAAAGCTCAGGTCCCGCTTGATATTGTGCTCTGCGCCGATGTAGTTGACAACGAACAGGATGGAGCAGGTCAGGGCGATCGCGAGGCCGCTGCCGGCCGAATTTTTTATCCGCCTTTGCTCGACCATCTCTCCGCGGGCCATGGAGGCATAGGAGACCTCCACGAACAGGGCCGGAAGGATCGAGCCGAGCCAGACGATGGGCCAGAGGACCTGGAGGATCACGCGATATTTGGGGAGGCCGCCCGGATCGAGCATACGGGAAAGGGGAGCGCGAAGCTCCTCGATCTGAGCCCCGTAGAGTCCCAGGGCCGCCAGCCCCCCCAGATAACAGAGGGCAAGCAGGCCCTCCACAGAACTGTGGTCTCCCTCGGCGACTGCCCGGTTGCGCAAACGGGCGGCCAGGGCAAGGGCGATCAAGGCCATGCCTGAACCATCCAGGATGAGGCGTGCCGTGATGGGTTCCGGAAAGAGACGCTCGCCGATATAGATGATCACCATGCCGCCCAGATAGAGCAGCAAGCATCCAATGCTCGAAAACCTCCTTGCCGAGGACGTTGCGCCGGCCGTCATCGCCATCTCCTGGCCTCTAGTATTTTGGTGGAGAGGAGAAGAAAGAAATAGGTCAACGAAATATAGAACAACAGGTCCCTCGAGTTCACGATCCCGCGCATGAAGGGGGTGAAATGCTTACTGTGAAGGGCGAGGTAGCTGAAGATCCCGCTCAGGGGGGGCTCCATGATGGTGGCCAGCATCCAGAAAAGGAGCATCGAGACGATGAGGGCCGCTGTGATGATGGCCGCCACGATCTGGTTCGGCGCCAGGGCGGACCCGAAGGTCCCGATGGCAAGGCTCGCGGCCCCGAGGGCGAAGAGGCCGAGGTACCCGCCGAAGATGTGGCCCACAGAGACGTTCCCGTTCACGAAGATCAGCATCGGCATGTACAGAGTGAGAAGCGTCATGATGAAGAGGAAGACCAGGGCGGAGAGGAATTTCCCCAGGACGATCTGATAGTCCTTGACCGGCGAGGAGTTGTACAGGATGATCGTGCCCATCATCCGCTCTTCCGCCAGGAGCCGCATGGAGAGAAAGACGCTGGCGATCATGGTGGTCCCGCTGGAGAAGTAGAAGAACTCCCGGAGCACGTCGGCCGAGAACTTATAGCCGCCGCCGAGAGCATAGACATTGAAGAGAAGCCCATTGACGAGGAGTACAACGGCGAGGATGACATAGCCCATGTACGATCTGAAGTACGAAGTGAATTCACGCCGAAAAATCAAAAACACTTTCTTCACGACCCCTCCCCTTTCGTGATCCCCTCCTCTTTCGTGATCCCCTCCCCGTCACGCTCCATGAGCCTCATAAAGATCGACTCCAGCTCCATCTCGGACCGGCCGAGCCCGAGCAGCCCGAACCCTTTCTCCACTAGGGCCCGGCTGATCTCCTCCCGGGCATCGCTTACCAACTCCAGAGCACATGAGATCCGCTTCCCCTCCTCCTGAAGGACTTCCACATTTTCGACCGCCCCTATAGAGTCCAAGAGCTCGAAAAGCTCCCCTTTTTCACCCCGGACCTCCAGGGTCAGGCGCTGCTTCTGAGCGAACTGCCCGGCAAGCTCCTCTTCCGTGCCCTGGCCGACGATCTCCCCATCCTGGATCACAAGGATCCGATCGCAGATCTGGCTGATCTCGGAAAGGTAGTGGCTGGAGAGAAGCACTGTGTGATTGCCTCTGAAGGCCTTGATCATCTGGCGCATCTCTACGATCTGAACCGGATCGAGACCCGATACCGGCTCATCCAGGATCAGAAGCTCCGGGAGATGGATTATGGCCTGGGCTATGCCGACCCGCTGCCGGTATCCGAAAGAAAGATTGGAGATGGTCTCGTCCCTCACGTCGGCGATCCGGGTCTCTTCCTCGACGACGGGAAGTCTCTCCATCACTTCACGTCTCGTGAGGCCCCTGAGCTCCGCCACGAAGGAAAGATAGGCGCGTACGGTCATCTCGCCATATAGAGGAGGCGTCTCGGGGAGAAATCCGAGGAGGCTCCGGATCTCGAGAGGACGTTCGAGAAAATCCAGGCCCCGGATTTTCACATGCCCCGCCGTGGGCAGGAGAGTGCCGCTGAGGATGCGAAGCACCGTGGTCTTTCCCGAGCCGTTCAGCCCGAGCAGACCAACGATCTCTCCTTCCTCCACCTCGAAGTTGAGATCGTGGACGGCCCTCTTGGGGCCGTAGAATTTCGTCAACCTTTCTACAGAGACCATCGGCATGGCTGTCGGACCATTTCTCGTTTCGGATCAAAAAATCGGTGACACATTTCGGAACCTGTCACTAAACTTTTCCGAAATGCCGTTCTCTATAACTTTTATGTAAGAAAAAAGCAAGAAGGTCTTGTCATTCTTATAGGAAGTCAAAATTATGTAAATTTTTGGACCACACACTTCAACCTAGCCTATTTTAAAAAAATAGTGCTCACGATCCTATTTTGTTGCTTTGCTTATAGTACATTTTTCTAAGTCGCAATTATTCAATAATTAGTTGACTCTTGCGAAGATATGATATATAATTGGGAAAGTTGTGCCTTACGTTTTTTCTCTTGGGTAAGGGTAAAATATAAACCACAGAGAAGGAAAGCTTTTGGTCATTGGGAACTTAATGAATTTTTTTCTAAACACTTTCGATAAGAATCCGATATATAAAAGAAGATTTAAGGCATATCGGTTGCATATGGACCTTCAGGCGCCAATAAAATGCCGCCCTTCTTTTCCAACGACAATCCGAGATAATAATCCGAACAGACCATAGAGAAGACCACGGAGAGAAGATATGCCCCAGTCCAGAACGAAAAATCCCCTCAGCTCCGGGAATTCCAAAAACAAGGGACCGCGTTCGCTGACGCCCGGGAAGAATCAAAAGCCGGCCGATGTAGCGATCGTCGGTATGGGCTGCCTTGTCCCACAGGCCCCGGAGTTGAAAAAATACTGGGAGAACATTCTGAACAAGGTCGACACGGTCACGGAAGTACCAAAAAGCAGGTGGGATTGTGAGCTCTACTACGATCCGGACCCCAAGACGAGAGACAGGTGCCATACCAAGTGGGGCGCCTTTCAAGATGCAATCCCATTCGACCCCGTCCGATACGGAATGCCCCCGAACTCACTTCCTTCCATCGAGCCTCTCCAGCTCCTGGCCCTGGAAGCCGTTTATTCGGCACTCAAAGACGCCGACTACCTGGAGCGCCCTTTTCCCCGCGATCGCACCGCGGTGATCCTGGGCTTCGGCGGGGGCTCGGGCGAGCTCGCCTGGCTCTACGGATTTCGCTCTGCTCTTCCGCTCTTCTTCGATAAAAATGCCGATACGATCGCAGATCACCTTGAGAAGGAACTTCCTCACTGGACCGAGGACTCCTTTGCGGGAATTATCGGGAATGTAGCGGCCGGCCGGATTTCCAACCGTTTCGATCTCGGCGGGCCGAACTACACCGTGGACGCCGCGTGCGCCTCCGCGCTGGCCGCGATCCAGGCGGGCATACGAGAGCTGGAAACCCACAACAGCGATATGGTCATCACCGGCGGCATCGACGCACTGAACCACCCTCATTCTTTTATCTGCTTTTCAAAGACCCTGGCTGTCTCGCCGCGGGGCAAGATCCAGACCTTCGACGACAGCGCGGACGGGATGGTCCTGGGCGAAGGGCAGATCGCGTTCATCCTGAAGCGCCTGGACGACGCCGAGCGAGACAAGGACCGAATCTACGCCGTGATCAAGGGCGTGGGCAGCTCGAGCGACGGACGGGCCAAGGGCCTCACCGCGCCCAGGCGGGAGGGGCAGATCCTCGCCCTCAATCGCGCTTACAAGAGAGCGTGCTTCCCCCCCTCCACGGTCACCCTGATGGAGGCCCACGGAACCGGCACGGTCGTGGGGGACGAGACCGAGCTGCTGGCCCTCTCCCAGGTATTCAAGGAGTCGAAAACCGAGCTTCAGAGGTGTGCCGTCGGATCGGTGAAATCGATGATCGGGCACCTGAAAGGAGCGGCCGGGGCGGCCAGCGTAGCCAAAGTGGCCATGGCCCTCTACCACAAGGTGCTCCCCCCTACTCTGGGGGTCGAGAAGCCGAACCACCTGATCGACTTCAACCATAGCCCCTTTTACATCAACACCGAATCCCGCCCCTGGATCAACGGCCCCGACGGCATCCCCCGCCGGGCCGGCGTCAGCGCCTTCGGCTTCGGGGGTACCAACTACCATGTGGTCCTTGAAGAGTACAAGAGTGAGAACGGCAGGGCCCACGGGGAGACATCCCTGAATGAATGGCCCAACGAGCTCTTCACCTGGGCCGCCCCCACCCGCGATGGCCTGGTGGAGGCCATGGAGCCGGTCGCAAAGGCCCTCTCGAACGGCGCCAAACCGCGGCTCAGAGACCTCTCCTATTCACTCTTCAAACAGGCTCAGACCGTGAAGAGCCGGGGCAAACTACAGAGAATCGCGATCGTGGCCTCTTCGCTGGACGACCTTCTGGATAAGCTCACGACGGCCAAAGAGGCCTTGGGCAAAGAGGGCGGCGGGATCAGCGACCCCAGGGGGATCTATTACACCGAAGCGCCCATGGCGGGTAAAGGCAAGATCGCATTCCTGTTTCCCGGCCAGGGATCCCAGTACACCAACATGCTCCGGGAGATGCTTCTCTATTTTCCGGAGATGGCCACGCACTTCGGAATGGCCAACCAGGCCATCGAGGATCGCCTCCCCAAACCGCTGAGCGCCTATGTCTACCCGCCCCCGGAGTTCGAAGATGAGCGGGCCAAGGCCAACCAGGCCGACCTGACGCAGACCAATATAGCCCAGCCGGCAATGGGAACGGCGGACATGGCCTTCTACCACCTTCTGGAGGCCTTTGGGGTGAAGCCCGACCTCGCCGCCGGCCACAGCTACGGGGAGTACGCCGCCCTCTATGCCGCCGGCGTCTTCAACCCCGAGGACCTGGTCCGCGTCTCCGAGGCGCGGGGACGCTTCATCGTGGAGTCCGCCCATCCCGAGCCCGGCACCATGGCCGCCGTGGTGGGCGACCGGGATACCGTGGGCAAGGGAATCGAAGGCATCGAAGGGGTGTGGCTCGCCAACCTGAATGCCCCGAAGCAGACGGTGATCACCGGCACGGACGCAGGCGTAAAAGAGGCCATGGAGCGATTCAAGGCCCAGGAGATCCGGTCGAAGCAGATCCCCGTCGCCTGTGCTTTCCACTCGCCTCTCGTCTCCGGCGCCAAGGACAAGCTGGGAGAGTTTCTCTCGGAGATGAAGATCTCCCGGCCCGGGATCGATGTCTATTCGAACACGACCGGAGAGATCTATCCTAAAAAGAAAAAGGATATCGTCGCCCTTCTGGCCGAACAGCTCATCCGGCCCGTAGAGTTCGTCAAGGAGATCGAGGCCATGTACGAGGCCGGCGCCAGGATCTTCCTGGAGGTCGGACCCCGGGCCGTGCTCACGAGGCTCGTGGAGAACACCCTCGGCGATCGGCCCTTCATCGCGCTTTCTCCCGACCCACCGGGATCGACCGGCCTGAATAAATTCCTGCTCTTCCTGGCCAGAATTACGGCCGAGGGCGTCTCTCTCTCTATGGACAGGCTCTTTCAGGGACGGGAGGTCCGAGAGCTCGATCTGACCGAACTCGAAAAAGAGACGGGCGAAACCGAGCTTCCTCCCCATGTATGGCTAGTGGATGGGTCCCGTGCCCTGCCCCAGTCGGAGGCGAAGAAACCCAGGCCGACCCGGGAATCCCTTGAGATAACAAAGCCAGGCTCCTCGACCGAGCAACCTTCCCCGGACATGGACGCAAAGCCCGAACCGCCCGAAATCCGCCCCCCCGCTCCCGCCGCTGCCATGGCCCCGCCCCCACCCCCTGCTCAGAAAAAAACCATCCGGAGCCCGGAGCCTGCCCCGGTGCAACCCCCGACCGCCACGGCACCTCCCGCAGAAAGAATAATCAGACCGGAGCCGAAGATCTCCGCTCCGCCTTCTGCTTCCACTCCGAGCCCAAACGCAGGTCCGGATATTCCCATGCCTGCTATACCTGTGGAGGGATCCGATCAGATCATCATCCAGTTCCAGAGGATGATGGGTAAATTCCTGGAAACCCAGAAGACGATCATGCAGAGCTATCTGCATGGAACCGCACAGGCAAGTGACACATCTTACGAGGTCAGCGCGCCTGCCGAGACCGTGCCGGCGGAACAGACGGCCGAGATTCCGCAGGCCCGACCGGTCCCGGCGGTCGAGCCTGTACCCGCCGCGGTCGCGGCCGAGATCCCTTCTTCAGTCGTGATCCCTTCCTCTGTCGTGATCCCCTCCCTACAGGAACCGGCAGGGGAGACGGTTTCCGCACCGGAGGCCTCCCCGACAGAGGCCGAAGCCCCGACACCCGCCGCCGTTGAAACAGGCCGGGAGGCCGCCACGTCCCAGCTCCTCCTCATCGTGAGTGAGCGCACGGGCTACCCGCCCGATATGCTCGATCTGGACCTCGACCTCGAGGCCGACCTCGGCATCGACTCCATCAAGCGCGTCGAGATCATGGGCGCCGTCCTGGAAAATTACCCCGCCCTCGCCGCCGACGACGAAAGTGCGGTTCAGGACGAGCTGAGCCAGCTCAAAACCTTACGGGCCATTATCGACTGGATCGTGGAGCGCTCAGGCGCAGAGCCTCAGGAGGCCGCCCCGACAGAGGCCGAAGCCCCGACACCCGCCAACCTTGGAGCAGACCGCGAGGCCGCCACGTCCCAGCTCCTCCTCATCGTGAGCGAGCGCACGGGATACCCGCCCGATATGCTCGATCTGGACCTCGACCTCGAGGCCGACCTCGGCATCG
>CAZFWM010000005.1:45193-67184 GCA_964522545.1 uncultured Thermodesulfobacteriota bacterium
CCGACCGAGCAGCCGGCCGCAGCACCGGAGGCGATCTCCGCCGACGAGGCCGAAGACGACGTCTTCATACCACGCTTCGTCGTACATGCCGTCGAAGAATCCCTGGCTGACAAGCCTCTACAGATCAAACCGGGCTCCCTCTTTCTCGTAACCGATGACGAAGGCGGTCTTTCCGAAGCCCTGGCCGGTGAGATCAAACGCCTCGGCGGGCAGGTGGCTATCGTGAAGAACGGAGACACCGCTGCCGAAACCGGCGAAGGACTCTATCAGGCAAACCTCGGCGACCCCGACGCAGCTGTCGAAATCGTCGATCGGGTCCGCCAAAAGCTGGGCCCCGTGTCCGGTCTCGTTCACCTCCTGCCCCTCAAGGCCTGCGCGGCCTTCGAGGATATGAATCTCGATGACTGGCGGGCACGGATCAGGCAGGACGTCAAGAGCCTCTTCTACCTGGCCCAGGCAACCGGAGATGATCTCGAGCAAGCCGCCGCTTCCGGAGGGGGCTGGCTCATCGCCGCATCCGCCGTAGGCGTCAACTATCCAGGCGACCTGGCTGAAGAGGACACCACCTTCCCAGGCCAGGGGGGGCTCGCCGGTCTCATCAAGACCATCAATGAAGAGTGGCCCGCTGTACATTGCAAGGCCGTGGACTTGGACAGGAAAACACCGGCTGCAACACAGGCGGCACATTTCCTTCGTGAAATGGCCGACGCCGACGGCGAGATCGAAGTCGCCTACAGAGGGAACAAGCGGTTCCGCCTGCAGACCGACGCCGCGACCTTCGACACGCACGCCCCCGTCAATCTCGACATCGGCTCCGACTGGGTCCTTCTGATCACGGGTGGCGCCACGGGCATCACCTCCGCGGTAACCATCGAGTTGGCCCGGCAATACAGGCCGACCCTCGTGCTGGCCGGGATCGAGACCTGGCCCGAGGGGGATGAATCGCCTGCAACGGCCGGCGTCACCGACGAGCGCCAGCTCAAGGCCGCCCTCATCGAGCAGATGAAACAGGAGGGAAAAAAGTTCTCCCTGCCCGAGGTCGAAAGGGCCTATCGCACGCTCCTTCGCGACCGAGAGATGCGACGAAACGTGGCGCTCCTCGAACAGGCGGGATCGACGGTGCACTACCACCAGGTCAACGTGATGGACCCGGCCGCCTTCGAGGGACTCATCGACAAGGTCTATGAGGAGTTCGGACGCATCGACGGGATGATCCACGGCGCCGGCATCATCGATGACAAGCTGGTCAAGGACAAGACCCCTGCTTCCTTCGACCGTGTCTTCGATCTCAAGGCCGACAGCAGCTTCATGCTCAGCCGGAAGCTCAAAAGCGACTCTCTCAAGTTCCTGGTCTTCTTCTCATCCATGGCAGGACGTTTCGGAAACAGGGGACAGTGCGATTACGCCGCCACCAACGAAGTGATGTGCAAGCTGGCGGCTCACCTCGACAACAAGTGGCCGGGACGGATCGTCGCGGTCAACTGGGGCCCCTGGGCCACGACCGGCGTGGCCTCGGCCGAGGTGCAGAAGCAGCTGGCCGAGAGAGGCGTGCAGATCATTCCGCTCGATGGGGGACCCCGCGTCCTCAACAGAGAGCTTCGCTACGGCGGAAAGGGCGACGCCGAAATCGTGGCCGGCGATGGGCCGTGGACGAGCATCAGCCGGATAGAGAAACCTATCACCCCGACTACGCCCATTACATACTCGATGTTGGAGAACGCACAAATCGAGCAGGAACAGGGGACGATCCAAGTCGTCCGGCCGCTCGATCCGGCCTATGACTTGTACTTCGAGGACCACCAGCTTGACGACAATTACATCTTCCCCATGGGGATGGCCATGGAGATCATGGGGGAGACCATATCCAGGGGATGGCCTGAGCTCAAGCTGGTCGGATTCAGGGAGTTTCGATCTCTCCAGGGAATCGTCATTAAAAAGAATGACAGGGCAAAGGCGATACGGGTGGAGGCGCAGCTGCGGACGAACTCCTCTGAGCGCCCCAATGTGGACGTGACCATCACGGACAGGGACAAGCCCAAGCATGTGCATTACCGGGCCATCGCGGAACTGTCGAAGACCTTCGACCCGGCCGAAAGCATCGAGCCCTTCACCCTGAGGAAGCGCCTCGCTTCTCCGGTCACAGCCGAGCAGGCATACCGAGAAATCCTTTTCCACGGCCCGCTCTGGCAGGGAGTCACCGAGATCAAGGAGATCGGAAGCAACGGAATGCGGGCCACTCTCAGACATTCCTCGCCGCGGCATTTTTTCCGGGAAACCGTGGATAGTCCTTGGCTGTTTGACCCGCTTTTACTAGACTGTTATTTCCATCTCGTCATTATTTGGACGAAGCTATACAGAGATATGAGGTCCCTGCCGTCCAACTTTCAGACCTTCCGGCGTTGGGGATCGATCGAGGAGGGCCCCATCGACTGCCAGGTTCGGATTCTTCCTCACTCTGGAAAGAATAACATCTATTCGGATGTGGTATTTATCGGCCCTGATGGGAGTGTGGTGGGCTTGCTGGAAGAAGGCGAGCACTCCTGCAGCCGATCGTTCGATCGGGCTGTGGCCCAGTCGGGCCAGAGACCTGAGGCTAGGATGTAGACCTCGAAGATGCATACCGTCGTGGGCGTAAAACGCTTTCGTCCGCGACCAAGCACGGATGAATCCGAGCCAATCCACCGGCCCTGCCGGTGGATTGGCTCGGATTCATTCATTGGAAAATTTTATTTCTTGTTGTATAGAAAATTATAAGTTCGACAATCCTCAATTAGGTCCGCATCGAAGATGCGGTTCTGTTCAACAGGATCGTATATTTTGTTAAGCACGTTTGTTTTTTTGAATGGAGACAGGAGTAACGGATTGAGTATCTGAAAGCAAAAGGATAGGATTCCAACCGTCAAAATTCTCCAAACGTAATCAGCGGCCAGGGCTGTCCGAGGGAGCGAAGGCTCGAAGGCCCCTTCGAGGGGCCTACCTCATACCACCGACTCTGCCGGTGGTCGCTGATTCACGTGCTTCATTAGAAACAGTAGAATAATCCGGGGTTGGCCGTGCCCCCCTCGGCCGCATCCAACTCACTCTAACACGTTTCCGCTCTACGTCTGTATGCTACGTTGGAGCAAAGAGGATCATGATGTCAGCTGCACGCACCACAAAAAAAGCATCGACGAAATCGAAAAAACGATCAAGAGAAAAGGCCGCCTACGAGGAGATCGCCATTGTCGGAATGTCGTGCATCTTTCCCGGCGCCCCGGATCTCCAGACTTACTGGCAGAACATCGTCCACAAGGTCGACTGCATCACCGAGCCCCCCCCCGAGGCGTGGGACAAGGATCTCTATTACGATCCCGATTCCAAAGAAAACGACCGCGTCTACTGCAAGAAGGGAGGCTACCTGGGCTCTCTCGCAAAATTCGACCCGCTGAAACACGGCATCATGCCCTCGTCGATCAAGGGCAGTGAGCCCGACCAGTGGCTCGGACTCGATCTGGCCAAGGTGGCCCTGGAGGATGCCGGCTATGAGGGAACTCCTCCCGAGGCGGAGCGCACGGCCGTGATCTTCGGGAAAGGCAACTACCTCAATTTCGGCAACCTGACCCTGGCCCATCACAGCATGATCATCGATCAAACTCTCAATATTATCAGGAAGCTCCACCCGGAGCACACCGATGAGGAGCTGAAGGCCATCCGCCGGGAAATAAAATCCTGCCTAGAACCTTTCAACGCGGATACCGTCGGCGGACTGGTTCCCAACATCACGGCCGGCCGAATCGCCAACCGCCTCGACCTGATGGGGCCCAGCTACGTAGTCGACGGGGCCTGCGCCTCGTCGCTCCTTGCCATGGAGGTCGTCATCCACGATCTCGTGAGCGGCCGGATCGATCTGGCCCTTATCGGGGGTTCCAACGTCATTATCCCGATCCCTGTCCTCATGCTCTTCTGCCAGCTCGGCGCCCTCTCGCGGGGTCAGGTGATCAGGCCCTTCGACAAGAACGCCGACGGGACGATCCTTGGAGAGGGAATCGGTATGGTCGTCCTCAAGCGGCGTTCCGATGCCGAGCGCGACGGCAACCGGATCTATGCCCTGATCAAGGGGATCGGGTGCGCGAGCGACGGCCGGGGCAAGAGCATACTGACGCCCCGACTGGAAGGGGAGGAGCTGGCCCTGCGCAGGGCCTACGAGATGGCCGGGTTCGATCCCCGGAGCGTCGGCCTCATCGAGGCCCACGGCACAGCGACGGTGGAAGGCGACGATGTCGAGATACAATCTCTCTCGAATGTCTTCGGCTCGATCGACGGCGGCCTCCCCTGGTGCGGCCTCGGCTCGGTCAAGTCCATGATCAGCCATCTCATGCCGGCGGCCGGCATCGCCGGAATCATCAAGTCGGCCCTGGCCCTCTATCAAAAGGTCCTCCCCCCCCCCCACCACGTGGAGGAACCGAATCCAAAGCTCCAGGGCACTCCCTTTTACGTCAATTCAGAGACCCGCCCCTGGATTCACGGAAATCCCGATACTCCCCGCAGGGCGGGGGTGAACTCCTTCGGTTTCGGGGGCATCAACTCCCACGTCATCCTGGAGGAATACCGGGACGAAAACGAGGAAAATGCCCTGAGCCTGCATAGTGACTGGGATACAGAGGTCTTTATCCTCGAAGCGGAAACACGGCCATCCCTGATCGACCGGGCCAATCACTTACTCCACTATCTTGCGGAAAAGCCGGATGTTCGGCTGATGGACCTGGCCCATACGCTCAACACCAAACTGATCGGAGCACCCTACCGGCTCTCCATTATTGCGACCTCGCTCGCAGACCTCGAGAAAAAGCTGGGACGAGCCGCCAACCGCATCTCCGATCCGGACAGCAAACAGATCAAGGATGTCAAAGGTATCTACTTCTTCGATCAGCCGCTGAGCCCACAGGGCAAGCTGGCCTTCTTATTCCCCGGCGAAGGGGCCCAATACGGCAACATGCTCTCGGACCTGGCCATACACTTTCCCGAGGTGAGGGCCTGCTTCGACCGGATCGACCGCATGTTCTTCGGCCACACCCGGAAATTCCTGCCGAGCGATTTCATCTTTCCCCGCCCCTGCTGGAACGAGGAGGAGGCGGCGGAGACGGAAGAAAGGCTCTGGAAGATGGACGGAGCCGTCGAGGCGGTCCTCACGGCCAACGACGCCCTCTACGAGCTCCTCACTCGGCTCGAGCTGCGGCCCGACGCCCTTATGGGCCACAGTACCGGAGAATATTCGGCCATGCGCGCCGCGGGCATCATGGATCTGACCGACGAGTCGCTCCACGGCCAGCGGGCCCTGGAGCTCAACGAGAGCTATGAGCGGATCGCCGCCAAAGACGGGATACCCAAAGCGGTGCTCGTCGCCGTGGGCGCCGGCTTCGACAAAGTGGCCACCATCATCGATCAGATCCCCGGGGACATCTTCATCGCCATGGACAACTGCCCGCACCAGTCGGTCATCGTCGGAAGCGAGGAGCCTGTGCGGCAGGCCATCGAGGAAATCGGCCGCCAGGGGCTCATCTACCAAATTCTCTCCTTCGACCGCCCCTATCACACTTCGCTGTTCGAGGCCTATGCCGAAAGCCTGCGCGAGTATTTCGACCGCTGGCCCGTCTCTTCTCCTCAGATCCTCACATATTCGTGTACGACAATGGCCCCATACCCATCGGACCCGGCGGAGATCCGCGAGCTCGCCGTCGAGCACTGGGTGGAGCCGGTCGAATTTCGAAAGACCATCGAAGCGATGTACGCCGATGGATTCCGCATCTTCGTGGAAGTCGGGGCGCGGGGGAATCTCACCTCCTTTGTGGAGGATATCCTGCGGGGCCAGCCCTTTCTGGCCATGCCGGCCAACGTGCCGCGCCGCTCTGGAATCACTCAACTGAACCACCTGGTTGGAATTCTGTCGGCTCACGGTGTCCCTATGAAGCTCGATCACCTGTACAGCCGCCGTTCCCCCAATGAAATATGGATCGGTGAGGAGCAGAAGGAGGCTGGGAAGAAAGAGAAAAAAGGAAAAGCCGTCAATGTCTCCACAGGATGGACTCACATCAACATCTCAGATGAATTCGCCTCGTCTCTCCGGCGCCCCGAGCCCAAGGCCCCGGCCGAGCAATCGGCACCTTCTCCGTCCGGGCCTCCGGCGAAAAAGCCTGTACAAAAGCCTCTGGCTGTAGAGAAACAGCCCCCGGCTCAACCCAAGGCACCTCCTCCGCTTTCCGCTCCGACCGTGACGAGAGAGGAGCCCCTTGCCGCCTCTGATTCTCCTCCTTCCATGCCGGCTTCGCAGCCTCTTCAGGCGGCGCCGACCATGGGGGCTGCACCGGGTTCGAACCAGGCCTTGGAGGCCTACATGCAGACCATGGAGCAGTTCCTGGAGGTTCAACAGCAGGTCATGCTCTCCTCTTTCGCGGCCATGAGCTCCGGAGAAGGGCAGGCCCCGATGGAGAACGATCTCCAAGACCTGATGGTCCCACCGACTCCGGCGCCGGTAGCCAAACAGGCGTCCGGGGGAGACGGAGTGCCGGTGACACCCGCTCAGGCCACATCGCCGGTGATCACGCCCGTCGCTCCGGCCCCGGCCGTCGAAGCTGTCTCTCCCGTCCCGGTAGAGGCACCCCCACCCCCCGTTGTGGTAGCCGTCCCGGAGCCGGTCGCGAAAGCGACGCCTGAACCGGAGGCGCTCCCGGCCGCTCCGCCCGAGGCCGGCGGCCTCACACAGATCCTGCTCGAGCTGGTCAGCGAAAAGACGGGCTATCCCCCCGAGATGCTCGACCTCGACCTCGATATGGAGGCCGACCTGGGCATCGACTCGATCAAGCGCGTCGAGATACTCGGCGCCCTGGTCGAGAAGCTCGACCTGGAGGCCGAGCAGGATGTCGATCAGCTCTCCGGCCTGAAGACCCTGAAGGAGATCATCGACTTCCTGAGCCAACACACGGAGAGCGAGGGGCCACAGCCGGCACCCCGGGAGGAAAGCACGACCGAACCCCAGACAAAAGCCCCGGATGCCGGGGGGCTCGACGCCGGGGGGCTCGACGCCGAGGGCCTCACGGAAATCCTGCTGGCGCTGGTCAGCGAAAAGACGGGCTATCCCCCTGAGATGCTCGACCTCGACCTCGATATGGAAGCCGACCTGGGCATCGACTCGATCAAGCGCGTCGAGATACTCGGCGCCCTGGTCGAGAAGCTCGACCTGGAGGCCGAGCAGGATGTCGATCAGCTCTCCGGCCTGAAGACCCTGAAGGAGATCATCGACTTTTTGAGCACACACATTGAGGACGCAGGTTCACCGCCCGTATCGTCAAGCCCTCCTGCCCAGGAGAGCTCCGAAAAAAAAAAGCCCTTTAAAATGATGGGAGAAGTGACCATCTCCCAGGACGGGCGGGAGCTGGAGGCCAATTCCCGATTCCACATCGAAGAGGATATCTTTCTGCACGACCACACCATGGGCAGAGAGATCTCCGTGACCGACAAAGGCCTCGTTGCCCTACCTGTTGTACCCCTCACAATGAGCATCGAGATCCTCGCTGAGGCGGGGACCCTGCTCATCCCCGACAAAAAGTTAATCGCAATAAAAGAAGTCCGCGCCCACCGGTGGCTCGCTCTGGAGGAGGATGAGCTGTCTATCGAGGTGACCGCTCACCGCCCTGCGGACTCTGAGAATACGGTGGATGCCAAGATATACATCGTTCCTGACGATAAAGGCGCAAAGAAACAGCTCGCTTTCGAGGGTACGACGATCTTTGGAGACGACTATCCCCAGCCCCCGGCCCTTGAAAGCTTCTCGCTCCGTGGAGAGCGTACTTCGAAATGGGCATCGTATTCCTCGAAGCGCCTTTACGACGAAGCCATGTTCCACGGCCCCCGCTGGCAGGGGGTGGCCTCAGTGGAACGCTTTGGGGAGGACGGCATGATCTCCACCCTCCAGGGCCTGCCGACGGATAAGCTTTTTCGTTCGGATCCGAACCCCGAGTTCGTGACCGATCCGGTCGTCCTGGATGCGGCGGGCCAGATCGTCGGCTTCTGGACCATGGAGGGCCTCGAGACCTTCCGCATGGTCTTCCCCTACCGCGTAGAGGCGATGGAGTTCTATGCACCCAATCCCGCCACCATCCCCGAGAAGGTGCCGTGCAACGTGCGGAGCGAGCTCTTCGGCCACAACCTGGTACGCTCGGACATCGACATGTTCGACCCCGACGGGAAGCTTTGGATGCGATTGATCAGCTGGGAGGACAAACGATTCGAGCTGCCGAGCCGCCTCTATCCCCTCGTGCTCTCTCCGGGCCGGTCAGTTACGAGTGAGACCTGGTCCCTCCCTCTTGCCCACTTCCCCGAGCCGGAGTCATTCCAGTGCAGCCGGATCGAAACGCTGTGCAAAGCGGACAGGATCTTCTGGAATCGCGTGTGCGCCTACATCATCCTGAAACCCGGGGAGCGAGAGGAATTCCGTAATCTCCACGTGCCCGAGGCCCGCCAGATCGAATGGCTGACCGGCAGAGTCGCGGCCAAGGACTCGGTCCGCGTGCTGCTCGAAAGACTGCACGGAATCAAGCTGTGCCCGGCCGACATCGAGATCGTCAAGGATGAGCACGGGCAGCCTATTGCGACCGGGGCCTGGGAAGAGCAGGTCGGGCAGAGGCCCGCCCTCTCGATGGCTCACACCGAGGGGGTGGCCGTTGCCCTGGCCGGGTTCTGCGCCGAGGGCCAGAGGATCGGAATCGACATCGAGAAGATCCGTCCGCGCGAAAAGGGCTTCGAAACCATGTCCTTCCATCAGGAGGAACTGGAGCTTCTTTCGGCCCGCGGATCGAAAGATCGAGACGAGTGGATAACCCGCTTCTGGTGCGCCAAAGAGGCCGTGGGCAAGGCGCTTGGTCGGGGTCTGATCGAAGGACCGCGGGGCGCCGCCGTGCAGGAGATTGACACCGACGCAGAGACGGTTATGATTAGACTTTTTGGGAAACTCGTAGAGCTGTTTCCGGAATACGCGTCATCCCCCATCAAGGTCTACACGACACGGGAGGGGGATATGATCATCTCCAGCACGATTTGCGAAAGGGGCTAGCATGGCAAAGCCAAGTAAGGAAGTGATCTTCAACGATCTGCTCAGCCTCCTCACACAACTCTCCGGCGACTGGGAGTACTCCGGAGAAATTACAGGGGAGACTTTTCTGATCGAAGACCTGGGATTCGAGTCCATCGACATCGTGGTCCTGTGCACGAACGTTGAGCAGCATTATCAACAACAGATGCCCTTCGCCCAGTTCCTGGCCGAAGTGGGCCAGCGCGAAGTGAGGGATATCCAGGTAAACGAACTGGTGGATTTCTTTCACCAGCATTTGTCTTAGCATCCGTGGTGCAACAAACGCAGCCAGATAGAGAAGAGAGAATATGAAAAATCGAACGATACTCATCGGACTGGACGGGGGGGAATTCTATATACTTAATACTTTCATAAAAGATGGAGTAATGCCCTTTTTAAAGGGATTCATCGAATCCGGGGTCCACGCCGACTTGCGCTCGGTCATCCCGGTCCTCACCCCTCCGGCCTGGACGTCTCTGATGACGGGCCGCAGCCCCGGCCATCACGGAATCATGGACTTCTTCCGCAAGGAATCCGAAGAGGGCCACAGTATCCGGTTCAACAGCTCGCAGGACGTCAAATGCGAGATGATCTGGTCCATGGTGAACCGCCACGGCCTGAGGGCCACCTCTCTGAACTATCCCCTGATGCTCCCCCCTCCGCCGATCGACGGCAATGTCATGTCCGGCGGATGGATGACCTGGCGGCAGCTCCGGCTCGCATGCCACCCGGACGGCCTGTACGACCGGGTGAAGGAGCTCCCGGATTTCAACCCCCGCGAGCTGGCCATGGACATGTCCCACGAGGCAAAGGCGATCGACGGATGCGAACAGGAAGAGATCGAGCCCTGGCTCCAACTCCACATCCGCCGGGAGCAGCACTGGTTCAACATCCTGCGCCACTTGATGGAGACCGATCCGTGCGAGCTCACGGCCATCATGTTCGACGGCGTCGACAAGATCCAGCACCTCTGCTGGCGGTTCATGGACCCCCTCTGCCGGGATGACCTGAAATCGCCGAGGGAGGAGCGTATTCGGGATCTGTGTACTGAATACTTCCGGCAGATCGACAAGTTGATCGCCGAGATCGTTGACATGGCCGGGCCGGACGCAACCGTGGTGCTCGCCTCCGATCACGGCTTTGGGATGACCAAGGAGATCTTCTACGCGAATGCCTGGCTGGAGCAGAACGGCTACCTGGCCTGGGCCGACAGCCAGACACCGCAGGATTCCGACAGCTCCGTGCTCGGCATGGACCAGCTCGCGCGCCATGTCTTCACGCTCGACTGGGACCGGACCCGGGCCTATGCCTCAACCCCGAGCAGCAACGGCATTTACATCGAAGTCGATACGAGCAACAACGGAAAGGGTGTACCCGCGGCCGAGTACCATAAATTCCGGGACGAGCTGAGCGACGCCCTCCGCCGGACCGTGAGCCCCCAGACGGGCGAGCCGGTAGTGGCGCACATCTGGACGCGGGAAGAGGCCTTCGACGGCCCCTATAAGGACCGGGCTCCGGATCTGACCCTGGCCCTGCGGGACTGCGGGCTCATCTCCATTCTGGCCTCCGACACGGCGACCAAGCCCAGGAAGGAACCGAGCGGCACACACCGCCCGGAGGGCATCTTCATCGCCAGGGGGCCCGGCATCCGGGAAGGGGAGGAACTGCCTGAGCTATCCATCCTCGACGTGGCGCCCATGCTGCTCTACAGTCTCGGCCTCCCGATTCCGGAGGATCTGGAGGGCCGCATGCCCACCGAGGCATTCACCTCCTCCATGCTGGAGGAGCGACCGGTGAATAGCAGCGCTGCGGCCGAGCCGGTCGAGCAACCCAAAGAAGCCCCGGCCGAGCAGGTGTATGATCAGCAGGCAGAGGAAGAGGTGCTCAAAGCGCTCCGGGCGCTGGGGTATATCGAGTAAAGGCTTTCTGCCCTCTCTTCGTCGTTCCCGCGAAAGCGGGAACCCATGGTTGAGCTCATTGTCTGGATCCCCGCTTTCGCGGGGATGACGGTGCGAGGAAATAAATTAGCTAAAACCCTCAGGAGAAAAAAATGCCCAAGGCATTGGTCAACGGTAAGAACATCCACTATCTGCGCGTGGGGCAGGGGCCCGATGTGATCCTCATTCACGGTCTGGGAGGGAACCTGGCGATCTGGTTCCTCCATGTGGTGGAAAAACTGCGGCACGATTTCCGCCTCACCGCCTACGATCTGCGCGGGCACGGAAAGAGCGACATGACTCCCAGCGGCTATACGACCGCGGACATGGCCGAGGACCTGAAGGGCCTGGTCGATGCCCTCGAGATTGATCGGGTGCACATCGTGGGCCACAGCTTCGGCGCAGACGTGGCCATGCACTTCACCATCCTCTACCCGGAACGGGTCAACAAGCTGGCCGTAATCGAACCCGGGATCGCCGCGCTGATCAATCTGCGCAAGAACAAGGACTGGATCGGCTGGGACTTCTGGGTCGGAAAACTGGAGGAGTTCGGAATTCACGTCCCCCCGGAAAAGCGATGCGACGCCGATTATCTACTGCGGCAGACGATCCACATTCCGATCCAACACGGGCCTGCCAAGGGTCGACCCCGCAAGGACAAGAGGCTGCTCGATCTCCTCGACAACACCTCGATCATTCAGGACTATGAAGAAGTGGCCGGGATGACGCTGGACAAGATCGACAACATCCAAACCCCCACCCTGGCGGTCTACGGCGAGGCCTCTCATTTCATGGTAACCTATGAGTACCTGAGGGACCATCTTCCAAATTGCAAGACGGTCCTCCTCCCCGGCGGTGACCACTACGGCCCCCTGGAACAGCCGGAAGTACATGTGGACCAGCTCAAAGATTTTTTATGTAATTAGTTGGATCGATCGGAAACGAACAAAGGACCCATCAGAAGGAGGATATGCAACCATGGCAAAAACCGTGCTCGTCACGGGCTCATCGACCGGACTGGGAAGGGACATCGCCATTCACCTGGCTGAGCAGGGCTTCCGCGTCTATGGAACTATGCGGAACCTGGCTAAAAAGGATGCCGTGGAGAAGCCGGCAAAGGATCGGAACCTGGACCTGAAGGTGATCCGCCTGGACATTACAGAGAAAGAGAGCATCGAGTCCGCCGTCGATACGATCATCAAAGAATCGGGCGAGATATACGGCCTCGTCAACAACGCCGGCATCGGCCTGCGGGGCTATTTCGAGGACCTCAAGGAGGAGGAAATCCGCCAGGTCTTCGAATCCAACGTCTTCGGCACGATGGCGGTCACTCGGGTCGTTCTCCCTCACATGCGTGCAGCCGGCAATGGGAGGATCATCATCATCTCCTCGGTGGGCGGAAAATTCGGGACCATGGGGGCGAGCGCTTATGTTTCCACCAAATTCGCCCAGGAAGGGTTCGGAGAGTCTCTGGCTCAGGAAGTGGGGCCCCTCGGGCTAAAGGTCATCCTGGTCGAGCCGGCCATCATCAAGACCTCTCGCTGGGGGCACAATCGGGGCACGGCCGACGGGGCCACGAACCCGGACAGCCCTTATACTGAGTGGTTCAAGAACATGGAGAAGCTCTCGGACAAGCTCGTCAAGACCTCCCCCACCTCTTCGATGGACGTGGCAAAGACGGTCCACCATGCCCTCACCACAAGGCGGCCCAAGATGCGGTACATGGTAGGCAGCCGGGCCCGGCTGGTGACCTCATTGAGGCGTCATATCCCCGGAGAGCTCTTCCAGAAAGTCTATTTCGGCGAGGCCATACGCCGCGTGACCGGCAAATGGGGCCGTTTGTAAGGTGGACCCCTTGCGTCTTTATGCAACGTTAGGGCAAGACTGAAAAAAGGAGAAACAACAATATGGACGAGAAGATCAACATTCTCATGATCGCCATCGACTCTTTACGGGCCGACCATCTGAGCTGTTACGGATATCATCACCCCACCTCTCCACGAATCGATGCATTGGCCGAGGATGGGGTATTGTTCGACAATTTTTTCTGTCCGTCTATTCCGGCACAGCCTTCCTTTACGACCCTGTACACCGGCCAACACCCGATCACCCACGGAATCGTCGCAGAGGGGGGTAAGGCCCTGCTCGAAAAGACGGCCCCTTTCTTCGTCCAGATGCTCCTCCAGTCGGGCTACACGACATGTGCGGTGGACTACCTCCAGCGGGAGCGGCCGTGGTTCGTCAGGGGATATGAATATTACATCAATCCCGGCGTGCGGAGCACCTTTGCGCATGGGGTTCCCTGTGAGGAGCTGAACCGCAGGGCCATTCCCTGGATCCAGGCGCACACCAAAGAGCCTTTCTTCATGTTCCTCCACTACTGGGATCTCCGCCACCCGCTTACCCCTCCGGAGCGCTATCGAAAGCTCTTCTACCAGGGAGCCAACCCCACGGACCCGGAAAACCGCTCCATGGACAATTATTGGAAGCATCCCCTCGGCGCCGAGGCTCGCGACACGTGGCTTCGAACGCCTGAGGGCCTGATCACCGACGCAGACTATGTGACGGCCCTTTACGATCAGGAGATAAAACACCTGGACGACGGCGTGGGTGAGGTTCTCGATGCACTGGATGAGGCGGGGATCGCCGAGCGCACGCTGGTCGTTTTCGTCTCCGATCACGGCGAGAGCCTGACCGACCACGGGATATTCTTCGAGCACCACGGACTCTACGACAGTACGATCCGCGTGCCCATGATCGCCCGGTTGCCGGGCCGCTTTCCCAAGGGAGTGAAACAGCCCGGGTTGTTTCAGATGCAGGACATCGCCCCGACTCTTCTCGAGGCTACGGGAATAACCGTCCCTCCGGCCATGGACGGGCAGAGCCTCTGGCAGCTGCTCACCGGAGAGAAAACCGGCGGCGGGCTAAGACAGGTCGTCAGCGCAGAGTGCAGCTGGCAGGCAAAGTGGAGCCTCCGGACGGAGGAGCATAAGCTCATATTGGCGAGAGAGCCGGACTTCTACGGAAACCCATCACGCGAGCTCTATGATCTGACGGCCGATCCCTCCGAAGAAAAAAATATTGCCGAGGAAAAGCCGGACGTAGCCGATTCGATGGAGGCGGAGCTGGAGGGATGGATCTCGGAGCGTCTCAAAGCCCAGGACAAAGACGAAGACCCGTTGCGCAAGGAGGGACTGACCCTTGGGGCAACCCTTGCGTCACAAACATAGGAGGATTGACGGATGCAGGAAGCTGATCTGGAAGCCATTGCAAAGGAATACCTGGAGGCCATGGAGGCGCGGGACCTGGCTCGATGCGTCGATTTCTACGCCGAGGACGGAGTGATCAATTTCCAGAATGGCGTATTCAAGGGAAAACAGGCGATCGAGGAATGGCACAAGGAGCGATTTGACGCGGACCTGAGGGTGACAAAGATCGAGCAGGTCACGGTCGAAGGGGACACCGTGAAGGTGGATGCGATTACCACGAGCAACCGGCTCAAGGCCTGGAAGATCGACTCGCTCAGCGGAACCGTGATCGTAAAATTCGAAAACGGGAAGATCAAAGACACTTCCTTCTCGCTTCGAGTGTACAATCCCCTGGAAGGTTGGTAGCGAACCATTATCCGGTTCGGCCCTAAAGGATCCTGACGCAGGAGAGCTCGATCAACACGATTCCCCACCTGGGCTTCGGGACGAAGGCCCTATACGGCGCCGGGGAAATCTCCAACTGCATCAAGAGGTTCCTCTTCGGATTTTTTTCCCTTTTCTTCTACACAACCGTGCTGGGCCTGCCCGGCTGGCTTTTCGGTCTCGCCTCGGCCATCGCCATGCTCTGGGACGCAGTCAACGATCCCTACTTCGGCTACCTCTCCGACAATTCCCGACTCAGATGGGGACGGCGCCACAGCTTCATGTTCATAGGCGCCATGACAATGGGAGTCAGCTTCTGGCTCTACTTCAGGCCCCCCCACGGTCTCTCCACCTGGCAGCTCTTCGGCTGGCTCCTTTTCACCAGTCTGCTCGTGCGCACGGTGACCTCCATCTACGCGGTACCTTACTATGCCCTGGGGGCCGAGCTGAGCCGCGACTATCACGAGCGAACATCCATATCCGGCATGCGGGGCGCGTGCGGCCTGATCGGAACCCTTGCCACCGTACTTTTTTCGTTCGTATTCTTTCCGGAGGGATTCTCCGGAGGGGCGACCGGTCTTGACAGCTCAGGGTACTCCGCCATGGGGCTCACCTTCGGCCTTGCCATGACCCTGTTCGGACTGATCGCCATAGCAGGGACGCTTTCCTGCCGGCCATACCTGCCGAGTCTCGACGACGATGTCGGCTCTTCGGCGCCGAAAAACTTCTTCGCGAGCTTTATTGCTTCGCTGCGGATCCCTTCTTTCCGACCGCTCTTTTTCTCTTTCTCCATCTTCTTTCTCGGAACGGTCATCAACGCGATTCTGGCCCTGCATTTTCTGACTATTTACATGAATATCACATTGAATACGTTCATGAGAGAATTCCTGGTCGCCTTCTTCATCGGGGCACTTGTCGGCGTCGGATTCTGGATAGGGGTCTCTAAAAAAGTGGAGAAGCGCCGGCTCTACTTCATTGGCAGCCTCATCACGGGGATCATTATGAGTGGGGCTTTTTTTCTGTTCGGCGAAGGGCACCCGCTGGGCACAGACAATCTCCGCCTCCTGCTGATCGGCCACGGGATTGCCGGCTTTTTTGCAAGCGTGCTCTGGGTCCTGCCGAGTTCCATGGTCGCCGACGTGGCCGACGAGGATGAACTTGCCACCGGCCAGCGACGCGAGGGCTCCCTGTTCGGAATGTTCCAGTTCGGTGAAAAGATCGCAACCGGACTCTCGCTAATCGTGGCGGGTTTTCTCGTCGACTGGTTCGCAGGACTCGTGCCGGGACAGATAGAGCAATCCGCCGAGACGATTCGCCGCATAGGCATGCTTTACAGCCTTCTGCCGGCCGCCCTCGTGGTGGTGGCCGCCTTCCTGATCCTGGGCTACTCCCTGAACCAGAAAGAGGTGCTCGCAATCCAGGCCAACCTGGCAAGTGAGCACGAAGCCCGTATTGTTCGGCGTGAGCATGTATGATACACTTAATGGATAATTTTGATTCCTGTACAAATTAAGGAGATTCCCATGAAAGCCGACCTCCTGCGAATTCTCTTGTGCCTGGTCGCTATCCTGATCCTGGCGCCGGCCTGCGAGTTTCCGACCCCTCCTCTGCAGCCCACAACCGGCCCGGGTGGAACCGAATATCTCCACGACTCCTTCACCCCCAGGGGGCCTTACTGGGCGGAGGGGCCCTACATGCCCAATAATTATTTGTACTATATCATCGAGCCGGCGGATCCTACGCCGATCGAGGCTCCCGTGGTGCTCTTTCTCCACGCCTACCAGGCATTCGATCCCTCGGCGTACCGCGAATGGATGGTGCACATGGTGAGAAAAGGCTATACCGTGGTCTGGATCCGTTACGACGAAGGGTTTACGGATCCGGCGACATATCCCAACAAGGCGACCGCCACCTGGCTGCATGCGCTCGAACGTCTCGACACCTATGTCTGGGAAGGGCACGTGCGCCCCGAAAAGGATGAGTACGGAGAATTCAAGACCGCCTATGTCGGGCACTCCATGGGTGGGTACCTGAGTACGATCCTGGCGACCCGTGCCGCCTATCCCGAAAACAGTCTACCGATCCCCTGGGTTATCACTTGCTTCGCACCGGGCAGGCTCGGACACGCCCCGGACGAGCACTGGTGGGACATGGACCCAAAGACGAGCATCCTCCTCGTCGTAGGGGACCATGACGGGACGGTATGCACAGAAACGGCCCTCGCCGTCTGGAATGCCACGGGCCACATTCCGGACGAGAATCGGGATTTCTTGCACGTCTTTAACGACCTGCACGGCATGCCCTGGCTGGTGGCGGATCATATATATCCCAAAACCGCCAAGTGGCGGGGCGTGGAGGACGCATACGACTACTTCATCACCTACAAGCTTTCAGTCGCTGCTCTGAACTGTGTCTTCCGGGATGAAGACTGTGATTATGCTTTTGGAAACGGCCATCCCAATCAAGTAAGTCTGGGCGAGTGGAGCGACGGTCAGCCGGTGACACCTCTCGTCTGGTACGAAGACCCGAATACCATGGAGACCTACTGCACGAACTGGTAAGAGCCGACGTCCGGGAATCGTGAGCCGCCAGATCCGAAATCGCCTTGCAATCAGCGACCACCGGTAGAGCCGATGGTCGCTGACCTGTATTGGCTTTTTTTATTATCATCTGTTTCGAGATTCGCTAAGGTTTCTGCGCTTCGCTACGGCGCCTTCTACATTTTTCGGATTTCATAAGGAGGAAAATGATGAAAAAGGCCTTCGTATTGGTTGCGGCACTTTCTTTTGTGCCGCTGGTGAGCAGCTTTGCTACGCCGCCTGCCGGCATGCCTGAATTGACCGTTGCGGGAGTCTCGGGCGCGGCAGGTCACATCCCGGTCCTCAGAAGCAGAGACTCGGTGATCTGGGACAACATGGCATCAGGGTATGGCGGCAGCCTGATCTCTTCGCAGATCGATACGGCAAATCCATTCGATTCCCAGGCGGCCGACGATTTCAAGATTCGCGATCAGATCCCTGTGGGCACCCCCGAATACCTGATCACAGGGGTCGAATGGGTCGGCGGTTACTGGAGCGGCGAAGAGCCGCCTCCGCCCCCGCCCCCCCTGGAGCAGGACTTCATCATCCTCTTCTACGCGGATTCCGACGGAAAGCCGGCCGGCGGCCCAGAGGACCCTACACAGTGGGCCCTGATGGCTTATGTCATGGCCTGGGCCGACGTGAACGAGACGGAAACCGGAGACGGGACCTACTCCTATTCGGCGACCCTGCCGATCCCCTTCGCGGTCGATTTCAACTCCACCTACTGGGTGGCGATCCAGTCGGTCAACGACTTCCCACCCCAGTGGGGAATATCAGACTCGGTGGATTTCTACGGAAGTCCTTTTAGACAAGGTTTCCCGGAGCTGGGAATCTCCTACTGGGACCAGATCGGAACCATGGATCTCGCCTTCCGTCTTATCGGCGTTCCGGGTTCTACCTGCAGATACGATGAAGATTGTGACGACGACCTCTTCTGCAACGGCCCGGAGAGCTGCGTGGAGGGGGAGTGTCACCCGGGAGAGGCCCCTTGTACAATCGAGGAAATATGTGACGAGGAGACCGATACATGTGTGCCGCTGCCCGAGGTGTATATTCTCGAGCTGGAGGCATCCTACGCGGAGAGCATGCTGAGTCTGGACTTTACCCTGGGTGCAACAACACCGACCCTGTGGGCAACTTACTTGATCCTGACCTCTCCGAGCCCACAGATCATTCCGCTTTGGGTGAGCCCGATCCCGGAGGTCGACCCGCCCGTCGAGATACCGATCTCATTCCCCTTTCCCACCCTGGAGCTGATCGGTATCGGGTCTACCCTCTTAACGGCCGAAGGGAGCCAGGCCAGCGTTCTGGAATGGATCGTGGCCGCCGAGCCGCCCCCCGGAATCAAGACCGAGCTCGCCGGACGGACGCTGGGAGAGTACCCCTTCTTCGAGTACGTCAAGGCGGTCAATGAGGACGAGCCGGTCAACGTGGCGATCGATCCGACCCGGTTCCCGGATATCGTCGGACAGACCTGCGACATCTACGTGGTCGAAGCCAAGACGACGGCCCTTTGGTCCCTCGATCCGTCGCTGACCGATGCCAGGCCTTGGGGCCCGCAGACCAAGACCCTTGTGGGGACGACGATCCAGGACAACACCTTCACAGTCGCCCCCGCCGGTCAGTTCGACGGCGATGCCGGCACCGGGCTGGGCGTGGGCTATGACGTGATCTTCGACTGCGACCAGGACGGCGTGCTCGGCGAGGCCGACTACGGAGACGGAATCGGTGATGAATCCGGATTCTATGTGGTTAACGACACGACCGCACTCGGTCCCCTCGCGACCACTTCCACCCAGTACAGCGTGAGCGACGTGACCGCCGGATTCACCTGGGAGCGAACCTGGTACCCCGCCGACATCGCAACGATGGGCCGACTTCCGCTCGTCGTGGTCAGCCACGGCAACGGCCACCAGTACACATGGTACGACTACCTTCAGCAGCACCTGGCCTCGTACGGGTACATCGTGATGAGCCACCAGAACAACACGGTGCCCGGCATCGAGACCTGCACCACGACGACCCTAGAGCACACGGATGCCATCATCGGACAGCAGGCGACGATAGGCGGGGGTGTGCTCAACGGGCATATCGATTCGGACCGGATCGTCTGGATCGGCCACAGCCGGGGAGCGGAAGGTGTGGCGCGGGCCTTCGACCGCATCCTTGACGGGACATGGATCCCTGAAAACTACGACCAGGACGACATCGTGCTGATCAGCAGTATTGCGCCCACCGACTTTCTGGGCACGACCAGCTCGACACCTCACGAGGCCAACTTCCACCTTCTCTACGGCTCGGCCGACGGGGACGTTGGGGGGTATCCGACCAGTGACATCGCCGATTCGTTCAACGTCTATGAGCGGGCCGAGGCCTTCCGCCAATCCACTTACGTCCACGGGGCGGATCACAACGATTTCAACTGCTGCGGCTTCGATGACTTCGATGGCCCCCCGGGTACGGCGATCGGTCGCACAGAGGCTCAGCAGGTGGCCAAGGGAATCTATCTCCCTCTGGTCAAACATTACGTGGACGACAACATCCCTGCCACCGACTTCTTCTGGCGGCAGTATGAAAGCTTCAGGCCGATCGGGGTGGATCCGGCCACGACCGTGGTCAGTGAGTACAAGACGGCCCAGGAAGCCGGCAAGTTCATCATCGACGACTATCAGGACAGGCAGGCGATCCTCGGCACCAGCAGCTCCGGCGCCCCCGTGAACTACAGCGTACTGAACCTCTATGAAGGGCTGATGAACGACTCTGACTCGACTTTCACGTATACGGCCATCGATCCGATGAACGGCATGACCCGGGCCCGTACGTCCGACACCACGTGGGGTGCGGTCTTCGACTGGAGCTCGATGGCCTACGTGGAGTACGAGATCAATCAAGCGGGACGGGACTGGTCCGACTACCGCTTCCTGTCGCTCCGGGCCTGCCAGCAGACCCGCCATCCCCTGACGACAGCGGAACTGGACGACCTGACCTTCACGGTCACCCTGCGCGACGGCGGCGGATCGACCAGCTCGATCAACTTCGGGGTCTTCGGAGGAGGCATCGAGGAGCCGTACCAGAGGACCGGGGACGGGGTCGGCGCGGGCTGGCAGAACGAATTCGAGACCGTCAGGATTCGACTCACCGATTTCCAGAACAACGGCTCCGGCCTGGACCTGGCCAACGTCGAGGCCGTGGTCTTTCTGTTCGGCTCGGTCTTCGGCTCAGACCAGGGCCGGATCGGCGTCGACGATGTAGAGGTCACCCAATAGGAAAAGGAAAGGACATAAGACGATGAAGAGATGGAATTGGATCATCCTGATGATGGTCGCCACGATGGCCGTTCCGCCGTTAACAGCGTTCTCCGTCCCACCGGCGATCCCGAGCACGCCCGCGGCTGTGGAAGAGCTTGTTTATGCCCGACCTTTCACGCTGCAGGAGGGTTACACCTCTGACTGGAGCAGAGAGAGGCCGATCGTTACGTCGGGAGTTCTTCTGGTTCTAAAGGTGAACCCGGATCTGGTGTACCCGCGGCAGGTGGCCGAGCCGGTGCTGTATGTTGGGGACCGGACGGCCGAGCGCATGAACGTGGGCTTCCGCTCCGGGTATGTCATCGCCATTGTTCCGGGCCATGTGGATTTGACCGAGGCCCCGATCTGGTTCGGCACGCCCGAGCTGCCGGAGCGAGTGGACGCCGAAAGAATCCGGTCGGAGCGTGCCTTGGCCGACTCCGCAAGGATCAAGCCTTTCGGGCCCGGGAAGATCCACGGCGCTCTGGCCCGCGGCGGCAATCGGCTGGAAGTCGGTGACCGGACGGGGCTGCTCCGCCAAGTGGTTCCATTGATCGTGAAATACTCGCCGGCCGAGAAGTCCTTGGCCGAGTCGCTGGCACCTGCGGTGGAGTAGGCACGGCGGGTTTCAAACATTCTCCGACGCAGCATGTAGGGGCACGGCATGCCGTGCCCCTACGGTTAAAAATGTAGACAAACAACGGCCGGGTCGCGCAAGCGGCCCGGCCGTTGTTCTTTCAAAGAGACAATTCCCTTTGTCCCTTGTTCCTATGGTGCCGGGACACCCGTATCCACCCATTCGAGCTCTTTTGTTATAAGTCCTTCCCCGCCATAGAGGGCGGTCCATATTCCGACCGTCCCGGCGCTCTCGAATGGAAATGCAATCGGTATCTCGGCAGCCGGATAAATGATCTGCGTCTGAGCGGCCCAGAGCTGAATGGGCTGGATCGTCGGTGTAGTCAAGACCAAGTACGTAAACCACATAGCAGGCTGCGGTGCCGCCAGGGTAAAGTCCAGTACGAGAACACCTTCGGAATAGGCGGTATCCACTTCCAGCATGAATTCCATGGGGAGGGCCGGCTCTACCGTTAGAGCCACGTTCGCGGAGATCGTGAAGCGCCCGTCCGTTACCGTGAACTGCAGGGAGTGGGGGCTTCCCGGGCTGCTCCCGATAAACGGCGCCCACCGGAAGATGTGGGTCTCCGGGTCAAAGGTGAACGTCTCGTCCGGCACGGGCACCTCCCACGGCGCCGGCACATCAATGCCGTTTAGCCAGGCGCTGTAGGTGAGCGTGTCCCCGTCAATATCGAGCGCTTCGATCTGAATCTCGATGAACTCCTCCTCCACCACACTCGCCTGGTACGGCTCGGTCAGGGGAACCCCGTCGGCCGTTATCCAGTCCAGCTCCGGTGAGTGGATCGGCTCCACCGTGATCTCAACCTGGGTGTAGATC
>CAZFWM010000006.1:0-35868 GCA_964522545.1 uncultured Thermodesulfobacteriota bacterium
CATGCCGCGAATTTAGCACAACTCGGTGGTACAGTAAAGTGGATAGCCCTTTTTCATTATTACCCGATTTTCTTTACAACTTCTTTTCTATTGATAATTTTCAGGCCCTCGAGATAGCTTTGCGCAAGCACAACGATGCTCTCTCTTTTCAGGAAAAATCTTGCGATGTTGTCTACAACCAGATAAAGCAGAAAAAGTGAAAAGTGAAAGCTCTTCGAGTAGAAATAATTCAGTATGATAAGATTTCGGCTGTAAAAACCCAACCTGAATTTATTCAGTTTTGGATCCTTTCTACTTGTGTACTGTATTTTGTGCCATCCCATGGCTTTTGCCGAGTAGAATGTTTTAAACCCTCGGGCCTTTGCCAACAGCTGAAAATCAAAATCCTCGAATCCGTATTTTCCGTATATCTTATCGAAAAAACCACAAACACGAAAAACATCGGGTTGGAACAACACCATACAACCATTGACGACATCTATTGGCATATCATCCGAAAACTCATTCTTGTTAGCATTTTTTCCAATTTTTTGGAAATAAGGGACACCGAAAAATCTACTGTAGTTCGAACCTATTTGCTGAATGCATTCTTTTTCATGATACTTAAGGACCTTTCCGCCGACCATTTTGCATTGTGAGTTCGCTTTCAACGTTGCCAGCAGCTCAGACAATGCTTGTTTGTCCAAAACAATATCATTATCTATTTTCAGGACATACGCGGCATCCTGGTCCATGGCCAAGCGAATTCCTCTATTGTATGTTCCTGTAACACCCAGATTCGAGTCATTCACGTAAACCTGAATCTTTTTTTCCGCCAAGCAATTGCCGTATTTCTCTTTGATCAGCGCAACAGAATTGTCCGCAGAACAATCGTCGATTATGAGCAAACGCAAATTCTCTTGAGGAAATTCCAATGAAAGAACGGAATCGATCGTTTCCTCCAGAATCTCCTCGCAATTATAATTTGCCATGACCACGAATACGTTTCCCAAAGAGACATCATTTTTCATTCAATTCCCTTATCTTCTTGTCCCACTTATATTTCATCGGAAATCCGGCAAAGGGCTCCATGAGAAATGGAAAGTACTGGTAAAGAATATTTCTTGCCGAAACGCAACCATAGAGGCATTCACAATTGTTCTTCCCTTCTTTACAAAGCTTTCGAAAGGCACTTGTTTTTTCAGAAGAAATGATATCGAAGATCGTACTCCTTCTCATGTTTCCCAAAGGAACATCTCTGCGATTTTCGCATGGGAACACGAACCCATCGGGATCGATATGATATATATACCTGCCGGCCGCAAGACACCGAATCGTCTTGAATTCATCATGATTCTTTATGTAAGCCGGAAATAATCTATAAAAGATTCTCTGGTAATAATTGAATTCGCTTCCATGCATCTCAATAAATTCGTCGATATAATCCTTGAATTTATCGAATTCTGCTTCGGGAATTCTGATATTTGAATCCGAAATCTTGAATAAGTTGTCCGGACTTTCATGAACTAGCTGCAGCCTGTACTCGACGCCCAAACTCTTTGCAAGATCTGCATACTCATTCATAAGATAGAGGGCGTCTCTGGTTAATGTTGCCTGTAACAGCACCTCCATTCCCGAGTGAATTTTTTTTATGTTGTTGACAATTTTTTTGAATCCTCCCGGTACGCCTCGTATCTCATCGTGCCCTTTTTCTCGAGGAGAATCGAGAGAAACATTCAGGCTCCGTATCTTTTTCCGATTTTCATTTAAGAAATCTATATATTTCTCGAGATTGAATCCATTTGTGTTGAGGACCAGAGGGATATTATTACTGATTATCAATTCAATGATTTCTTTGATTTGAGGATGAATAAAAGGCTCTCCCCCCGTAAGAGTCAAACTGAAATCTATATTGTTACTTTTTAAATCGCGAATAATCTTTTCAATATCTTCGACCAGCAACATACCTTTTTCTTGGCTTTTCCATCTTTCACAATAATTGCATTTTCCATTACACCGATACAATAGCTCGAGAACTAGGACAAAAGATTTTGTAGAAGTATTGTTGAAATAGGTTTTATATAAATTGAGCACCTCCCCCGTGTGTTTTTTTATGTTTTTTGTCCTGTTCATGTTAATCACTCTCGGTAACTTTCTTCACGGCGACCAGCAGCTCTTCCCGCATCGTATCTAAGTAGGCCAAAGGAGTCGATCAGGAACGCGGCTCCCCTCGGGCCGAACCGTACAGCAGTTCGCCCACCTCGCGGCGAAGGCGGCGGTTTTCTACGTGCACGATGGCGCAGCACCGACGGCAGTACGGGGGCAGGTCCCCGGCCAGGAGGCGGCGGCGAATCTCGCCGAGGCGCTCACCGTGCCACACCTCCTCGAAGGTCTTGTCCGTTATGTCGTCCCCGTCGGCCCCGCCGCTCATGCTGCACGGTCCGACCTTGCCGTCGGGCAGGATGATCATGTTGTACCACGGCTCGAAGCAGGGCAAAGAGAGGAAAGGATCCTCGAACCCGGCCGTCTCGGCCTCGATCGCCTCGTCCATCCGCTCCCCTGCCTGCTCGACGATTTCGGGCGCCGCGAATTCGCCCAAGTTGTTGTGGAGTCCCAGCTCTTCGGCCTTGGCCTGCAGGCCGGGGATCCGGGCCTGGAAGGAGCGGCGCTGCGCCTCGTCGAGCTCCAGGGCGCGGCCGAGATCGCCCCATATCGTCATCGGCTGGATCTGCAGGTCGCCGCACCCGTGACGGGCCGCGAACTCGACCATGGCGTCGAGGCGGTCCACGTTCCGGTTGCTCAGGACCGTCGTGATCCGTATGAAAGGGGAGCCGGCGCCCCGATGCTCCTTTTCCCGCTTGAACATCTCGAGGGACCGGACGATCCGCTCGAAGGTGCCGGGCACGCCCCGCAGATAGTCGTTCGTCTCCTCATCCGGCCCATCGATGGAGAAAGTGATGCAGTCCCACCCGAGCGAGACGAGCTCGGCCACGGCCTCCCCGGTGAAGAGGGTCCCGTTCGTGATCAGGAGCCCCTCCATGCCCTGGCGCTTGACCTCTCCCAGGACCTCCAGGAGGTTCGATCGAACCATCGGCTCACCGGCCCCGGGGATGCGGAACTCGCGCACGCCCATCCCTCCGGCCTCCTGAACGATGGAGAAGAGCTTTTCTCCGGAGAGCTCCGTGGAATAGTCGATCCCGTCGAAGTGCTGCTGCCAGCATGACAGGCACTTCAGGTTGCAGCGGTTCGTCGGATTGAGCTCCACGGTCATGGGTGGGGCCGTGCCCCCCTTCGCCCACTCCGCCAGGCGCCTCGCCTTCTCGTTCACCGGAGCTTCCTCCTCAGGTGCTTGCGTATCTCTTTGTTGTCCATCACCACCACCACCGAGCACTTGGCGCAGTAATCGGGCAGCTGGCGGCTCAGCATCTCCCGGCGCAGCCGGGTGAAGAGCTCACCGTACCAGACATCCTTGAGTGATTTCTCCTGGATTCTCTCACCCACCTCGAAGGTGGAGCAGCACCCTGTGAGGCCGCACCCTTTTATCCCCATGAGGTACCACGGCTGGTAGCAGGGCGCGTTGAGGTACGGGTTCTCGTCGACGTCGGTCTCCCGCAGGACCACATCCTGGAAACAGGACTTGTCCATCAGCTCGGACCGCTGGGCGAACCGGTCGGCATTGGTGTCGACGCCCAGTCGCTCGGCCAGCGCCTTGGCCCTGGCGGCATGGCCGATCAGGTCGCGCTCCTCCTCTTCATTGAGGGTGAGTCGCTCTGTCTCGAGGTAGCCCCCGTAGATCGGCTCGAAATAGACGAGCTGGTAGCCCACTTCCTTTGCCAACTCGATCATCGACTCCATCTTGTCGTAGTTCAGCCGGCAGAGCACCGTGTTGAAACCGAGGTAGGGAGATTTCCCTTTGAGCTTCCTCTTGTACTCGCTGAAGAGCTTGGCGGCCCGGACGGCACGCTCGAAGGTGCCGGCCCGGTTTCGCAAGTAATCGTGGGTCTCCGGGTCCGGCCCGTCCATGCTGAACTGGACCTGGTCCCAGCCGATGCGCACCACGTGCTCCACGTCGGCCTCTGTGAAGAGGGCCCCGTTCGTGGTGAGCTGCCCCCACATGCCGTAGCGTTTCATGAGGGCCATCGCTTCGAGTGTGACCTCGCGGCGCACCAGCGGCTCTCCGCCGCCGGAGACGACCCACTCCTTCACACCGAGGGCGTGGGCCTCGCGCACGACCTCCAGAAGTCTCTCGTCCGAGAGCTCGAGGCTGTAGTCCGGGTCCTCCACCGCGCTCTGCCAGCAGAACCGGCACCGGAGGTTGCACCGGTTCGTCGGGTGGATCTCGATGCGCACAGGCCCGGCCGGCCGGCCCTTCGCCCACTTGGCGATGCGCTCTGCTTTTCGCTCCATATGGTTCCTGTTGAATTCTCGCCCTTCGGGCGAGCTAATGAGCTCAATTGTTCCTGGGGTTTACACCCCAGGCTACATGACCTGATCCCTTCGGGATCAATTGGATTTCCTGCGATCAAGTCATCAGCGATCAGCGGTTGGTTGACGCTCCTCCCCTGAATTAGGTATATGAACTACTCTCAGTGAAACAGCGTATTCAAAAGATGCTAGAGTAAACTCCGGGGACCGTCAAGGCATGAACATAGGCTTGATCTCACGGGGGGATATCTTTCCGCCCTTCCACGGCGCAGCGGCCAAGATCTATTCGACCGCCCGGAACATCTCGCTGCTGGGCCACCCCGTCTACTTCATCTCGGAGAACAGGACCCACTATCACCTGTTCCGTGACGGGAACATCCTGACCCTGCCCTACCCGAAGAGGCTCCACACACTCCTTTTCTTTCCCCGCATGGTCAAATCGGTCCTGCGGCGGATCGGCATACCCGAGGTCGACTGCTTTCTGTATTCCGGCCTCCTGGACTTCAACTTCTGGCTGCGAACCGGATACGTCACCAGGCGGCACGGCCTCGACGTCATCCAGGCGGAGTTTCCCGGGTACACGGTGCCCGCTCTCCTGGTGGGCGCGGCCCTGCGGCGTCACACCGCCCTGGTGGAGCACAATGTGGAGTTCCTCCGGATCGTCGACTCATCCGGGATAGGGCCGAAGGTCCAGCGCCGCCTGCGGTGGATCGAAAAATTGATATGCGCGGCCGTGGGCGACATCATCACCGTCTCGGAGGTCGACCGCGAGCGGCTCATGGCGGTCGGCGTGCCGGGCCGGAAGATCCTGACCATTCCCCACGGCGTCGACCTCGGCGCCTACGCCCGCATAACCGGCCGCGGAATACGGGAGAAGTACGGGGTGCGGCCCGACGAGATCTGTCTCTTCTTTCACGGGATACTCAACTACGGTCCGAACTACCAGGCCGTGCGCACCATCGCCGAAGAGATCCTTCCGGGCCTCGAGTCGCGGGGAGTGAAGGCCGCAGCCCTCGTGGTGGGGCGATACGCGCCGCCGGAGTTCTCCCACCCCAGGATGATCTGCCCGGGCGCGGTGGGCGATCTCTCGGAGCACATCCGGGGGGCCGACCTCGGCATCGTCCCGCTCAAGGGGGGGGGCGGCATCCGGATGAAGATCCTCGAGTACTTTGCCGGCGAGCTCCCCGTGGTATCCACCGACAAGGGGGCCGAAGGGATCGTGGTCGGGCAGGGCCAGGGGATGATCGTGGTCGACTCGGTGGACGCATTGATCGAGGAAGTGGCCCGGCTCGCAAAGGACCCGGGAGAGCGCAAGGCAATCGGACGCCGAGGGTACCTCGTGGTCTCCAAGATGGACTGGATCGAGCTCTGCCTCCAGTACATCGAGCGCTTCCAGGGAGCGGGCCGGCCCTTTCTTCCCCTTGCTCCGGCCATGCCCGATCCCCTCTTATCGGCCGGGAGTCAGGCAATCGAGGATGCCCGCGTCCCTGCCGGGAAGGCTGCACGACAGACCGCCTCGGATCCGGTGTCGGCCACCTTCTCTCTTCGCGACCAGGGTGCAGGGACCTCGGGGCAGGCCACCCTCGTCCCGACCGAACAGGCCCTCGACCTCATCGAGTCCCTCGGCCGGGCGGGCCTTCGGCGGATTCGGTTTCTGGGAGACGATCCGCTGCAGCACCCCGACGCGATGCGCATCATCGAACGCGCCGCCGCTCTCGGTATCTCCCCTGCACTCGTCACGACCCGTCGCCTCCCGGCCGAGTCCCCGATCTCGGAGCTCCTTCGCCGATCCCTCCGGATCGAGGTCCCCCTGGCCCGGCTCAACCGGGACGGCGGCGTGGACAATCTGCGTGATCGGCCGGCGGAATTCTACGGCGCCCTTCGCGCGTTGCTTACGATGCGCGGGCCTGTTATCGAAGGAGTCGAAGACACTACCGCTCCGCCGGGCCCACTCTCGGGCCCCGGCCGGACCGCGATTCTCTCCGCCCTCGACGGAGATACGGTAAAAGAGTGCTTCGGCCTCTTCAAGCTCGCCCGACGCGTCGGGGCCGGCCTCAGGATCAACCCGGTTTCTCGTCCGGTACACGCGGGCCCACCCGACCGGGCCGAGCCGCTCGATCCAACCCAGGAGGAGATCTTTCAAGACTTCCTTTATTTCCTCGAGCGCACCGGAATCGAGCCCCCCGAGGTCATACAGTACTATCGCTCGCTCCTGGCCTTCTACAAAGGGCGGCTCCCCATCGGCCCGTGCCGGGCGCTGAAGACATCATTCCACATCACGGCCCGGCTCGACGTAAAGCCTTGCGAGCGGGCCGGATGCACTCTCATCACCGGGGACCTTGGGATCGCACCGATCGATGAGATCTGGACCTCGCCCGAGGCCGAGCGGGCGCGACAGGCGCTCGGCGCCATTGAAGAGGACGGAGGGACAACAGAAGACGTTCGAACGCTGGGACCGGCATGTGTGGGCTGCCCGGAGCGTTGTATCAAGCAGCCACACTGCTGGACTTGAAGGAAAGATATCAGCTTTCAGAAATCAGCCTTCAACGAAAAAGGAATTGACCGTACAATGCGCCTATGGTACCTCTGAGCGCTTTTCGGCAAGAGGTGAATTATGGAAGTTTTCGAAGTCAACAGTTCCGGCCGGGTCGAATTCATCGATATCACGGAGCGGGTCCGGTCGGTCGTCCGGTCGGCCGGAGCGAAGAGAGGCCTCTGTGTAGTCTACGTGCCTCACACCACGGCCGCGGTCACGGTCAACGAATCCTATGATCCGGACGTTGCGAGCGACATCATCGCCACCCTCGGCCGCCTGATCCCTCACAAGGGCCCATACAGGCACGGAGAGGGAAATTCGGACGCCCACGCCAAGGCATCTCTCGTCGGCTCTTCCGAAACGATACCGATCGTCGACGGCAAGCTCGATCTGGGCACCTGGCAGGGGATTTTCTTCACCGAGTTCGACGGACCGAGGAGGCGCCGCGTCCGGGTCACCGTGGCACCGGCATAGAAAAAAGGCACAGTCGTAGCCAAATAAGTGAAACATGGCATGGCAAATACGATGTTGAATCCCTGGTCGACAGTCAACAGTTCAGAGTCGAGAGTCACATGCTTCTCACTCTCGACTGTCAACTGTTAACTGTAAACTCACTGGCCCATTGACATTGCGCCTCCATCTCCGCAAGTCGCGTAGATGTCTCGATAAAAGGTTCAAATGCGAATCATCCTTTACACAGGAAAGGGGGGCGTGGGCAAGACCTCCCTGTCGGCCGCCACGGCCGTGCGCAGCGCCGAGATGGGGCACCGCACCCTGGTCCTCTCGACCGACGCGGCCCACAGCCTGGGAGACGCCCTGGACCGTCCGATCGACAGCGAACCGACCGAAGTGGCCGACAACCTCTTCGCCCAGGAGATCGACGTCACACGCGAGCTCCGCGAAAATTGGACCAAAATCCAGACCTACGTCGCCGACTTCCTTAAAAACCGAGGTCTCGAGGAGGTCCTCGCCGAGGAATTCGCCATCCTTCCGGGCATGGAGGAGCTCTTCTGTCTCCTGAGGCTTGGGGATTACGACGAACGCGAAGCATACGACGTGGCCGTCATCGACTGCGCTCCCACATCGAGCACCATCCGGATGCTCAGCTTTCCGGACATCGCACGCTGGTACATGGAGAAATTCTTTCATCTCGAGCGCCGCGTCATAAAGGCGATCAAGCCGATCGCCGAGCGCGTGGCCGGGGTCCCCCTCCCGGATGACGGGGTCTTCTTCTCGGTCGAAGAACTCTACAAAAAAGTCGAGGGGATGAAGGGGATCCTCACCGATGTCGAGCGCTCTTCGATCCGGCTCGTCTGCAACCCCGAAAAGATGGTCATCCAGGAGACGCGGCGAGCCTATACGTACTTCAACCTGTTCGGGTTTCCCATCGATGCGGTCCTGGCGAACCGCGTCCTCTCCGAGGATGTGACCGACGCCTACTTCGACTCCTGGAAGGCCATCCAGGAGCGCTATCTCGCCGAGGTGGACGAGGGATTCGCCCCGTTGAGGATCTTCCGGGCGCGCCTGTACGAGCGGGAGATGATCGGGATCCCGGCCCTCTCCACCATGGCCTCCGACATCTTCGGAGATGAGGACCCGGCGACCATCTTCCACAAAGAGAGTCCCATGAAATTCGAAAAGGGCCCGTCGGGATACTCCATGCGCCTGCGCCTGCCCTTCACGGAGAAAGGGGACCTCGACCTGTGGGTAAAGGAGGGTGAGCTCATCCTCAAAGCCGGGGACCTCCGGCGAAACATCCTGCTGCCCCGCACCTTGGCCGATCGCACTGTGGCCCGTGCCAAATTCAAGGGCGATTTTCTCTACATCGAGTTCGGAGCGCGACAAAGCGATGGATGAAGGGATCGATATTCACGCACACCTCCATGAGACCCAGCTCCATCTGAAAGGGGCTCAGATCGAGCTCATCCTGGCCCTGAGATCCCTGCTGGACCTCCTGATCGAGGGCACCGAAAAGTGGGCGGCCCAGAAGGGCGTGGCGCCGAGGAACCAGCTCCTGCACACATTCCGGACCCTAATCGACCTCGCTTTAAGCAGGATGGACGCCCGAGATGCCGGCGAGAGCCCGTCCGGCACAGGGACCGAGGCACTCGAGGAGTTCCGGCGACTCGTGGAAGAGTCGCTCGCCGACATGATGGATCAGCCGACAAACTCTAAGCTCCGCACCCAGATCGAGGCCTTCGAGACCGTCCTTGCGATGCTGGACCAGGAGATCGAGCTCGCCCGATCGTCGCCCTCATGGCGCGGCGCAAAGAGTGCCGGCATCCGGAAGGTCGTGATCGAGTGAGAGCCCACGGCAGCTGACAGCTGACCGCTCTCCTTGACGCCTATAACGCGTCGTGTTAAAAATTCAGGTATCCAAAATTATCGATCACGACAATCCCTGCATCGAAGAAACATGTTGCCATGGCCAAAGTTGTAAAAAGATACGGAAACAGAAAACTCTACGATACGGGTCTGAGCCGCTATGTGACTCTCGAAGAGATCGGTCAGATGATCAAAGACGGCGAGGATGTGAAGGTAATAGACAACCGGACCAAGGAAGACCTCACCTCGCTGACCCTCACTCAGATCATCCTTGAAGAGGAGAAACAGAAAAAAGGAATCTTGCCCCTATCAGTCCTCAGGGACCTGATCCAGCAGGGGGGGGAGTCCATCTCCGAATTCCTACAGAAGAGCCTTCACTCCTTTTCTGGCGTGAAGAGTGAGACGGAGAAACAGGTCCAAAAGTTTATCGGCAAGGGCGAGATCACCATGGAGGAGGGCCAGGCCCTGCTGCGGGAGTGGTTTCAGACCCACCAGCGGAGCATTGATATGCTCCAGAAAAAGTTCGATGAGCGGATCCGGCCATCGGTAAAAAGGCTGACCTGTCTCTCCGATATCCAGGAAAGAGTCGAGGGGATGGAGGAGGCGCTCAAGAAGCTGGAGAAAAAGCTCCGGGTTCTGGAGAAGGAGAAATGAGCAAGCGACCCGGCCGGAGCGTAATCCCGGCTCCCCCAACGCAGAAGAATCCTATTCTCTCCTGTCAACCTTAGCGCGGCGGAGCCGCAAGCTGTCAGCCGTCAGCTCCGCCCCCCTTTCCCAAATGACCATCTATGAAGATCCACGCAATAAACGTAGCTGTCACAATGAAAGAATCGTTGCATAAAATCGCAGAACGGAAACGCGTCAAAGTACGATCGGAGAATAGCGATTGTACATGACGCCGAGAAGAAGGAATCATCCGGCTTTCCATTCGGCGGTCATGCTCACATGCCTGCTTCTGGCCGGGTGCGGGAGCACCTGGAAGATACAGAAGAGGACCGGTCTCCTTGCAGAGGCGGAGTGCTCGATTCGGTTCGGCGTGATCAATGGATTTTTGCAGACACCCGCAGGAGGCCGCCCAGGCTCTTCGAGCAAAAAGCGGCCGTCCCTGGAGGAGCTGGACGTCGATGATGTTGCGATGACGGAGGTTCGGGGTTCCTTTGGCTGGGGGCCTCACTCCCTGATCGGCAAAGCGCGCCTCCTGGCCATATCTCGGCAAAGCACCCTTGACGCTTCCCTCGTCAGCAACAATACCCACTTCCCTCCGGATTCTTCGGTCGAGCTGAGCGCCCGCCTCAATTCCTACCGGATCGGCTATCGCTACAGCCTCATACTGGCCAATGATCAAGGAGCGACTGTCGGCCTCCATCCGACCATCGGGATTTACCTCTTCAACTTCCACTACAGATTGAGCGACCTAACGAACGGAGTGGCAGACAGGAGCTATACCAAGGGGGCCGCACAGGCCGGAATGGAGATAGAATGGTGCCCGAAAAGCCCTTTCTCTGGAGTCTTGAAATTCTACGGCTCCGTGCCGGTGGGCAGCGCGCCCTTGATCCTTGCGGCGGAAGTATTGGGCAGATACCGGCTTTGGCGCTGGTCGGGTACCGAAGGGAGGGCCTTTGCAGGCATCGGCTATGAGCGGTTCGACTATGAAGACGAACAGGAGCTCCCCAACCATATCCGAACGACCCTGGCCCCGCTCATCTTTATCGGGCTCCAGGTTAAGCTGTAAGGGCACGGCATGCCGTACCCCACCATTCAATTTGCCCAGCAGGGGAGTTCCATTCTCCTCAAAGGTCGTCGAGTGAAGAACCGATGGATACGATGGTTGCCTGGATCGGCGGCAGTACTTCTTCTGTCGGCGGCGCTCTGCTGTGCGCCGCGCGGGCCGATAGCCAAAGGACCGATAATCCAGGCCGTCGAGCCTGACCGGGCGGTCATTGTCATCGAAACAAGAGAAGGGTACCCGGTCTTCGTCGAGTACGGCACATCGCCCGAATACGGCTCTCTGGCCCCGGGGCCGGAGCCGGGCACCGGGAAGGATGGCGCTCCGGGGCGCCGCGTGCACCATGTCCGGCTAAACGATCTGCTACCGGGGACTGAATACCGCTACCGTGCGCTGGTGCGCAACTCGGCCGGCGATACGACCTTCCGGACCGAGGAGCACAGGTTTACCACGGCCCCGGCACCCGGGACCGTAAGCAAGGCCCGGCCGCTGCGCTTTGCGGTCTACGGCGACACCCGGGCCGGACGGTTCAAAAAAAATCTGGTACACCGGTGGCTCCTCTCGATGATCCGGAAGAAGGAGCCCGAATTCCTGCTCCACACAGGGGACATTGTTTTCCACACGGACGAGGAGCGCTCCTGGGACGCCTATTTTCGCCGGGGCGTGCCGCTGCTGGCCGGCCTGCCCGTGGTCGTCGCCGCCGGCAATCATGACTTCTCCGACGGAGGGGAGCGACTGCGCCGCTATTTCATACCCACGACAGGAGGAAGGGTCGAAGGATTCTACTACTCCTTCGACTGGGGCCCGGCCCACTTCCTGGTGCTGAACACGGAGGGCCCCCTCGACCCCGATTCCGACCAATTTCGCTTTGCCGCTTCAGACCTCGATGGAGCGTCCGGCCGGAGCCCCCTATTCGTCATCCACCACAAGCCTCTCTACGGATCCCTCAGGGGAATCGTGAACCGACCGGCAGGAAAGGCCCTTGCCTCTCTCTACAGCCGCTGTGGGGTTGACGCGGTATTTTCCGGCCACAACCATTACTATGAGCGAATGCGGCCGATCGACGGCGTGACCTACATTGTGACGGGAGGAGGCGGGGCCCGGCTCCATCGGGTCGATCGGCCGGGCCCCCACACAGCATCGCTGGTGACCGACTACCACTACATCATCGTCGACGTCGATGCCGGAAAGATCGCCCTGGAGATGCGGGACCTGCGAGACCATGTGCGCGACCGCATCGTGATCGACGCCGCCGCGAACGGCTGAATTGGTTTTTCCTCTGAGGAACCCATGAATCCAGGAAGGAAACCGGTTTACCCAAAGAACGGAGAGCGGCGCTTCTTCAGGTTGTCCTTGATCATCTCCTGGATCACCTCGCGCACCTTCAGGGTGAGGCGGTTGACGAGGATGTGGTCCTCGGCGGCCTCGGGTGCGTACCGGCCGATGTTGATCGGCTTGCCGAAGTGGATGTGCCACTTCGACGGCAACGGAACAAGGCCCAGAGGTCCAAGCAGGGGGAGCGTGGGCGTGATGGGAAGAACAGGGAACCCGATGAGGCGGCCGAGCCAGTCGGCACGCGCGATCACGGGGTGGATCTCCTCAGCCCCCACCACGGCCACCGGGATGATGGGCGTGCCGGTGTGCATGCACAGCCGGATAAAACCGCCGCGGCCGAACCGCTGGAGCTGGTAGCGCTGGCGGTAGTACTTCACGTTTCCCTTGATCCCCTCCGGGAACACCGCCACGAGGGCCCCCTGGCGCAGCAGGCGCTCGGCGTTCTCCTGGCAGGCGCGAATGGCGCCGATGCGGGCGACGAAGGGGCCGAGAAAGGGGAAGTGGTAGACGAAATCCTCCACGAGGGGACGGACCTCCCTGTGGTCCGGGTGCTCCAGCCGCACGGCCATGGAGATCATGGCTCCGTCATAAGGGAACACACCGGAATGGTTCGCAACGAGGAGCGCACGGCCGGTCTTCGGTATATTATTCAAACCCGTCGCCTCGACCCGCCAGTATTTCTTGTAGAGGAATTCGAACAGCGGCCGAGCCCGCTCCTCGAATACCGGGTCGAGCCCGAACTCGTCCACTTCGTCGGAGCGGTTCCATAGGCCCAGCTGCACGGCCCTGCGAAGGTAGAAGCGGAGAGAGATATATCTGCGTACCAGGTGGATCCAGCTGTCGGTCAGTGCAGCCGTCTCGACCCGGGGCCCGGCCTTTTCTCCCATCTCCACCCCGGGAATGGCGGCCTCTCCCGCGCCCGGGACTCGATCTCCCATGCCCGCCGCAGCCGCCTCTTCCTCTTCCGGCCTCTTCGCCGCTCTATCGGCCACGGGGAAGTCTTGTACCGTCCACTGCTTGCGCTTCGCCCCTGCATCCTTGCCTCTGGGCGGAGGGGCGCCGACCACCTTCAGACTTCTGGCCTTGGTCGGGCTTTTGTCGGGCTTCTCTGTGGCCCGGACGGCTTTTCGGCTCTTTGCCGCAGCCCTCCGAGGAGCGGCTTTCTCCCGCTTCGGCTTATCCGCATCCGGGCGTGACGGGCGCGCCCGGGTCTTCGGGGGGCGCTCTTTTGCCGGCGATTCCTTCTCCAGCAACCCGATCCGCCTCCCATCGCCGACTCCCCTCCCCTTCTTCACCGGCTCGCGGGAGAGTATAGCGCTCGATCGACTGGGCCGGACCTTTTTCTCCTCAAACGGGTTTGATCCGAGCACGTTTTTTGCCATGGCGGATCACCTCCTCAGCCAGATCCTTCATCATCTGCGCTCCCCGGCTCCGGGGGAAATACTCCCAGATCGTCAATCCGTGGCTCTGGGCCTCGTCCAGCTTGACATCGTACCGGACCACAGTTCGGGCCACGCGGGCCCCGAACCGGGATTGCAACTGCTCCAGGATTGCCTTTGCCAAATTTGTATTTCGATAGAGTGTGGGCACGATCATGGTTATATCGAGATTATCTTTGCCGAAGTTATCCTTGACGACATCGACCGTATCCTCGACCTCGGCGCACCCGTCCAGGGCGAAGTACGTCATAGAGACCGGAATGATGACCTCCTGAGTGGCCATCATGATATTGAGGGTGAGGAGCCCGAGAGAGGGTGGGGCGTCAAAGAGGATGTAATCGTAGCCTGCGATCTCATCCACCCGGTTCTGAAGTCTTTGGATTCTGTCTTCTTGATCGGCCACCATAATCGGAAAATCGATGAGCCTCTTGTTGGACACGATGATATCCAGCCCTGGAATGCGGGAGCTGCATATCACTTCGTGCCCCTGGAGGGTCTCATCCGTGATCCACTCGAACACGGTCGCCTCCATGCTGTTGACATCGAATCCGAGTCCCTTGCCGAGCTGCCCTTGTGGGTCGAGGTCCATGAGGAGGACCTTCTTGCCCTTTTCCCTGGCCAGGTAGGATCCTATATTGAGGGTGAGCGTCGTCTTGCAACTTCCACCCTTTTCATTGATGAAGGCGATCTTTCGCACTTCATTCCCCCTATTCTTACCGGGCGGCAGAGCCCCCCGCTCTAGTCATTGGCAAGGCGCAGCCTCCGCAGCCGGAGCTTGCCGATGAAGTGTTCGAGGGTCTCCTTGGTCGAGTACTGAGGTTCGAATCCCATCTCCTCGGCCGCTTTGATCCCGTCGGCAATGAAGATATACCGGATGTAATTAAGGTACGCGGTCGGTGTGATGGCAAGGTTGGAGAGCCAGAGCATTTCCATCATTGGGTTGAGGACGGCAGAGGGAAGGCGGAGGTTTATCTTTCCGGCGATCCGGATCAGTGTGCTTACCGGAAGCACCCCTTTTCCCACGATGTTGTACTCGCCTGAGAAATCCTGCTCCACGGCGAGGTGGAAGGCCCGGATCACATCATCCTCATGAACGAACTGCATGAGCGGATCATACCCGAGGACCGTGTAGATAACGGGGAGGCTCAGGTAGCGCGTAACGAAATTCTGTATCGTCGGCCCTAGCGTAAGGCAGGGGCGGAGCACCGTCACCACAGAGTCCGTGTGCTTGGAGCGATAGGCCCGGATCTGCTGCTCGATCTCCACGCGATCTCTCAACATCGGGAACCCTCCGGCCCTTAGAGGGTAGTTTTCGGAGAGGAAGTTGGGATTCGACGGGTAGGCCCCATAGACGAGCGTAGTGGACGAGACCACGATCTTCGGCACGCCGCACTCGGCGCATGCATTGAGTACATACATCGTGCCGATCGACTCGAGCTCGTGGGCGTAGCTGGTTCTGAGAGTGGGGTGATGAAGAAATGCCAGGTGGACAAAGGTGTCGCACTTCTCCCGCTTGAGGATATCGGCGATGAATGCGTCGGCCGTCGGCTCGGTGAGGTCGACCTTGTAGAACTTCGTCCTCTTGAGAGGGCCGTCCGGCTTGCGCATGTCGAGGAGGACGAATTTCTCGTACGAATCATCGGCCTGCAGCCGCCGCAGCAAGCGAGTCCCGATGAATCCGGCAGCGCCCGTCATGGCAATCCTTCGCTTTCGCTTCAATGGAAGGACGCGCGTTGATTTCATAAAAGCACCTTCAATCACGTTCTGCGGTGAGCAGCTCGTCAACCTTTCCGGTAATAGCCTTGGCCTTCTCACTCATGGCATCGATTTTCCGCCCGAGCCGATCGAGATCTCTCTTCGACGGGATGTTCAGGGCATACAGAGCCAGATGAATATTGCGGTCTATACGCAAGTGTGCGTCGCCTATCTTTTTCCGGGTGCCCCGGAATGACTTTTTGGCCAAAAAGTCATTTATCATGCCTGTGATCACTTTTTCACTCTGCTCGCGCAGTTCATCGAGAGCGGTCCTGTCTTTTCTCTTCATGCACCGATCCTCCACCGAAATCCGACTCTCCCCTCGGGGCGACTTCGCACATATGTCCACCTAGCCAATTCGAAAAAAAAGTAGACAAATTCTCGCGAAGTGTCAAGCGACCCAAAAACGCTGAACCGGCAGAGATCGACTTTTCAACCGATTCCTCCCGACCTTGCGGAGATCCCTGCGAGCTTGTTTTCCACCGCCCCCCTCTTTTGATATACTATTTCCGAAAACGAGCCGGAAAAAGGAAACGGATAAGCAATCTTTCAGCGGCGGCCTCCCTCGATAATCGGACAAGGAGTGATAGTATGGCATTCTATCTACGCCGATGCATTCCCATCGTCATGGCGGCTCTCCTGGCCGGATGCGCCGTGCCCGGGCTCCGACCGACCGATCCGCCTCCCGGAGAAGATCCCAGCATCGCCAGAGCTAGTGGGGAATCCGCCTCCCTCGTGGCGGCCACCGGTCAGTGGCGCCACGGGACCCGGTGGCTGCAGGAATACTTTATCCCCCTGAAGGGCTCCCTGACCAACTCGGGGGATGAGGCACTCTCGGTTCGATATCAGGACATTCTCCTGATTGACGAGGCGAACCGGCAAATACCGGCCCTCTCTCCCCGCGAAGTGGTGGAAATCCTGTTCGGCTTTGTACCGTTTATAGAAACGGGACCGGCGGCAGGAAAGGCTGCCGGTCCGCTCAGAACTTGCCCGCCCCTGTGCGCCTCGATGACCGGACCGCTCGGGTTCCAGATCCGCCTCGGACCGTATCCCTACGATCCCTTCTGGGATCCCTGGTGGCCGGCACCTTATGATCACTGGGACTGGGGACCCTGTGTAGAAATGGCGAGGGAGATCCTGCACGCGGGCCTCCCGGAAGGGGATGTGCGCCCGGGACTCATGGTCTCGGGATTCCTTTATTTCAAGGAGTCCCTGGAAGAATCGGAAGAAGGGAAGGTCTATCGGATGAGCTGGCGCCTCCCGGCAGCCGGGTCCGGGCAGATCATGGAGACGCTCGAGCTCCGGTTCGTCGTCGCCTTTTGAATAGATTATTGCTTATTGGAGAATAAGAGATAAATCCCTCCGGCGCCGAACAGCACGTTGGGCGACCAGGCCGCGACAAGGGGAGGCAGCGCTCCGGAGTGGCCCAGGGACAGGCCCATCCCATAGATGATCCAGTAGACGAAGCCCGCCGTGATGCTCAAAGCGATCCCGGCCGCGATACCTCCGCTCCTGACGGTTCGCAGAGCAAACCCGATGCCGATGAAGACGGTAAAAAAATTGAGCACGGGAAAGGCGATCTTTGCGTGGAGGTCCACGAGGTAGGGTGTCGGATCATAGCCCTCATCCCGGATCTTCTGTGTGTACTGCCTCAGATCGGCATAGCTCATCTCCTCGGTCTCTCTCTCTACCTCCAGAAAAGAGGCCGGCCCCTCCGGGATCGAGATTGTCTGCTCATCCGCACCCGACACCTCGACCTCCCCCCCGGGCCCGAACCGCCGCTCCGTGACTCCGCGGAACACCCATCCCCTCCCGTCCCAGGCCCCCTCCACGGCATCCATCCTTCGGATCAGGTGAAAGTCCGGCGAGAAGTAGAAGAAAGTCACCCCCTTCATGACCTGTGAGCGGGGATCGAAAAGGCGAATGCTGTAGATCGCATTTCCGCTTCGGTACATGATGTTGTTCTTGACCAGCATCCGCTTCACAGTCTTCTTTTTCAGCTTCACCTGGTTGATGTACTCGAGCTTCCAGTTGGTATAGGGCATGATGTACTCGCTCAGGACCCATGTGCCTGCGCTGCACGCCACGGCAGCCAGGATGATCGGAGCGACCACTTGGTAGAGGCTCACGCCGCCGGCCATCATCGCCACGATCTCATTGTTTCGCGCCAGAAGCCCGATCGCCAGAAGGGCGCCGATCACCATCGCCACGGGGCCCACCTGATAAATGATCATGGGAAGCTTACATAGAAAGTACTGAGCGACCGCCCCTGCGGCGGCCTCGTATCGGATGAATTTCTCCATGCGCTCAAAAAAATCGACGATCAGGTAGATCGTGATGAAGGCAATGAGGCAGAGGACAAAGCACCGGATGAACTCCTTTAGTATGTAGCGCGAGAGAATCGACATATCACCTTGCCTCTTATCATCCCCGCCTAGAGAGTAGGCGTTTGCCCCAGTCAGCCGCCACCTCGATTCCTGATTCGAGCCACTCCAGCACCACCACCGGTGCATCTCTGGACCGCTTCCACAGCAGGTAGACTGCGAGCGAACCGATCAGGACATTGGGGGCCCACGCGCTCGCCAGTGCGGGGAGCTTTCCCTGGGCCCCCAGGGCCTCCCCCCCCTTCTGGAGCACATAGTAGAGGGCGAACACGGCGATGCTCAAGGGGAATCCCACAGAGCGCGAAGATCTTACGGGCTGCAGGGCCAGCGGCACGCCGAGCAGGGCAAATACGAAACAGGCCACGGGCATGGCAAAGCGGGCGTGGATCTCGACCCTATGGGGGGCATCGTTCTCCCCTTCGGCTCGAGTCATCCTCGCCTTTTTGTATAGCTCGCCGATCGTGAGCTCGCGGTCCTTCTTAACACGGGGTCCGGCGACCTGGCTGCCGAGGTTGAGATTCAGGTCATAGAGCTCAAAGTCGACCTTCTGGTAGATGCGGCCCTTCTCGCGGGCCCTGTGGATGCTTCCGTCCCGAAGCCTCAGCGTGGTTGTGAGTGTCTCCGGATCGGAGAGAACGGTCCCTGTGCGGGCCACGATGGTAAAGGGATCATCGGACGATCGCTGGTCCAGAACGAGCACGCCGTCCATCCGATCGGACTTGACAGGCATACGATCGACGTAGAGGACGATCCCTTCGAAATCATCGATGAAGACGCGCTCCTTGATACCGACCAGGGCCTTGGTCTTGCCGACCGTATAGAGGAGATTGCGAAAGCCGTGATTGGCATAGGGAAGGACGGCCAGCGTTATCGCCGTCGTCACGATGTAGCAGAGCGTGGCCAGCAAGAATACGGGCGGCAGCAGCTGGCCGAGGCTCAGCCCCGAAGCCTTGAGAGCCGTGATCTCGCTGTCGGCGTGGAGGCGACTGAAAGCCACGAGCACGGCCAGCAGCAGCGCCATCGGGATGGTGAAGACGAAGAAGTAGGGGAGGAGATAGAGAATCAGTTTGAGAACGCTTCCGGGAGGCACTCCTTTATTTACGATCATCTCGATGAGTCGGATGATCCTCTGCAGGAGGAGGACCGTGGTAAAGACGAGGAGCCCCAGGCCGAAGGGCGTGAGGGTTTCACGAAAAATGTAGGAGGATACGATCCGCTTCATATTGTAGACGCTTAATCAAGACATCTACGCGACTGGCGTAGATGTGGGCTCAATGTCAGGGGCCGAGTGAGTTTACAGTTTACAGTTTACAGTTAAAAGTTGACAGTCGAGAGTGAAAAGCAGGTGACTCTCAACTCTGAACTGTTGACTGTTGACTTTCGACTGAGGACTCACTTTCGTATTTGCTATGGCATTCTTTGCCAAATTGGCTACGGCTGTGCCGTATTAGGATCTTAGCCAAATTAGGAAGAGCTGTAAATGAGACGATTTTTTTTGACGGTTGATTTTGGATTGAAAGTTGCGTATGTAATGAATCCATGGACCAGACATCATCAATCCGCAGGGCCATACTGATCATTTTGGACGGCGTGGGCGTGGGTTGCCTGCCTGATGCCGGGGACTACGGAGACGACGGCGCGAATTCGCTGGTTCACTGCGCCGAGGCCGTGGGCTCCCTCTCGCTCCCCCATCTCGAAAAGATGGGGCTGGGATGCGTCGCCGAAATCTCGGGCCTGCGCCCCGCAGATCACCCGTCGGCCGGGTACGGGAAGATGGCCGAGCTCTCGCCCGGAAAGGACACGACCACGGGCCACTGGGAGATCGCCGGCCTCACCCTCTCGCATCCGTTCCCCACATTTCCGGAGGGTTTTCCCGAGGAGATCCTGACCCCCTTTTCCCGGGAGATCGGCCGGGGAACCCTCGGCAACGTGGCCGCCAGCGGCACCGAGATCATCGAGCGCCTCGGCCGTGAGCACATGGCAACCGGCCACCCGATAGTCTACACCTCGGCGGACAGCGTCTTTCAGATCGCCGTCCATGTGGATGTCATCCCTCTGGCCGAATTGTACCGGATGTGCGAGATCGCCCGTCGAATCACAGAGTCCTTCAATATCAGCCGCGTGATCGCACGCCCTTTCCACGGAGAGCCGGGATCCTTCGTAAGGCTGCCGGATCGGCGGGACTACTCCCTGGAGCCTTCCGGGACCACGGTGCTGGACCGGCTCGTGGAGCGCGGTGTCACGGTGAGCGGGGTGGGCAAGATCGACGACATCTTCGGGGGCCGGGGGGTGACCCGCTGCATTCACACAACGGACAATGATGATGGAATGCGCCGGATCCTCGAGGCATGCGCCGAGCTCGAAGAAGGGCTCATCTTCGCCAACCTGATCGATTTCGACATGCGATACGGGCACCGCCGCGACACGGAGGGATACGCCCGATCCCTCGAGGCTTTCGACGCCTTTCTTCCGGACCTGAACTCGGCCATGAACGACCGGGATCTCCTCATCATAACCGCGGACCACGGCAACGACCCGACCTGGACCGGCTCGGACCACACGCGCGAGTACGTCCCCCTGATCGCCATGCGGCCGGGGAGGCGCTCGGGAGTTGACCTTGGAACACGGGAGACCTTCGCCGACGTGGGCGCCACCATTTCAGAGGCGTTGGCGATACCTCATCCACAGGTCGGCAACAGTTTTCTCCCCCTCCTTGCCGATTGACAAGGCGCTCCAAGGACGATACCTTTTCCAATTCACATCGCTTCAGCTGCTTATAAAAATCACTGGAACAGCCGATGAAGGTCATCCGGGGACTCAAGAACGTACAATCCTCTTTCACCCGTCCCGCAGTCACCCTTGGTAATTTCGATGGGGTACACATAGGGCACCAGCGTATCTTCCGGCGGGTGAGGGAATGGGCGAGCTCCCACGGAGGCGAGTCGATCGTCTATACCTTTGAACCCCACCCTTTGAAGGTCCTGGCCCCGGACCGGGCGCCCGGAATCATCACGGACTTTGAAACAAAGGCGGCGCTCATGGCCGAGTTCGGACTCGACATCGTCATCAGCGAGCCTTTCACGATCGAGTTTTCACGCATGTCGCCTCACCAGTTCGCCAAGCAGGTCATCGGCGAAGGGCTTGGCGCCCGGGCCGTTTTCGTGGGGCACAACTACCGCTTCGGCTCCGGGCGAGGCGGCAGCACCACCACACTCCAGGCCCTCGGCGCCGAGATCGGCTTCACCGTGGAGGTCATCGAAGCGGTCACTGTGGACGGCTCGGCAGTGAGCAGCTCGGTGATCAGGGGACTGCTCACGAGCGGAGAGATCCGCCGCGCCCAGGCTCTGCTGGGCCGGCCTTTCACCATCCGCGGCACGGTCATCCGGGGTGAGGACCGTGGACGGAGGCTGGGCTTCCCCACGGCGAACCTCGCCACGAGCCAGGATCTCCTGCCCGCCTCCGGGGTCTACGCCGCCCGCGTGCGACGGCAGGACCAGATCCTGGATGGGGCCGTCAATATCGGAACCAATCCGACCTTCGAGGGCGCCGAGCTCACGGTGGAGGCCCATCTTCTCGATTTCGAAGGTGATCTGTACGGGGAGTCGATCTCCCTGGAGTTCGTAGAGCGCATCCGAGAGGAGCGGACTTTCTCCTCTCCGGAGGCCCTTGTCGCTCAGATCCAGCAGGACGTAGAGACGATACGAACTCTGCTCGCCTCCGGGTGAGGGTTCGCGCAAAAGGCAGATGATCATCTCCGGTCCCGCAGTGACGCATCTCATCCTTCCGGGCCTCTCCTCTGCGGCGCCAATCCGGCACGCTTTCTGTTCCCGCCACAAAGGGTCGAGCACCGACCCCTACGAGACCCTGAACCTCTGCACGCGACAGGGGGATGATCCCCGCCGGGTTGCCGAAAACAAGGCGATTCTGTCCCGAACCTTCGGATTTGCGCTCGAGCACCTCATCACGATGGAGCAGGTTCACGGCGACAGGGTCATCATTCCGGAGCTGCCGCTATCCTCGGCTCCACAGGGTGACGCCCTCGTGACCGGCAGCGCCGGTGTCGTCCTCGGCGTATTCACCGCGGATTGTGTTCCGGTCATACTCGCTGATATGGACGGCAGGGCGGTCGGAATCGTCCATGCCGGCTGGCGTGGAGTCGCGCTGGGAATCGTAGAGAAGGCCCTTGCGACCATGGGAGCGAGCTTTTCCTGTGATCCCACCCGGGTGGCGGCCGGCATCGGGCCGGCCATCGGGCCTTGCTGCTTTGAAATCAGCAAGGATACGGCGGAGCGGCTCAGGGCCTCCACCCCCGAACCAGAGAGCTTCCTCCATCCCAATGGGCGCGGACGGTGGCAATGCGACCTCCCGGGGGCCGTACGTCTCCAGCTCGCCAGGGCCGGGCTCCCTCCTCAGAACGTCCACTCTGAGAACCTGTGTACGAAGTGCAGGCCGGACCTCTTTTTCTCAGCCCGGCGGGACGGTCCGGTCACGGGACGTCAGTTGAGCTTTGTCCTGCTGCCCGACGGAGGCACCGGCTCCCCATTGGCGCCTTAGAGGTTACATTTATGACCTGTTTTTCAAAAAAAATCCTCCTCGGTCCCGGTCTTCGAAAAAAACACTTGACATGAATGATCGAAAAGTTTACTATTGTCTCGTAATGAGGCCCGTCCAGGGATGAAAAATAAAAAGTACAGTCCTTTATACTCCTCTGACGCTTTCGCGTCCGTTGATCCAAAACACACTGAGTAACCTCTTGCGTTCCATTTCATCGTAATCAAGTCCACTGGCGGTTGTAAGACAGGGAGTGGTGTCGATCTGTTTCATTCGGGGAAAAGCTATTCCCCCCGGACAAGAGAACTGGACATGGCAGAGGGTACTGTATCAAAAGGAAAGCGTAACCTACTTAGAGCAAAACGGCCCAGGTGAGGAATTCCACATTCCGCGATAGACCGCATCGCACACCGATTTCATCCTCCAATGTCCAGAAGCCAGCATCCATGATCCTACTATAAGGCCCGGTTCCACCAGGACCCCGGCACTTCGGCCTCTGGCGTAAGGACGGCCACATGAACCTAAAAAAGGAGATGACATGCACCTCCAGGAACTGAAGCAGAAGTCGATAGCCGATCTCACACAAATTGCTAGAGATTTCAATATCGAAGGGGCCTCCGGACTGCGCAAGCAGGAGCTGATATTCGCCCTCCTCCAGGCACAGAGCGCACAGAACGGCATCATTTACGGGGAGGGCGTGCTTGAAACCCTTCCCGACGGATTCGGCTTTCTGCGGGCGCCGGATTACAGCTACCTCCCGGGACCCGACGACATCTATGTATCGCCCTCACAGATCAGGCGCTTCAACCTGCGCACGGGCGACACCGTCTCGGGGCAGATTCGCCCCCCCAAGGACTCGGAGCGCTATTTCGCTCTTCTCAAGGTGGAGTCGGTCAATTATGAGGATCCGGAGATCGCCAGAGAAAAGATCCTCTTCGACAACCTCACCCCGCTCTACCCGAACGAGATGTTCACCCTGGAGACAGTCCCCACCCATTACACGACCCGGGTCATGGACCTCCTCATACCGATCGGGAAAGGCCAGCGCGGCCTGATCGTGGCCTCCCCGAGGACCGGCAAGACCATGATCCTCCAGGCGATCGCCCAGGCCATCAAAGCCAATCACAAGGATGTTGCTCTCATCGTCCTCCTCATAGACGAGCGTCCCGAGGAAGTGACCGACATGGAGCGCTCCGTCGACGGAGAGGTGGTGAGCTCCACCTTTGACGAGCCGGCCTCACGGCACGTGCAAGTGGCCGAGATGGTTATCGAAAAGGCCAAGCGACTTGTCGAGCACAAGAAGGATGTGGTGATTCTCCTGGACTCGATAACCCGGCTGGCCAGAGCCCACAATACCGTGATCCCGCCGAGCGGCAAAATCCTCTCCGGTGGAGTCGATTCAAACGCCCTTCACAAGCCGAAACGTTTCTTCGGGGCCGCAAGGAACATCGAAGAAGGTGGGAGTCTGACCATCGTGGCCACAGCGCTCATCGACACCGGGAGCCGGATGGATGAGGTGATCTTCGAGGAGTTCAAGGGAACGGGCAACATGGAGCTCCACCTGGACCGGCGGCTCGTCGACCGCAGGATCTTCCCCGCCATCGATATCAGTCGGTCCGGCACCCGCAAAGAGGAGCTCCTCCTCGATCAAAGCGACCTCAACAGGACATGGGTGCTGAGAAAAGTCCTCCAGGAATTCAACACGGTCGAGAGTATGGAATTCCTCTTGGAAAAGATATCTCAGACAAAAAAGAACAAAGAATTTCTGGAGATGATGAATACCTAATCCTGAGACCAGGGGACGAGAGCCGCCGGAAAAAAATATTTTATAAGCCTATTGATCTTGTGAGCAAATTTGTTTAGACTGGTTTGTTTCAATTCGGTGGCCAAATAATTCAAATGGAGTTGACGATCCATGAAAAAGGGAATTCATCCAGAATATAGCGATACGACAATCCGGTGCGTCTGCGGGAATGAGATACCAACCCGGTCGACGAAAAAGAACCTCACCACGGAAATCTGCTCTAATTGCCACCCTTTTTATACCGGCAAGCAGAAAACGTTTGTGGCGGCGGGGCGTGTCGAAAAATTCATGAAAAAGTATGGCCGCACCCTCAAGTCCACGTAGCCTTCTGCAGCCCCTCCAGAGCGCCGGTTGATCGCAACCACGCGCACGCAGGTTCGTATGCCCTACCCTGGAGCATCCATGCTCTACAACGAAGATAGAATGTAGACCTGAGGAGCCCATCACCGTGAAAGTAGGAGGACAGGCGCTCATCGAAGGAGTGATGATGCGCGCACCAAAATCGCTTTCCATCGCTGTGCGTCTTCCGGACGGTCACATCATCGTCCGCAACAGCCGTCTTCGCCTCCTGTCGGACCGCTTCCGGGTCTTGCGACTCCCCATCCTTCGGGGTGTCGTCTCGCTCTTCTCCATGCTGATGCTTGGGGTAAGGGCCCTCACCTATTCGGCCAACAAGGCCTACGGGGGCGATGAGGAGGACGAGGAGCTCGGGAATCTGGCCCTTGGCGCCACAGTCGTACTCGGGATCGGCTTCGGCCTTGCTCTTTTCTTCTTGCTCCCTTTGGTACTGACGCGTCTGGCCCGCAACGAGTTCGAAATCCTTGGAGAATCCGGATTCCTGTTCAATCTGGTAGACGGGCTGTTCAGGGTGCTCATCTTTCTCATCTATATCCGGCTCATCACGCTGATCAAGGATATCAAACGCGTTTTTGAGTATCACGGAGCCGAGCACAAATCCATTTTCGCCTATGAGGCCGGAGAGGACCTGACCCTGGAAAATGCAAAAAAATACGGAACCCTTCACCCGCGATGCGGGACCAGTTTTTTGCTGATGGTCATGGTCATCTCGATCCTGGTCTTTTCGCTGATTCCAGTGCACTCCTCCTTTGCCGTCAAAGCGGGCTCCCGCCTCCTACTTGTTCCGCTCATAGCCGGCCTTTCCTACGAAGCGATCAAGCTGGGAGACCGGAAGCGCAAAAATCGATTCTTCAGTACGATCCTGATGCCCGGACTCTGGCTCCAGCGGCTCACCACGAATGAGCCGTCCGACGACCAGATCGAGATCGCTCTCGTGGCTCTGAAAGAGTCCCTGAAAACGGAGGAAGCCGCGGGGCTTCCGGACGACTATTGCAGGGAATTCATAGAGTAAACAGCTATGGACATATTTGAAAAGCTCGAGGATGTGGAGCAAAGACACAGAGATCTCGAGGAAAGACTCGGCGATCCAGAGGTCGCTTCGGACGCGGGGGCCCTCAGGCGTATCTCCAAGGAATACGCGGACCTCTCCAAGATCGTGGAGACCTACAAGCGCTACAAGGACGTCAGTGCCCAGATCGAGGAGAACAAGACGCTCCTCTCCGAGTCGGACGAGGACATTTGTGACCTCGCCCGGGAAGAGATCCAGACGCTTCGAGCAGAACTCGAGGCAATCAACCTGGACCTGAAGATCCTGCTGCTCCCAAAGGATCCGCGGGACGAAAAGAACACCTTCCTCGAGATCAGGGCGGGGACAGGGGGCGAGGAGGCAAGCCTCTTCGTCGCGGACCTTCTGCGGATGTACATGAAATACGCCGAGAGGCGGAGCTGGAATGTCGAGATCATGAATCAGCACCCCACCGGGCTCGGCGGCTTCAAAGAGATCATCATCCTCATCCAGGGACGGGGTGCATTCAGCAGGATGCGCTACGAAAGCGGCGTGCACAGGGTTCAGCGAATACCCGAGACCGAGTCGCAGGGGCGTATTCACACATCGGCGGTAACCGTGGCCGTATTGCCCGAGGCCGAGGATGTGGATGTCTCCATAGAACCCGGAGAGCTCCGGATCGATGTGTTCCGCTCATCGGGGCCGGGGGGGCAGAGCGTGAACACAACCGACTCGGCGGTGCGAATCACTCACATCCCTACCGGGATCGTTGTGAGCTGTCAGGATGAAAAATCCCAGCACAAGAACAAGGCAAAGGGAATGCGCGTGCTCAAGGCCAGACTCCTGGACCGGCTCGTCTCGGAACAGCAGTCAAAGATCTCCGAGGAGCGAAAGCTCCTGGTCGGCAGCGGCGACCGAAGCCAGCGAATCCGGACCTACAATTTTCCTCAAGGCCGCATCTCGGACCATCGCATAGGGATCACTCTTTACAAACTCCAGGGAATATTGGAGGGCGATCTCGACCCGGTCATCGATCCACTCATCGCTCACTTCCAGAGCGAAGCGCTGAGACAGATTTCAACGAAACCGTGAGCACTCCATCTCCTTCAGCACCGTGGACGATCAAGAAGCTCCTCTCGTGGACCCGAGACTACCTCCAGAAGAAGGGAATACCCCGGGCGCGTTTGGACGCAGAGCTCCTTCTCTCCTTTCTCCTCGGCATGAGGCGGATAGACCTTTACTTGCACTATGACCAGCCGCTCAACCCGGATGAGCTGAAATCTTTCAAAGCGCTGCTCGCCCGCCGTCTGAAACGGGAGCCACTCCCATATATCACTGGAACGCAGGAGTTCTGGTCCCTGGCGATGGAGGTGTCGCCGGATACGCTCATCCCGCGTCCCGAGACCGAGCTACTTGTCGAAGAGGCTCTCAGGACCGTGCGGTCCTTCACGCGACCCGAGGCGGAGCTCATGATCCTCGACCTGTGCACGGGGTGCGGCCCTTGTGCAGTGGCGATGGCCACGGAGATCCCGGGCGCCCGGTTCATAGCTTCCGACATCTCTCCGGCAACGCTCGCGTTGGCGCGCCGAAATGCCCGGCGTCACGGGGTTGCCGACCGCATCCGCTTCGTCTGCTGCGACCTGCTGTCCCCTTTGCACAAAGAGGCACGGTTTGATCTCATCCTGGCCAACCCACCCTATATCAGGAGTGGTGAGATCGGCGGGCTCCAGCCCGAGGTGAGCCGGTTCGAGCCGATCGCCGCAATCGACGGGGGACCCGACGGCATGCAGTTTCACCGGCGCATCATAGAGACGGCGGCGGAGCACCTCAACCCATCCGGCTGGCTCATGATGGAGATCGGACAGGATCAGGCATCGCCCTTGGGAGATCTCATCCACAACTGCCCGGCCTACGGCACGGTCGATGTGGTCGAGGACTACAGCCGGGACGACCGGATCCTCAAGGTGCGGCTCAGAGACTGGTGAACTCACAGGACAGGAGAAGAGGGCTACCATGCAAAAAATGATCATCGAAGGGGGGAGGAAGCTCTCAGGGACCGTCACGGTAAGTGGATCGAAGAATGCGGCCCTGCCGATCCTTGCCGCGTCGATGCTCACCAGCGGGTGGAGCACATTCGCCAACATCCCGAAGCTCCGGGATATCCGTACGATCTGCACGCTTCTGGGTGTGATGGGGGCCGAAGTGGAACGGAGCGGCGATGTGGTTAGAGTCCGGACGGATTCGCTCTGCTCCGTCGAGGCCCCCTACGAGCTGGTGAAGACTATGCGGGCATCCGTCCTGGCTCTCGGCCCGCTCATGGCCCGGCTCGGACAGGCCAGAATATCGCTGCCCGGAGGCTGCGCCATCGGGGCCCGGCCGATCGACCAGCACTTGAAAGGTCTAGAACAGATGGGCGCATCCATCTGTCTCAGCGGCGGCTATGTCGACGCCAAAGCCGAGGTGCTCCGTGGTGCTGAGATCCGCCTGGAACGCCCCACGGTAACGGGAACGGAAAACCTGATGATGGCCGCAACCGGCGCCCGTGGGACAACCGTGATCGAGAACGCGGCCTGTGAGCCCGAAGTGGCGGAGCTGGCCGATGTGCTCGTCAAAATGGGGGCCGCCATCGATGGGGCGGGCACCGAAACAGTAAAGATAGAAGGGGGTCGTACGCTTCGCGCCACAGATCACACTATCGTTCCCGACCGGATCGAGGCAGGCACGTTGATCGCGGCAGCGGCGATAACGGGGGGGGAGGTCTTCGTCCGCTCCGCCAGGCTGGATCACCTCAAAGCGGTGGCGGAGGTACTCGGACAAGCCGGAGTCGAAATCGAAGCAAGTCCGGGAGGCATTCTTGTACGAAGAGCCGGCGTTCTCAATCCACTGGAAGTAAGCACCCTGCCCTATCCCGGCTTTCCCACCGACATGCAGGCTCAGATCATGGCGCTCATGACCCAGGCCGAGGGCAGAAGCCTAATAAAAGAGACGATATTCGAGAACCGGTTCATGCATGTGGGAGAACTGAGACGCCTGGGGGCGAATATAGACATAAACGGCCCGTGCGCCACCATCATGGGGCCGTCCCGGCTGGAAGGGGCGCCTGTAATGGCCACGGACCTGCGCGCCAGCGCTTCTCTTGTGCTGGCCGCTCTGGTCGCCTCGGGAAAGACCGAGGTATCGAGGATCTACCACTTGGATCGAGGATACGAAAATCTGGAAGAGAAGCTTTCCGCCCTTGGGGCCAGGATATGGCGGGTTGAAGCCTAATTACAGCGTCTACTGCGAAATATTATGTATCTTTTATTGAAAATAAGATAAAAACACCATAAATCTATTGACAAAATATTTTTTTTTGGTAATATTGTGGTTTGTTTTTTTCTTCAATATCCTTTAAAATCCTTTATATTTTTGTCTTTTGTGGAAAACAGAGATTTAAAACAGCCTTTACTCCGGTGGGCTGTTTAGAGAGAGCCTGTGTGCGGTGGGGGCTCCTCAACGCAAATATTACGATGAAGGGGGTGAAATATTAATGTCTGCCGTTCGGGTTCGAGAAAACGAATCCTTCGAAAGCGCCATAAAACGGTTCAAAAAACAGTGTGAAAAAGCCGGTATCCTTTCGGAGGTTCGAAAGCGCGAGCACTTCGAAAAGCCGAGTGTGAGAAAAAAGAAAAAGGCGATCGCTGCAAGAAAGCGTGCCCTAAAAAAATTGCGCAAGGCCGGGCTGTTATAGATGGCTCTGCCCCAAAGAATCACAGCAATTCTGAAAGGGTGGACGAAACGATCTTGTCGATAAAAAGGAGGCAGACCGTACCGTGCCCAAGAGCTCCTTCCCCCACCGCTTGCAGAAGAAGCTCTTGGTGAGATTCTTGACGGGGGTGACCAGGAAAGTCCAGGGAATCGATCCCAGGGAGATGGGCCGCGTCGTGAAGGCTGGCATGCCTTGCACAGTCGGACGGGTCGAGGGAAAAACGGTAAGTGCCCTCGTTCACGACCGTATCGCAAAGATCAATGCGACCTGAGCCGCCGCGCCATCAGGATTTTGGAAAGACGAGCTCGGACTACCTGTTCTTTTCTCCCTTTATGATGAACGGACGGTTTAGGAGTATTTGGTTTCCTTGCCGACAATTGCCCGGCGATCTTGTACTCATCGACTCAAAGGATCGCCATATCCAGTCTTATCCGGGACCGAATCACCCTCTCTTCACCGGGTACATCCCGCAATGGTTCGGGTTGCTAAACGCCCAGGGGGAAGGGGTGTAATTATAAGCTCATTGAGAGAGTTCCGACATTGAGCGCATATATTCCCGAATCTGTCATCTCCGAGATCGAGGCCCGCACCAACATCGTAGAGTTCATCTCTGACTATGTGCCGCTGAAGAAAGCCGGAAAAAACCACAAAGGGCTTTGTCCGTTTCACAAGGAGAAGACTCCTTCTTTTACCGTGACAGAAGAGCGGGGTATTTTTTACTGCTTCGGCTGCCAGGTAGGGGGAAATGTCTTCAGCTTTCTCATGCGGATGGAAAGCGTCTCCTTTCCCGAAGCGGTCCGCGATCTTGGAAAGAGGTGCGGCGTGGTCGTGCCGGACCGTGAAGCCTCAGACGAGGAAGAGGCCAAGGGGAGGCATCGCGAGCTCCTGTACGGTGTGAACCGCCTGGCGGGAAAGTACTATCACAACATCCTGTTGCACGAGAAGGAGGGAAAAGGCGGAAGAGAGTACCTGGGGCAAAGGGAATTCCCGCTGGACCTTGCAGCGCAGTTTCGACTCGGCTATGCCATAGACGCCTGGGACGGCCTTCTGCGCTTCCTTAAGGAAAAAGGAGTTCCCCAGGAGATTGCCGCCGAGGTCGGGCTTCTCATGCCCAAGCGTGGAGGGGGACATTACGACCGCTTTCGCGGTCGCCTCATGTTCCCGATCATAGATGAACGAGGCCGCGTCAACGGCTTCGGAGGCAGGACCCTATTAAAAGGTGCTGCGGCCGAAAATACACCCAAGTATCTCAATTCGCCGGAATCCGCGATTTACAGCAAACGACACAGCCTATACGGCATCGAGATCGCAAAGAGGGCCATGAGGGAGATGGACGCTGCGATCATCGTCGAAGGCTACACCGACCTGATCCGGATGCACCAGCACGGCTTCAAGCACACGGCCGCAACGCTGGGGACAGCGCTCACGCCCGAACATATAAGGGTTATGAAACGATACGCCGACAAGGTCTTCCTGATCTTCGACAGCGATAATGCCGGTCTTCTGGCAGCGGAACGGAGCCTGGAGCTCTTCCTGAATCAGAAAACGTCCGCACGGGTTGTCCAGCTTCCGAGCGGCCATGACCCGGACAGCCTCCTGCGCGAGGTCTCCAGAGAGACCTTCGAGCGCTACATTGACCAGGCACCTCCGCTGTTCGAATTCATACTCGGAAAAAAGATGACCGCAGCGCGGAATGAGACGGTCGAGATAAAGGCCAAGATAGCGGAGTCGATGATTCCGATGCTCCGCAAGGTCCAAAGCAGGATCGAAAGGGATCTCTACATCAAGAATATGGCGGAAATCCTCAACTTGAACGAATCAGTCATTCGGAGGGAGATCAAGATCCCCTCCCGTCCGGATGCGCTCAACCAGCGTAGGAGCCCGATGGATACTGCCTCCCCTCTTCCCGGCAGGGCTCCGAGGGCCGAAGAGGCCATCATCGAGCTCGTACTGACCAACCACTTTATCGCCGGTAAAGCACGCCAGGAGGATCCATTCGCCTTCTTTTCGAACGAGCTGATGCGCCGGATTGGCAGGCACATCTTAGAATACCTTGAGGACCACGACGCGGTCGACCCGGCTCAGCTCATGGAGAGGGTCGAAGACGAGGCCCTCCGCGCCGAGATCGCACGGCTCTCTTGTGCCAACTCCTCTGCTGAACCATCCGTCGCTCTTAAAATCTATCAAGACAGCCTCCTGCGGATCAGGCTCGATCAAATACGGAGCGAGCGGCGCCTCCTTCAGTCATCACTCCGCGAGGCCGAAAAGGCGGACGACAGGGAGCAGGCAACGCGGATTCTCTCACAAATGGGCGAACTGATTCATAGAGAAAAGGAGCTCATGCATGAGCAAGCAGTCGAACATTAACGAGGTCAAGAAGCTGATCGACATGGGGAAGGAGAAAGGGTACCTGACCTATGAAGAGGTGAATGACATGCTCCCTTCGGATGTCGTCTCCTCAGAACAGATCGATGATGTCATGACCATGTTCGGCGAGATGGACATCGAGATCATCGATGCCCAGCAGAAGGTACAGGTCAAGAGCAAGAAAGAAGAGGAGGCCGAGGAGACCGAAGAAGAGGAAATCGATACGGGCATGATCGGCAAGACCAATGACCCGGTTCGTATGTACCTGCGCGAGATGGGGATGGTCTCCCTTCTCACGCGCGAAGGGGAAGTCGAGATCGCAAAGCGGATCGAACAGGGGGAGGAGGAGGTCATGCGCATTGCGCTCGGCTCACCGGTGGCTGTGAAGGAGACCCTCGCCCTGGGAGAACGGATTCGAAATGGCAAAGTCCGCATCAAGGGAGTTATCAGGGACTTCGACGAGGACGATGACGATTGCGAAGAGGAAAAGCTGTATGAAGACAAAGTCCTCTCGATCATCGAGCGGGTCAAAAAGCTGAATGAAAAAAGCCTAAAGATCGCGGCTGATCAGAAAAACAAAAAACTCTCTGAAAACAAGCGCAAGCAACTCAAGAAGATGCAGGAGGCCAATAAGACAAAAATAGAAAAGTTCTTATACGAATCTCGCTTCAACCATCGACAGATCGACAGAATCGTGGCGCGGGTGAAGAATTTCGTTCAGCGGATCGAGAAGGCGGAACAGGAGATTTTCGAATGTGAGAGGGAAGCCGGATATCCACTCCCGGAGCTTAAAAAGAAAATCCTGGAAATGAAAAAGAGCAAGGAGGGCGAGAAGCGGGTCTGCCGCCAGACCAGGCTCAATCGGGATCAGCTCCTCGATATGGAAAAAGGGCTCAGGAACGCCGGGCGCAAGATTCGTCGAATCGAGAACGAGGCAGAACTTTCATCTGACAGCCTCAAGGACAATATAAAAGCGATCAAGAAAGGCGAGATCCAGGCGAAATTCGCCAAAAGCGAGCTGATAGAAGCGAATCTCCGGCTCGTGGTGAGCATCGCCAAGAAGTACACCAATAGAGGCCTCCAGTTCCTCGACCTGATCCAAGAGGGGAATATCGGCCTTATGAAGGCGGTCGACAAGTTCGAGTACCAGCGCGGCTACAAGTTCAGCACATACGCGACCTGGTGGATCAGGCAGGCGATAACAAGGGCGATCGCCGACCAGGCCAGGACCATCCGGATCCCGGTTCACATGATCGAGACCATCAACAAGCTCATCCGTACCTCCCGGTACCTGGTCCAGGAGTACGGCCGCGAACCGCTCCCTGAGGAGATTGCGGAAAAGATGGAGATTCCCCTCGAGAAAGTCCGCAAAGTACTCAAGATCGCAAAGGAGCCTATCTCACTGGAGACGCCTATCGGAGAGGAAGAGGACAGCCACCTGGGCGACTTCATCGAGGACAAAGGGATTATTTCTCCCTCGGATGCGGTGGTTAACATCGATCTGTCCGAACAGACGCGCCGCGTACTCGCCACGCTTACGCCCCGCGAGGAGAAGGTGCTCAGAATGCGATTTGGAATCGGCGAGAAATCGGATCACACCCTCGAGGAGGTCGGACAGGACTTTGAGGTCACCCGCGAACGCATCCGGCAGATAGAAGCAAAGGCTCTGAGAAAGCTCCGGCATCCAAGTCGCAGCAAGAAGCTCAAGAGCTTTGTGCAAAATTAGTGCAATTGAATTTTTATCGAGGATCGATTATCATTACTGTTTTTGATCACGGAACTTGACAAAGGTGGCCGTCTACGAAACACATTTCTTCCCTTTTCGGGCTCCTGTGATCGGGGGAGCGGAGGGCCCATAGCTCAGTTGGAAGAGCCACCGGCTCATAACCGGAAGGTCCCAGGTTCGAACCCTGGTGGGCCCACCAAGGTGAATGGCAAGATAATCACAGCAAATCGAAACGGTAAGAATGGAAAATTTTTACTTTACTCCCCTCTTCACAGAGAAAACATGGTCCGCCGAAGCAAGAAAACTGGCGGTAAAAAAGTGCACCTCTTCAGGTGCATTTTTTTTTGGATTATCTTTTTTCGAGAAATCGAAGACTCAGGAGGTTGCCCTTGCATAAATCACTTCAACTTTTGAGAAGACTCCAGGAGGTTGATCTCAAGATCATCGAGCTTGAGCAGAAAAAGAATGCCCTTCCCCGCCGCCTTCTGGTAATCGACCAGAAGATCGCATCTGCGAGGAGCGCCGTGGAGGAGGAGTCAGAGCAGGTCGAAGCCCTCCACAAGTTACGGCGTGATAAAGAGACCGATCTCCAGGAAAAGAGCGATATGATCATAAAGATCAAGGCCCGAATTCCCGAGATCAAGACCAACAAAGAATATCAGGCGGTTCTCAAAGAGATTGAAAGTTACGAGGAACTCAAATCGAAGATAGAGGATGAGATCATCGAGACACTCGAAGAGACCGATCGCCTGGAGCAGATGTTGGAGAAACGCCGCAATTGGCTCATGGAAAATGAAGCGAGCTTCGATAAAGAGCGCGCGGCCATCGAGATGGAAATCCCTACGATTGACGACAAACTGAACGCTGAAAGAACCGCTCGCAACGACCTTGTCCGCCAGATCGATCCGACACTCATCAACAAATATGAGACCATACGGACCCGCCGGGACGGCGTTGCCGTGACCACGGCGGACAAGGGAATCTGTCTCGGGTGCAACATGAACATACCGCCTCAGCTGTACAACGACCTTCTCAAGGTCGAATCGGTTATCCAGTGCCCGAGCTGTAAGCGGATCCTCTCCGTACCGGACTGATCCCTCTTCCATCGGGGTTCTCCATGTCCACACAAAACGAGGCCACTCCGTCCCCTGTCCAGGCCCTGGAGTTTCTCCGCGCCCTCACACGGGATCTGAATGTGGACCGCGCAGCAGATTCTTGCGGCCTGTCGCGCCATCAGGCCAGAGAGATCCTCTCGAGCCTGTGTGAGCTCTATGCCTCGGGACTCGAAAACGGGTGCGCCCCGACCGATCCGCTCTCGCCGCCCGGAAGGGCGCGGGAAATGAGTGCACTCGAGACCGCGCCCGGAGCGGAGCTCCGAATTTACATCGACGGCGCCTCCCGGGGAAACCCCGGGCCGGCAGCGGCGGGCGTAGTGTTAAAGGACAGGCGCGGCCGGGAGATCGGTACCCTCAAGCGGCGCCTGGGTCATGCGACCAATAATCTGGCCGAGTACAGCGCCCTTCTCCTCGGCCTGGAAGAAGCCACCAGGCGACGAGCGCAGCGGATCACCCTTTTCTCCGACTCCGAGCTCCTCGTCAGGCAGATGCAAGGTCTTTACAAGGTCCGGAGCAAGGATCTCCGTCCCCTCCACGCCAAAGCAATGGCTCTGGTGCGCGCATTTGAGAAGTTTGATATAATCCATATCGGGCGAGAGAAGAATGCCAGGGCCGACGCGCTGGCCAATGAGGCCCTTGATGAATCCGCTTCGTGATTCTTCGTGCACTTCATGGTAGAATAACCATGCGAAATTGGATATTCCTCAGTTGAGCGCTCAAGCAGGCGACGCGATCGCCGGCAGGCCGACAGGCCCTTTTCACAGAGGGCCGGGGCCTGCGGGAGGAAAGTCCGAGCTCCGCAGGGCAGGGTGCTGGGTAACACCCAGTGGGGGTGACCCCAAGGAAAGTGCCACAGAAAACAGACCGCCGGGCGAGGGTGCCATCGGCGCCCACGAACTCCCGGTAAGGGTGAAACGGTGAGGTAAGAGCTCACCAGCGGCCCGGGTGACCGGGTCGGCTTGGTAAACCCCGCCTGGAGCAAGACCAAATAGGGGAGACGAACGATTCAGAGGCGGACAGAGTGTCGCCTGCGAATCGGTAAGGGTGCCCTGACCGAATATCCCCGGGTAAGGTCGCTCAAGGCATCGAGTAATCGATGCCGTAGAGGAATGATCGCGGCCCGGCAGCGTAAACTGACACGCCCCGCGGTTACAGAACTCGGCTTACAGCCTGCTTGAGCGCTCATTTACCCTAACGTTGCATAAAGCCGCATAGCGGAAACGCGCCAGAGCACGCCATCTGTGGCCGTGCGCAGGCACGGCCACAGATGGCGTGCTCTGGCGCGTTAGG
>CAZFWM010000006.1:35898-60702 GCA_964522545.1 uncultured Thermodesulfobacteriota bacterium
TTTTGGGGCGGTGCGGGCGCAGGGCAATTTTTGGTGTTTGCTTTTGGGGTTTCCGCCTGCGGTTTTATGCAACGTTAGGGTCGATTCCCCCCCTCAGCAATCCAGACCTCATTGCGAATAAACCCAGAAGAGGTAGTAGGCACCTACTGCCTCTTTTAGGATATTCCTCTGCCTGCGCGATTTCCTCAGGTACCGCAACGTATTCCCTATTCCATTCCCTTATAAACCTCACTCCACATAATGGCCTCGCCGACACATTGAAAAAAACATCTTCCACCTTTCCCCACCCAAAATATAATGTATAAAAATAGGATTTATTTATTTGATATTTATCACAAACCTCTTTATTTACTATTGAAAATCAGTAAATTTTTTGATATTATTTTTCCCACATCCGAGAAAAAAATTTTTTTATTTTTCTCTTGACAATATTCCCATATTTTTCTATATTTGTCTCACTTTTTAAGAAAAAAGTGGAAGATTATGGAAAAATTGGCCAAAAAAGGGCAAAGCAAGGGCGTGTTTCACGGACGCTTTGTGCATACGATAGACGCCAAAGGACGCGTTTCCATCCCGGCCAAATTTCGCGAGGTGCTTAAAAAAAAGTACGACGAGCGCCTCATGGTGACCAACTATGAAAGATGCCTTATCGCATATCCCATCACCGAGTGGGAGGTGCTCGAGGCCAAGATCCTCGGCCAACCGAGCATGAAAAGGGAAATCAAAGCGTTCATGCGCTTCTTCTATTCGAGCGCCGTAGAGTGCTCACTGGACCGCCAGGGAAGAATCCTGATCCCCCCGACCCTTCGCGATTATGCCAAACTCGAGAAAGATGTCATCTCGATCGGCACTCAAACAAAATTTGAAATCTGGAGCCGGGTGAATTGGGCCGAAGAGGAATCACGAGCCGAGCAGCAATTCCAGGAGGGGAGTGAAGCATTGGCCGAGCTTGGAATCTAACCGGGAGGACAGAGTCGCCCCTTGGGCGCCTGCTCCCCCACCCAGAGGTATGCCATGAGCCGATTGCACTTTCTGGAGATCGCTGCCTTATTCGTCGCCTACCTGGGCGTAGTCGTCACTCTGGTAGTCGCACTGGTCAGCCAGATCTAAGTCTCGTCCACCCTTGCCCTCCTTGGGGGCACCACACGGAGCTCCTGTGCCGGAGGCCACAGGGGGGTCACTGCCTACCCTGCCGCGAAGGGAGCCGGGACTCCGGCCCCGGTTGACAGGATGCTCATTCACGTGCCGGTTCTCCCGAAGGAGACCATCGACAATCTGCGGCCTAGACCTGGAGGCACTTACGTTGACGGGACCTTGGGCTTGGCAGGACATGCCACCGAGATCCTGAAGGCCTCGGCCCCATCCGGGCAAGTGATCGGTCTCGACCGGGACGATGAAGCAATCGCCATAGCTCGGAAGCACCTCGAACCGTTTGGCTCTCGGGCAACGATCCTTCACGAGAACTTTTCCCGGCTCGACAGCGTACTGGATGGGCTGATGATCAATACCGTCGACGGCATTCTCCTGGACCTGGGACCTTCATCCATGCAATTCGATCGTCCCTCACGAGGCTTCAGCTTCGAAGCCGACGGGCCTCTCGATATGCGCATGGACCGGCGGGAACAGACGGCCGCTTTCCAGATCGTCAACACTTGGCCTCGCGAGGACCTGGCCAGACTCTTCCGCGACTTCGGCGAACAGCGCAGCGCCGGGCGCGTGGCTTCTTCCATCGTCAAGGCCCGCCGCAACCATCCGATCCGCACGACCACCGAGCTCTCCGGCCTCGTCAGTCGGGCGATCCACACAGATGCCCGGCGAGGGAGAATCCACCCGGCCACCCGAATCTTCCTGGCTCTTCGGTCCGAGGTCAATCATGAGCTCCAGGACCTCGAGACCTTTCTCGAGGCGTGCCCGAACCGACTCCGTACAGGCGGACGCGTCTGTGTCATCTCTTTCCACTCCCTCGAAGACCGCCTGGTGAAGAGATCCTTCAGAGACCATGCGAAAGGATGCACCTGCCCTGTCGGACTTCCGTGGTGCAGCTGCGGCGCCGAGTCGCGGCTTCGAGTCATTACGACAACCCCACTCCGCCCTTCTCCGGAGGAGCAAAGACTCAATCCGCGATCGAGGAGCGCCAAGCTACGGGTCGCAGAACGGATCGACAAAAAAAACCATGGCCACTCGCAATAAAAAAGGCGATGCCGGCGCTCGGAAAAAAAGGCTCCCACGCCGCCACTCAGGATCCGTACGGTCCGCAAGAAAACAGAAACGGGAGGCCAAGAAGTCCGGCGGCACAAGAGAGCGCCAGGTCATCACAGCGTCGGAGGCCCAGGAAGGACGCCGGGGCATCATTCTCTTCGGCGCCGCCCTGAGCGCCCCGATCGTTCTGGCCGGTCTCCTCCTCTATATCTGGACGCACCTGGGCGTCATCCGCCTGGGCTACCGTATCTCCGAGGAGAAGAAAGTGCAGGCGCGCATCCTGGAGACGAATCGCATGCTGCGGCTCGAACGCGCCAAGTTCTCCTCATTGCATCGAATCGAAGCCTTGGGAAAAAAAGAGATCGGTCTCGTCGAGCCGACTCCCGAACAGATGGTCATCATTCCATGATCGGCAGGAACGTCAGCTGGCTGCGACTGCGCATTCTCATAATCTACGTCCTTTTCTGCACACTGTTCCTGGTGGTTCTCGCTCGGGCCTACTACCTGCAGATCGTTCGACATGACGAGATCGTTGCCGTAGTGGAAAGGCATCAGCAGGAGATCGTCGAGTTGGAGCCGCTTCGGGGGATGATCGAGGACCGAACGGGCAAGCTCCTCGCCATCAGTATCGAACTGGACTCGGTCTATATCCACCCGCACAAGATCGAACGGCCAAAGGATGTCGTCGCGGCCCTTAGCCGGATCGTGGGACAATCCCCGAAATCCCTCAAGCATGCTTTGAAAAAGCCCAGGTCCTTTGTCTGGATCAAGCGCGGCATATCGCCTTCCCAGTCGGCCTTGTTCAACTCCCTCGAACTCGAGGGTGCGGGGCTGATCCAGGAGAGCCAGCGTTTCTACCCCAACGGCCCTCTCGCCGGTCATGTTCTCGGCTTTGCAGGGATCGACGACCAGGGGCTCGAGGGTATCGAGAAGAAGTATGATCCTCTCCTCAGGGGCCAACCCCGGGAGCTCCATATCGAAAAAGACGCCCTGGGTGGATGCGTCGATCTGAAGCCGATAGGGTCCTGGACCGAAGGGGGCACAACTTCTGTGCGGCTCACCATTGACGCCCAGCTCCAATTTGCAGCAGAGCGCGAGCTCGAGCGGGGACTACGCGAGTGCAGGGCCAAACGGGGCTCGGTGGTGGCCATGGATCCCCGTACCGGGGCCGTCCTCGCCATGGCCGTGGCACCCCGATTTGATCCGAATCGCTATTCCCAGAGCCGCCCCGACGACTGGCGCAACCGCACGGTCACGGATGCCTTTGAGCCCGGCTCCACCATGAAGAGCTTTCTCTTCAGCGCGGCCATCGAAGAGGGTCTCGACGGCGAGCTCCCGCATATCTTTTGCGAAAACGGCTCCTATCCGGTGGATGACACGATCATTCACGACATACACCCTCACGGTCTGCTCGCCTTCGACGAAGTCCTCAAGGTATCGAGCAATATCGGCGCTTCGAAGATCGGCGAGGAGATCGACTCGGAGCGGCTCCACCGCTATCTCACAGCCTTCGGCTTCGGCGCGAGAACGGGAATAGACCTTCCCGGGGAAGCCCAGGGGATCCTTCGCTCCTGGAAAGAATGGAAATCTGTGGACCTGGCCAACATTTCATTCGGGCAGGGGGTCTCGGCCTCGGCCATTCAGCTCGCCACAGCCCTGTCGGCTATTGCCAACGGGGGGCACCTGATGCAGCCTTTCCTGGTCGAGTCGGTCCATAATGAGGAGGGAGATATCCTCCACTCGGGCAGTCCAAGATGCCTGCGGCGCGTGATCTCACAGGAGACCGCGTACCGGATGACAGGGCTCCTCCACTCGGTAACCGAGCCGGGTGGGACCGGGGAGCTGGCGAGATTGCCCGGCTATTCAGTCGCCGGGAAGACCGGTACGGCCCAGAAGTGGGATCCCCGGGCCAGGGCCTACACACCCGGCCGATACGTAGCGTCATTCATCGGATTCCTTCCCGCCACAGATCCCGCGTTGGTCCTCGTAACCGTGATCGACGAGCCCTCCACCTCCTCTTACGGAGGGGTCGTGGCCGCACCTGTATTTCAACGGATCGCACTCAAAGCAGCGAGGATCCTCGGAATCAGGCCCGATGTACCGTCTGTTTCTCAGGTTGCCCTGGAGATGAAGACGGCCCAGGAGCGGACATGAAGGAGAGAGTGCTGACACTGGCTGAGCTCGCGGCCAAACTCGACGTCGCCAAGCTCGTCGGAGACGGATCGGTGCAGGTCACCGGCATCACCTCTCACTCCGACAGGGTCCGCCCGGGTTCGCTCTTTGCGGCCCTGCCGGGCTCGAGCCACCATGGGCGGGAGTTCATCGTCGAAGCCGTCGGCCGGGGCGCCTCGGCCGTGCTGTTGGAAGGAGAGCGGCCCGGGCGTGACGGGGCAGCCCAGCTCATCGTGCCTGATGCCCGGGCGGCGCTGGCCGCCGTCTCGGCACACTTCTACGGGTACCCATCCGAAGGACTGCGCCTGATCGGGGTGACGGGCACAAACGGAAAGACCTCGGTCACATACCTGCTCGCCTCGATCCTCGAGGCCGCCGGCCGGAGGCCGGGCATAATCGGCACCATCCTTCACCGCTTCGCAGGCATGGAATGGTCCGCCCCCCATACCACGCCCGAGGCACCCGAACTGCAGCGCCTTCTCAGCCGGATGCTGGAGGCCGGCGCCACCGACGTGGTGATGGAGGTCTCCTCTCACGGGCTCGTACAGCGCCGAGCGGATGGATGCCGCTTCCAGGTGGCCATCTTCACCAACTGCACCCATGACCACCTCGATTACCACGGCACCATGGACGAGTACTTCGAGGCAAAGGCCCGCCTCTTCACCGAGCTGCTCGACCCTCCTTCAACGGGAAGCGATGGGGCCTTTGCCGCGATCAACATCGACGATCCGCGGGGAAAAAAGCTGGCCGACCGATCAGCCGGGACCGTTGTCTATTTCGGACGCGGCCAAGGCGCCCAGGTCATGCTGACCGGCTGCGTCTGCTCCACGGACCGGACCGAGGTCCGGCTCGAGACTCCTCAGGGCGAGATCACGGCCCTCACGCCCCTCGTGGGCGCGTACAACGGAATGAACCTGGCCGCATGCGCGGCGGCAGCCCTGTGCATGGGCATTTCTCCGGAGGCCATCCGGGCCGGCGCATCGTCGGCTGCCCGCGTTCCCGGAAGAATGGATCCTGTGCCGAATCGCCGCGGGGTCGTTGCACTGGTTGACTACGCCCACACGCCGGACGCCCTGGCCGGAGCGATCGCCGCCGCTGCGGACCTGCTGAGAGGCCAAGGCGATGCGCACGACGCCGATCCGGCTCACGGCCGTCTGATCGTGGTCTTCGGCTGCGGCGGGGACCGAGACCGGCAGAAGCGCCCCCTCATGGGAGCGGCCGCGGTCCGCGGTGTCGACCTCGTGGTGGTGACGAGCGACAATCCGAGAAGCGAGGACCCGGAGCGCATCATCGAAGAGATCGTAGAAGGAATTCAGGACACAGGGGCCCTCCGGCGTCCCCTGGCCGAGCTCTCGAACACACCGGGAAAGGCCTTCGCCGTAGAGCCGGATCGCAGGGCCGCCATTGCCGGAGCGGTCGCCGTCGCGCGTCCGGGAGACGTCCTCATCGTCGCAGGAAAGGGTCACGAGGACTATCAGATCGTAGGGGCCGAGCGCCTTCACTTCGACGACAGAGAAGAGCTGGCCGCGGCGTTGGAAGACAAGAATAATGAATCGTGAACCATTTCTATTCACCGTGGACGAAGTAGTAACGGCGACCGGCGGTCGCCTGGCGCAGACCGGCTCTGTCGCTGGATTCGCCGGGGTTTCCATCGACTCGCGCACTTGCCTCCCCGGATCGCTGTTCGTCGCGATCGAGGGAGAGCGCCACGACGGACACGACTTCATTCCTGAGGTGATCAAGCGAGGGGCCGCCGGCGCCGTGGTCCGCAAGGGTGCCCTCCCCTCGCCCGGTCCGATCTCAGGGGGGTACCTGATCGAGGTGTCCGACACTACAACGGCCCTCGGAGACCTGGCCGCCTTCCGGCGTCGCACCTGCCGGGCTCGCCTCGCCGCGGTCGTCGGGAGTAACGGAAAGACCACGGTGAAGGAGATGGCCGCGGCCATCCTGGGACAGACGAGGCGAACCCTGAAGACCGAGGGGAACTACAACAACTTGATCGGCCTCCCCCTCACCCTGTTGCGCCTCGAGCCCGGACACGAGGCGGCCGTGGTCGAGCTGGGAATGAACCGGCCGGGCGAGATCGCACGGCTGGCGGCCATCGCCTCCCCGGACGTCGGCTGCATCACCAATATCAGCGAGGCCCACGTCGGGGGCCTCGGCTCGGTGGAGGCCGTGGCCAGGGAAAAGGGCGAGATCCTCTCGGGCATCGACCCGGAAGGGACCTTCGTGACGAACGCCGACGACCCTCGAACTGCGGCGCTCGTCGATCGCTGGCCGGGCCGGACCCTTCTGTTCGGAAGCGGCCCCTCGGCCCGGGTTGCCGTCGAAGAAGCCAGCGAGGCCGGCCCGGAGGGGCTGGACCTCGGGCTGCGCATCGAGGGAGAGACCGTCGAGGTCCGCCTGCATTATCTCGGAGCACACAACGGGGCGAACGCGGCGGCCGCGGCCGCCATAGGCCTGGCCATGGGGTCCTCTCTGGAAGCCATACGCAACGGCCTCGAGGCGGCACGCCCGCTCGCCGGACGCCTGCGGCCCGTACATCTCGCCCGGGGGGGCGTCTGCCTGGACGACACATACAATGCAAATCCCGCCTCCGTGGAGGCGGCTCTCCGAACCCTGCGCCGCCTGGCCGGGGAGGCTCCATGCACGGCGATCCTGGGCGACATGCTCGAACTCGGGGATCGGGCCGGCAGCCTTCACGAGGCGATCGGGCGCCTGGCGGGCCGGCTCGGCGTCGGTCGGCTCATCGCCCTGGGAGAGCACGCCTCATCCATGGCGGCCGGGGCCCGGGCGGCCGGGCTCGGCAGCGACCGGGTGATGGAGTGCCTGGAGCCCGAGGAGGGCGCCGCTGCGATCGGCGAGCTCGCCGGGCCGGAGCAATGGATCCTGGTCAAGGGGTCAAGGTCCATGCGCATGGAGAGATTCGTCGAATTGATCAGGGAGAAATGGGGAAGGTAGCCGATGCTCTATCACCTCCTATATCCGCTCAGCGAGATGCACACGTTCTTCAACGTGTTCCGGTACATCACGTTCCGCACGATCTACGCCACGATCACGGCCCTCGCCCTGAGCTTGATCCTCGGCCCGTGGGCCATCCGGAAGCTCGCCAGCCTCCGTGTCGGGCAGGTGATCCGCGACGACGGCCCCGGCTCCCACTTCAAGAAAGAGGGCACCCCCACAATGGGAGGGAGCCTCATTCTCTTCGCGCTTTTCATCTCGACCTTGCTTTGGGCGGACCTCGGTAACCGGAACATATGGCTAATTCTCTACATCCTGTTTGCCTTCGGCAGCATCGGCTTCATCGACGACTACCGGAAGGTCACGAACAAGAGCTCAAAGGGGCTCAAGGGAAAGCACAAGATGGCGCTGCAGGTCCTGGCCGCCGGCATCGTGGCGATCGTGATCTTCGTGCAGCCCGACTTCAACTCGTCTCTTTCCATTCCCTTCTTCAAGACGGTCACCCCCGACCTGGGGCGATTCTACATCCTGCTCGTCATCTTCATCATCGTGGGCACATCGAACGCCGTGAACCTCACGGACGGCCTCGACGGCCTCGCCATCGGACCCACGATCATCGCCAGCGCGACCTTCCTTTTGTTCGCCTACCTGACCGGACACGCGAAGATCGCCGGTTATCTCCAGATCCCCCACGTCCCCCTGTGCGGCGAACTGGCTGTGCTGTGCGGGGCCATGGTGGGGGCCGGAACGGGATTTCTCTGGTACAACGCCTACCCGGCACAGCTCTTCATGGGAGACACCGGGTCCCTGGCTCTGGGGGGCGCCCTGGGGGCGGTCGCCATCATATCCAAGCACGAATTCCTTCTCGTCATCGTAGGAGGCCTCTTCGTCCTCGAAACGCTCTCTGTGATCTTCCAGGTGGCCTCCTACAAGCTCACCCGGAAGCGGATCTTCCGGATGGCGCCGATCCACCACCACTTCGAGCTCAAGGGATGGGCGGAGCCTAAGATCATTGTTCGATTCTGGATCATTTCCGTGCTCCTGGCCCTGGTGGCCGTGAGCACGCTCAAGTTGAGGTAGTGGGGAGGCTCCGCCTCGGAGAGGCGGAACCTCAAGTCGACAGTCATCAGTCGAGAGTCGATCATGCAGAAAGGCATATTCAATCGTAACCGTTTCTTGCGTTGCGTTACCCTTCAAGCGGTCTCGGTCTCTTCCGGGAAAACACCTTGTGGGATCGCCTTCTATCTTCGCTCTCGACTCTCGACTCATGGCTCTCGACTACGAACATTCAAAGGGACGCTCTCTTGATATCGGCCGGATCTGATCTCCGTGGTCTGAAGGTCCTCGTGGTGGGGGCCGGAAGCACCGGTCTGTCCGTGGTCCGGTTCCTTGCGACAAGGGGCGCTCACATCACCCTGACCGATGCGCGTCCGCCCGAGGTCCTCGCCGAGGCCCTGGAGGAGGCGCGTCGGCTGGACGCCGCGGTCGAAGCGGGCGGGCACCGATCCGAGACATTCGAGGCGGCGGACCTCATCGTGTTGAGCCCCGGCGTGCCCCCCTGGATCGAGCCCCTGAGCCGCGCCCGGAAGCGCCACATCCCCATCGTCAGCGAGCTGGAGCTCTCGGCCCGCTGCATCGCCGAGCCGATCATCGCCGTCACCGGGACCAACGGAAAGACCACGACGGCCACACTGATCGCCGAGATGTTCCGGGCCGGCGGCGTCCCCTGTTTCCTCGGGGGCAACATCGGAACACCTCTCATCGACTACGTCACGCTCGGCAAGACGGCCCGAGTGATCGTGGCCGAGGTGAGCAGCTTCCAGCTCGAGGCTACATCCTCTCTGCGGGCCCGGGCGGCGATCCTCCTCAACCTGGCCGCGGATCACATGGACCGCTATCCCGGCTTTGCCGACTACTGCGCCGCCAAGGGGAGGATCTTCCGAAATCAGGGCGCCGGGGACGCTTCGATCTACAACGCCGACGACCTGAATGCCCGGGACCAGGCCCGCGCCGCGGCCGGCACCCCCCTCCCCTTCAGCCGTCAGGGGCGCTGTGGGCCGGAGCCGGGAGAGCCGTCCTGCGGGATCTCCGACGACCGGATCGTGCTGAGCCTCGGCGGCTCGGAAGAGGAATACCCGCTACGCGAGATCCGGCTGCGCGGCGCCCACAACATGGACAACGCCATGGCCTCCATCGCGGCGGCGCGGTGGCTGGGCTGCCCGGCCGACGGGGTTCGGGCCGCGCTGGGCGAGTTCGCCGGCCTACCCCACCGCAACGAGCCCGTCGGCGAAGCGAGGGGCATCCGCTTCATCAACGACTCCAAGGGGACGAACGCGGAAGCCGTTCGCAGCGCCATCGCCGGGGTCGAAGGCACGGTGGTCCTGATCCTTGGCGGCCAGGACAAGAAAGGGGACTTCGGCCCGCTCCGGGAGATCTTTCCGGGCAAGGTCAAGGCGGCGGTCCTGTACGGAGAGGCCCGGGAGACCCTGCGCGCCGCACTGGGCGAAGGGGTGCGGATCGAATCGATACGGTCCTTTCGTGAGGCCTTTCGCGCCGCCTGCAGCCTGGCCGCATCGGGCGACACGGTTCTCCTCTCGCCGGGATGCGCCAGCTTCGACCAGTTCGCCAGCTACGCCGAGCGGGGGGAGCTGTTTCGCTCCCTGGTGGCGGAGCTCGCCGGCTCCCACAGCCCGGGGCGCGGCCCGGGGGAGGACTCGCCGTGAGAGGGAACCGAGTAGGTGCCGAGAGGCTCATCCCGGCGGTGGCGATCGCCCTCGTCACGGTGGGCATTCTCATGGTCTACAGCAATAGCGCAATCCTCGCGGAGAGGGACTACGGGGACGCCAAGTTCTTCCTGCGCAAACACCTCCTCTTTGCGACCCTCGGAGTCGCCCTGATGTTCGTATTCTCGCGCATGCGGTACTACGCCCTGCGCAAGCTCGCCTACCCGGCCCTCGCGGTGAGCGCAATCGCCCTGGGCCTCGTCCTGGTACCGGGCATCGGCATCAAGTCGGGCGGCGCCCGCCGCTGGCTCGATCTCGCACTCTTCTCGTTCCAGCCGGCCGAATTCGCCAAGATCGCCATCGTCCTCTATATGGCCCACTCGCTGACGAAGAAGGAGGAGAAAATCAAGACCTTCCGGGTCGGTTTCTTTCCGCATATCATCGTGACCTCCATGCTCGTGCTCCTCGTGCTGGCCCAGCCGGACTTCGGCTCGGCCGTGGCCATGGCGACCCTTGTCTTTCTGATCCTCTTTATCGCGGGCGCCCGGATCACGTACATCATAACCTGCATCCTCGGCCTGCTTCCGCTCCTCTGGTACCTGATCATGAGCGCCGAGTACCGCCGGCAGCGGATAGCCGCCTTCCTCGACCCGTGGGAGCATGCTTCTTCGAGCGGATTCCAGGTGATCCAGTCGTTCTATGCCTTTGGGGTCGGGGGCCTCGCAGGCAGAGGCCTGGGCGATGGACGGCAGAAGCTGTTCTATCTGCCCGAGGCCCACACGGACTTCATATTCTCGGCGATCGGCGAGGAGCTGGGCTTTGTAGGCGTGATGGGGATCGTGATCCTCTTCTTTATCCTCATCAGCCTGGGATTCAGTGTCGCCTTTCGCACGGCCGAGCCCTTCGGGGCCTTTCTGGCCGCCGGCATCACGGCTTTTCTCGGCCTCCAGGTGACCATCAACATGGCCGTGGTCCTGGGCCTGCTTCCCACAAAAGGCCTCACTCTTCCCTTCATCAGCTACGGGGGGACCTCGCTCGTGGCGAGCCTTATCGGCGTGGGGATCCTGACCGGGGTGGCCGGCCAGGCGAACCGATGGGGAAGCCAGAGGAGGAGTCCATGAAGATCCTCCTTGCCGGGGGCGGAACCGGAGGGCACCTCTTCCCGGGGATAGCGATCGCCGAGGCATTGCGCAGACGCGAGGCCGGAGCCGAGATCTGTTTTGTCGGCCGCCCCGAAGGGATCGAGGCCAGGGCCGTGCCGGCCGCCGGCTTCCGGCTCGAGACGATCGAGGTCTCCGGCCTGAAGGGCGAGGGGATCGCAACAGTCCTGGCCCGCTTGGTGGAGGCACTGAAAGCTCTCGTGTGCTCGGTCGGGATCATTCGCCGATTCCGCCCCGATCTCGTGGTCGGGCTTGGGGCTTATGTATCCGGCCCGGTTCTCTTGGCCGCGCGGATCCTGAGGATCCCCACGGCCATCCAGGAACAGAACGTGCTGCCCGGCTGGACCAACAAGATTTTGGGCCGCATGGTGGACCGCATCTTCGTGGCGTACGAGGACTCTCTGGATAAATTCCCCTCTGGCAAAGCCGTACGTACGGGAAACCCGGTCCGAGAAACCGCATCCGGCCTCGCCGGGCCCGACCGGGCCGGAGGCTCGCCATTCAGGGGCCCGGTTCGGGATGAAGCCGAAACCCGGGCGGAGGACTCCCCCGGCGCACCGGCCCCCGATGCGTTTCACCTGCTCGTCTTCGGGGGAAGCAGAGGCTCCCGCGGGGTGAACCGGATGATGGCCGAGGCCCTTGACGGGCTCGGGCCGCTGCGCAGGCGGCTCGAAGTGGTCCATCAGGCAGGCCGGGAAGAACGTGAAGAGGTGGCCCGAGCTTATCATCGGGCGGACCTGCCGGCCCGGGTCGAGGCGTTCATCGACGATATGGGGAGCGCCTATGCATGGTCCGATATGGTCGTCTGCCGGGCCGGGGCGCTCTCTCTGGCCGAGCTGGCCCAGCACCGGAAGGCGGCGGTGCTCATCCCCTTTCCGCGGGCGGCGGACGACCATCAGACAAAAAATGCATGTGTACTCGAGCAGTCGGGAGCGGCCCTGGTGGTCCGGGAAGCTGAGGGCGGCGGCCCGGAGCTGGCCGCCCGGATAGTCGAGCTTGCCGACAATCCGGTCAATCGAAGCGCCCTGTCGGAGGGGATCGCCCGGTTCGCCACGCCGGACGCGGCAGAGCGGATCGTGGACGAGTGTTTGAAGCTGATCGAAAAGCGACGGGGAAAGAAAGGCACAAGCAATTGAACTTTTCACTCTTTGGACGAACTTTTACTCACAGAATTTTAACGCAAAGGCGCAAAGGCGCTAAGACGCAAAGGACTTTTTATAATCCAATTCAAACATATGAACTTAGCAATTCATTTTTCAATAAAAAGGAGATTCCTGATTTTGTAAAAAACTCTGGCACCATGGGTTTCCTTCTCTGCGTCTTTGCGCCTTTGCGTCTCTGCGTTAAATCTTTTACGACGGAAAATAATTGGTACCTTTTGAAATTGAATTAAATAGGGAGAGCCTTTGTATAAGAAAGACCAACACCTCCACTTCATAGGGATCGGCGGCTCCGGCATGTGCGGGATCGCCGAGGTCCTCCTGACCCTCGGCTACCGCGTGAGCGGCTCGGATCTCCTGGAATCCGATTCGACGCGCCGCCTTGCATCGCTGGGCGCCGCGATCCGGATCGGCCACAGGCCGGAGAACGTGGGTCCGGCCCACGTGGTGGTCGTTTCGTCCGCGGTGAGCGAGGACAACCTCGAAGTTCTCGAGGCCCGCTCCAGAGGAATCCCGGTCATTCCGCGGGCCGAGATGCTGGCCGAGCTGATGCGCATGAAGCACGGAATCGCCGTTGCCGGAAGCCACGGCAAGACCACGACCACCTCTCTCATTGCCGCCATCCTGGAGGAGGCCGGCATGGATCCCACCTATGTCGTGGGCGGGAAGATCCTCACTCCGGGGGTCCACGCGCGCCTGGGAACAGGGAAATTCCTGGTGGCCGAAGCCGACGAGAGCGACGGATCATTCCTCCACCTGGTGCCGGCCATCGCCGTGGTCACGAACATCGACGCCGAGCACCTCGATCACTACGGAGACATGGACCGCCTCAAGGAGTCCTTCCTGATGTTCCTCAACCGGGTCCCCTTCTACGGGCTCGACGTGATCTGCATAGACCAGGAACATGTGCAGAGCCTCATTCCGAGCCTGGAAAAGCGCTTCGTCACCTACGGATGCTCGGTCCAGGCTGACTACCATGCGAGGTCGATCCGTCATGAGGGCCGGCTGTCGATCTTCGATGTGTGGAAGGGAGACGAGTGCCTCGGACCCGTCCGCATGGGCATGCCCGGCCTGCACATGGTCTCCAATGTGCTGGCCTCCGTGGCCGTGGCCGACGAGTTGGAGGTCCCCTTTCCGGCGGCGGCGCGCGCGCTGGAGGCGTTCAAGGGTATCCAGCGGCGCTTCGAGCTGAAGGGGAGCGCCGGGGACATCATCGTCATGGATGACTACGGCCATCACCCGACCGAGATCCGCGCCACTCTCGAGGCGGCCCGGAGCGTCTGGGAGCGCCGGATCATCGTGGTCTTCCAGCCGCACCGCTACACACGCACGCGCGACTGCTACAGTGAGTTTCTCGGGGCCTTTCACCAGGCAGACGAGCTCATCCTCACCGGAATCTACTCGGCCGGAGAGGAGCCGATCGAGGGGGTGAGCGCCGAGCAACTCTGGGAAGGTATCTGCAGTCACGGCCTTCGCAGCGCCCGCTTCGAGCCGGACCTGAAGAAGCTTCCCGAGCTCCTCCACTCGATGGTAAAGCCCGGAGATCTGGTGATCACTCTCGGGGCCGGAAACATCTATACCGTGGGCGAGGCCCTGCTGGAACGCCTCGCCGAAGAGGAAGGCGGAAAGGAAACTGGGGGGGCCGCTACGTCCACTGACCGCTCCACGGAGGAGGAGGGATGAGCAGCGTGCTCACCGCCGAACTGCAAGGCGAGATCGAGCGGACACTGCGCGGCACGATCCACTACGACGTGCCCATGTCCGACCACACCTCGCTGCGCATCGGGGGACCCGCCGACGCCATAGCCGAGCCGGTTGACGGGGCCGACCTCGGCGGCCTGCTCCGGGCCCTGAGCGCCCGGGAGATATGCTATGCGCCCCTGGGCAACGGGACGAACCTGCTCGTTCGCGACGGCGGATACCGGGGCGTGCTCATCAGAATGAAGCCGGCCTTCGGGGCGATCTCTCTGGCCACGGGGCAGCCTGATGCCCCGCGCGGCGGCGAGGTCGACGTCGATGCCGGGGCCGGGGCAGAGCTCGAAGGGCTTGTTGCCTTTGCAACGGAACTCGGCCTTGTCGGTCTGGCGTTCGCCGCCGGCATCCCGGGCACCGTGGGCGGGGCCGTGGCGATGAACGCAGGGGCCTTTGGATGCGAAATGAAGGATGTGGTGACCTCGGTGGATCTGGTCGGCCCGGACGGGGCCTGCGCACGAAAGGCCGCTTCATCCGAAGGTCGGGCCGACGCCGGCGGGTTGCGATTTGCCTACCGAAACCTCGATCTGCCCGCTGGCTCCATCATCGTCGCAGCCCGGTTGAAGCTCCGACCATCGGATCGAGAGGCCGTCGTGGAAGAGGTCGCCCGCAATCGGGCAAAGCGCCGGCGCCGCCAGCCCCTGGGGCTGCCGAGTGCCGGATCGACATTCAAGAATCCTCCGGAGGCGCCGGCGGGACTCCTGATCGAACAGGCGGGACTCAAGGGAGCGCGAATCGGAGGGGCGGTGATCTCCGAGCGTCACGCAAACTTCATATGCAATGAGGGCGGGGCGACAGCCGCCGATGTGCTGGCCCTTATCGAGATGGCCCGCGCCAGGGTCCTGGAGTCGCGGGGCGTGCATCTCGAGCCTGAGATACGAATTGTCGGGGAAGAGCCGTGAGCGTGGAGTTTTTGGAACAGAAAATTTTTCAACCACAGAGGACACAGAGATCACAGAGGATGTGTCTTTTCATTTCTCTGTGCTCTCTGTGTCCTCTGTGGTCAATTCATGTTTTTAGAAAACTGGAGCCCTTAGCTGTATGAGAGTCGGAAGTAAATCACTCCGGGCCCCCTTGGCTGCGGACCGCGACAAAGAGGGCGTCGGAGCGGGAAGTCCCCGGGCGGGCCGCCTGCTGCACGCCCTCGTGGCGGCGGCCCTGACCGTGGCCCTTGTGGTGCTCATCATCTCGCACGCGCTGCGGACCCCCTTCTTCGACATCCGCCGGGTCAACGTCAGCAGCGGACACCACTGCCCCGCCGAGGCGATCGCCGCACGAGTCGATGGGATGGCCCGAGGCAACATCTTCCGCGCGGACCTGGACCGAATAGCCGCCGCGGTGAGGTCCGTGGCGTGGGCAGAAGGCGTCTCCGTACGACGTGACTTCCCGGACACCATAACCATCGATGTCAGGGAGCGCCGCCCGGCCGCCCTGATCGACCTCGGGCGCCTCTACTATCTCGATGAAGACGGGCGCCCCTTCGCCCCGTTTGCACCCGAGGGCGGGGAAAGAGGCAACGGCCCGTCGAATGCCCGGGAGCGAGGCACGGTCACGGATGAGCCGGGGCTCCCCATCGTCACAGGCCTCGAGACAGAGGAGCTGATGGAGCCATCCTCACCGGCTCGAAGGAGGCTCCGCAATGCATTGAATTTACTCTCGGTGACAGGCGGATGGATTGCCGGCCACCGGATCGAGCGGGTCCGCATCGGACCCTCCCAAGGGGTCTCCCTCACGATCGAAGGACTGAGCTTCGAGGTGCTGTTGAGGGATGACGGCTCAAAGGAACAGCTCGAGCGCATAGAGGCTCTCCTGGCCCGCCCCGGGGCCGAAGGCCCTGAAAAAGACAACCGAATCGCCTTGACGGAACTCCGGCCGCCGATTCGATTGATAGATATGCGGTTCCGGAACATGGCGATCCTTCGCCGGACGCCATAGGGTTTCGGCCGGGCTCGAGCGGGAGCTCCAGAACCAATGGAGGATGTAGAGAATGAGAAAAAAGGACGACACTATCATCGGGCTGGATATCGGCACCACCAAGATATGCGCCGTGGTGGGAGAAGAGACGGACAATGGCGTCGATATCATCGGGATAGGAATCCACCCTTCAAAGGGACTGCGCAGAGGAGTGGTGGTCAATATCGAGAGCACCATCAACTCGATAAAAAAGGCGATCGAAGAGGCCGAGCTGATGGCCGGATGCGAGATCGGCTCGGTCTTCGCCGGGATCGCGGGGAGCCATATCAAGGGATTCAACAGCCACGGCATCGTGGCCGTAAAGAACGGAGAAGTCTCCAGTCATGACCTGACGCGGGTGATCGAAGCCGCCAAGGCCGTGGCCATTCCGCTGGACCGCGAGACCATCCACATCCTGCCCCAGGAGTACATCATCGACGATCAGGATGGCATCAAGGAGCCCCTGGGAATGGCCGGAGTCAGGCTGGAGGCCAAGATCCACATCGTGACCGGGGCCGTGAGCGCGGCCCAGAACATCATCAAATGCGCAAACCAGTCCGGCCTCGATGTGAACGACATCGTGCTGGAGCCGCTCGCCTCGAGCGAAGCCGTCCTCAGCGAGGAGGAAAAGGAACTCGGCGTAGGCCTCATCGACATCGGCGGGGGCACGACCGATCTTGCGATCTTCACCGGCGGAAGCCTCCGGCACACGACGGTCCTGCCCTTCGGGGGGAGCACCATCACCCATGACCTCTCACTGGGGCTGAGGACATCCACAGAGTCGGCAGAGCAACTCAAGCTCCAGTACGGATGCTGCCTCTCGGCGATGCTCAACGGCGACGGCGTGATCGAAGTCCCGAGCGTGGGCGGGCGAAAGCCCAGGAACATCACCCACAAGGTCCTGTGCGAGATCATCGAGCCCAGGGTGGAGGAGATCTTCTCGCTGGTAGGCCAGGAGATCGAGCGCTCGAGCTATGCCGAGCTTCTCGGGTCCGGAATCGTGGTGACCGGCGGCTCGGCGATCATGAAGGGGATTCCGGAGCTTGCCGAACAGATCTTCGGTCTGCCGGCACGCCGGGGCTTTCCCATGGGCATGGGGGGACTCACAGACATCATCGACAGCCCCATGCATGCAACCGGCGTCGGGCTGATCCACTACGGATACAAGCATCGGGCCCTGAGCCGGTTCCGCATTCGGGATGAGAATATCTTCTCCAAGGTCACGCGGAGAATGAGCAGCTGGTTCAACGACTTCTTCTAGGAGGCTGGGTTGACTGACGACAAAGGGCTCTGCGCCCTCTGCAACATATTGAGATTCGAATAAGAGTTTCGGTTTCCGTTTTTTCATTCAAGGGGCCTATCGGCCCGGGAGGTGAACCATGGTTTTTGAATTCGAAGAGGAGGCTACCAACCGGGGAGCCAAAATCAAGGTGATCGGGGTAGGCGGTGGAGGCGGGAATGCCATTGACACGATGATAGACTCCAAGATGGAGGGAGTGAATTTCATCGCGGCCAATACCGACCTCCAGGCCCTCGCAGGAAACAAAGCGCCGCTCAAGATCCAGCTGGGATCAAAGACCACCCGGGGTCTGGGAGCCGGCGCAAACCCCGAGGTCGGCAGGCAGGCCTGCGAGGCGGACAGCGAGGCCATCGTCGATGCCCTGCGCGACTCGGACATGGTCTTCATCACCGCGGGCATGGGGGGAGGTACCGGGACCGGCGGGGCCCCGGTCATCGGAGAGCTGGCCCGAGAGACCGGCGCGCTCACCGTCGGCGTGGTCACCAAGCCGTTCCTCTTCGAGGGGAGACGCCGGATGCGGCAGGCCGAGGAGGGGATCGATCAGCTGAGAAAGGCCGTGGACACATTGATCATCATCCCGAACCAGCGGCTCCTCAACATCGCGGAAAAGAACATGACCTTCCTGGACTCCTTTAAGAAGGCGGACGAGATCCTGCTGCACGCGGTCAAGGGGATCTCGGACCTCATCGTCGTCCAGGGCCTGATCAACCTCGACTTCGCCGATGTGCGAACCATCATGAATCAGATGGGCATGGCCATGATGGGAATCGGAAGGGCAACGGGTGAAACCCGGGCGGCCGAGGCGGCCCGGCTCGCAACAGAGAGCCCCTTGCTCGAGGACATGCAGATCGACGGAGCGCGCGGGATACTGATCAACATCTCCGGCGACGAGAACCTGACCCTCTACGAGGTGAACGAAGCGGCGGTGCAGATCCAGGAGCGGGCCCACGAGGATGCCAACATCATTTTCGGCGCGGTGATCGAACCGAAGCTGAAAGATGAGCTTTCTATTACGGTGATCGCCACCGGCTTCGATCAGTCCGAGGATCAGAGGCTCGAGTTCGAAAAGAACAACGTCACCTTTCTCTCCGAGATCAAGGAGGAGGCGCGCGAGATTCTCAGCAAAACAAGCTCCACTCAGCTGGAGCCTGTCGAGGTCGAGTCGATTCGCTCGATCACGGAGGATATCCCTCGGAAAATCATGGATAAGACCGATCTCGAAATCCCCGCATTCCTCCGGAAGAAGGCGGACTAACCGCCTCGGGCAAGGCGTTTTTTTCGAATCTGCGGACTTCTCGCCCTTCGGGCGCACTTCCCCTCGTTCCCAGGCTCTGCCTGGGAACGCACTTGCGGGAGGCTCCGCCTCCTCAATCGGATTATAGCAATCTTCTTGGCCAAAAGGGGCAGAGCCCCAGGGGAACTCCATTCCGAGGCAGAGCCTCGGAACGAGAAAAAGCCGCCCTGGGCGGGACGGTTTTTTTCCAACCATCCAAATCGTAATACGGCGCAGGGGAAGCTTGCGACTTGGGGCGTGAGTGCCTATGATGAATCCAGCCATCACACCTCCATTGAGAGAGCTCCATGTCTCCGAGACCCCGGCGCCCCGGCTCAGGGCGTTTGAAAAATGAATCAGGAACGATCTTCAAGCCATGGGCGGACCGCATTTCCGTGGCCCTGGTCTTCCCCAACACCTACTATGTGGGCATGTCCAACCTCGGCTTCCATGCGGTCTACAGGCGGTTCAACCAGCACGACGATGTGGTGTGCGAGCGGCTCTTCCTGCCGGACCCGCGGCCTTCGGGGGCCGGAAGGCCGGCGCCCGGAGAGAGACACCGCGGCGCCGGGATTCGCTCCCTGGAGTCCGGCCGCCCCCTGCGCGAATTCGAGCTGATCGCCTTCTCCCTCCCCTACGAGAACGATTTCATCAACATCCTCGAGATCCTGGAACAGGGGCACATCCCGGTCCGAAGCACGGACCGCTCGGACCGCCACCCCCTGGTGCTGGCCGGCGGCGTCTGCACATTTCTCAATCCCGAGCCGGTTGCGGACTTCATCGACGGCTTCTTCATCGGAGAAGGGGAGTCGCTGACAGACGATTTCCTTGCCGCCTACCGACGGGCACGCCCGGACTCGCCGGGACGCGAGGAGACGCTTCGCACCCTCGCTCAGGAAGTGAGCGGGTTCTATGCCCCCCGGTTCTACCGCTTCGAGTACGCCCCGGACGGGGCCGTCTCCTCGGCCCTCCCCTCCCCCGGCCTGCCGGCCCGGATCCCTCGGCGCTGGGAGAAGGACCTCGACCGGGCGGGGGCGACCTCGGCGATACTGACCGGGGAGACCGAGTTCGGCGACATGTCCCTGGTCGAGCTCTCCCGGGGCTGCCCCAGGGGGTGCCGCTTCTGCGCCGCCTCCTTCGCCTACCGGCCGGCCCGCTTCCGGAGCCCCACCGGGGCGGCCGACGCCGTCACCGCCGCCATCCTGGGACCGGGGGATCTCCCCGCCTCGGGCAAGGTCGGTCTCATCGGAGCCTCCATCGCGGACTTTCCGAATCTCGAGGCCGTTGCCGCGGCCGCCGGGGAAGCGGGCGGGACCATCTCTCCGCCGTCTCTGAGGGCCGACCGCCTCAGTGACGATCTCGTCGAGCACCTGGCCGCGGGCAGGCACCGCACTCTGACCCTGGCCCCGGAGGCCGGCACAGAGCGCCTTCGACGGGTCGTGAACAAGAAGCTCGACGACGCGGCCCTGGCCGAGGCCGTGCGCCTGATCGCCGGGTCGGGAATCTCCAAGGTAAAGCTCTACTTCATGCTCGGACTGCCCACCGAGACCGATGAGGATGTGGACGGCATAGCCGCCACGGTCAAGCGGATCAATCACCTCGCCCTCTCGCTACGCCGCGGCGCCCCAAGGCCCCTCCGGATCAGCCTCAGTCTGAGCCCCTTTGTCCCCAAGGCGGCCACTCCGTTCCAGTGGCACCCCATGGAGAGAGTGGGGGCGCTGGGGCGAAAGATACGCAGGGTCCGGGATGAATTGAAAAGAACAGCGAATGTCTCTATAATTCACGGACTCCCGAAGTGGGCCTACATCCAGGGACTCCTGGCCCGCGGGGACCGCAGGGTGGGAAGGCTTCTGGAGGCGGCCTGGAGGAACGGGGGTGACTGGCAGCGCGCTTTCGTGCAGGTCGACCTCAATCCCGACTTCTACGTGCACAGGTCCCGGCCGGCCGAGGAGATCTTTCCGTGGGACCTTATCGATCACGGCGTGCCCAAGAGCCGTCTACGCGAGGAGTACCGACGGGCGCTCCATGAATCCGGCAGGACAGCCGGCAGAGCTGAATAGGCATCGAGACATCTACGCGGCTTGTGTGGATATTTACGTAAGGTTGTCAAGTTCGCATGAAGAATTCAGAAAAAAAATTTCCTCTGAGGAACCCATGAACCCATGAAGGAAAAGAACAACGTGAATATGAGAATGTTAGGACATTTCTATTTCATCAAGTGGTTTCGGAGTCCCCGATTCTATCCTGACTCTTTTCCTGGGTTCCTGGGTTCCTCAGAGTTTTTCTTCTCCTTGTATTCTTACACTTGCATTCTCCACCGTTTGGTTGCGGCTCGGCTGTATTAGGAAGGGTTCGAATGACTAGAATCATCAATGTGTACAGGGACAACCCGCAGCCTCGGCTTATCCGACAGGTGGCCGAAGAGCTGGACCTGGGGGCTGTGATCATCTACCCCACCGACACGGTCTATGGGATTGGATGCGACCTGTACAACAAAAGGGGGATCGAGCGCATCCGCCAGATCAAGAAGCTGGACAAGCGTAAGCGGATGAGCTTCATCTGTGCGGACCTCAAGGACCTGAGCCGCTACGCCCAGGTCTCGAACAACGCCTACAGGACCATGAAGCGCTTTCTGCCGGGCCCGTACACCTTCGTCCTCGATGCAAGCCCCCTGGTGCCCAAAATCATGATGACCAAACAGCGAACCGTGGGAATCCGGATTCCGGACTGCCCCATATCGCTCGCCATCGTGGCCCAACTCGGCCGCCCGATCATCACGACGAGCGTATCGTTCCCTAACGGAGAGCGCCTCGGCGACCCGTACGAGATCGCCGAGGAGTTGAGGGGACGCGTCGAATTGGTCATCGACGGCGGCGTACTCGACACGACCCCTTCGTCCGTCATCAGCATGACCGATGAAGCACCGGAGATCATACGAGAGGGAAAGGGGGACGTGAGTTCATTCACGGCCTGATTCTGTAGGGGCGCTGCTTGCTGCGCCTATTGGGCAACGTAGGGGTGCTGTTCATCGCGCCCGGCCAAGAAAGGAAAATGACATAATGCGATCGATCGCCACTACTCAGACAGCGCTCGTGCTGGCAGCGGCCCTCATCACAGGCTCCGCCCTTGCCGCCCCATTGTCCGGGTGCTCTTTTTTTGAGAAGACCTTTACGCGCTGCGGCCGCGAGCACCTGGTCGCACCGATCCGCTCAACAGGGGCCACAGCCGACATCTTCCTGAACTCCTGCCTCGACCACGAGTGGGAGCTCTATGATCAATTGCAGCGCTACATCAAAGATGCGGAGGAGACGTGGTCCGCCGCCCGTCGTCTGGGCCTGGAGGCTCACACCGACCGGATCGACCGCCTCCTGGCCGATTTTGCCAAGAGCGAGCTCGACGAGGCCGGCCGCCGGGAAGCCGTGGATGCCCTCACCGCCCAGGTCCTCGAGCTCCTCGCCGCACGCCGCATGGCCAAGAGGCTGGGGGATTAGAGCCCCTAGGCGCCTAATCAGTCCAGATAGGTCACCTGATCCGTTCCCTCCACGATCCGGATCGTCCGGTTGGGGAGGACTTTCTCGAAGGTCTGTACCGTGTGATCCTGGTTGGCCCAGGTTACGCTCACCGTGCAGTAGTCGCACCAACGGCCGAGCCCGAAGGTCTGCGTGAGCTCGCTCTGTCCTCCGAAATGGCCCCTGCCGCCGAAGACCTCCCGGATCTGCCTTAGATCGCCGGCCCGGACCGAGACCCGGGATCCCACGGCCGCCCGGTTGGCCCCTCCCTCGCCCATGCCCTCGAGGACCACTTTGAGCCAGTTGTTCTTCTCGCCCACCCGGTTCTCGAAAATATGGAGGTCGTCCTGGTCGTAGGGGGTCCACGAGCCCCACTTCACGGTGCCCACGAGGATGTCCACGTCGCCGTCCTTGTCGTAGTCGGCAAGGACCACGGCGCCCATATCCTGGAGGTCCAGGCCCGAGTGCTCGCTCACGTCGGTGAAGGTGTGATCCGGGTTCTGCTTGAAGAGGAGCCCGAACTGATAGGGGTAGCAGGCGGGCGAGAGGAAGAAGTCCTGGAGGCCGTCGTTGTCGAAGTCGATCCAGGCTGCATAATGGTCGCCCTCGTTCCAGTTCGACCCGTACCCGTGGTACCGGAAGATCCCCCGGTCGCGCACACGGTCGAACACATAGCCGCCGGTGGCGCCGGTGTTGATGAGGAGCTCGGACCGATCGGCCCCGGGCCCGGCCCACTGGTGGGTCGTCTCTATGGTGAAAACGTCGAAGTCGCCGTCGTTGTCGAAGTCGCCCACCTCTGTGCCGAAGGTGTTCCCGTTGGACCGGAAGGGATCTTCGTACCAGTCGTCCTCCATCTCGTCGCCGTCGAGGTTGGTCCGGTCTCCCGCGTCGATGAAGGAGCCGTCCCCCTGGTTCTCCCAGAGGTAGTTCCACTGGCGGCCGTACACGCCCACGAGGATGTCCGGGTACCCGTCGTTGTTGTAGTCCACCGTGGAGGCCGAGCAGGAGGGCTTGGACGAGTCACGCTCGCCGACCCAGCCGGGCGTGAGAAGGCCGGCGGCCTCGGTCACGTCCTCGAAGACGGCCCCCCCGAGGTTTCGGTAGAGGCGGTCCTGGCCGCATTTGTCGAGGTAGCCGTACACTTCGTACTGGTTGGCGATGAACAGGTCCACGAGGCCGTCGAGGTCATAGTCGAGGAAGGCGCAGGCCTGGGTGGCCTGCCGGTCCTCGGTGTTGAGCCCCGAATCCAGGGCCAGGGTGAAACAGCCCGTGCCGTCGTTGAGAAGGAGCTCGTTCCGGTCGCCGTTATCCTGGGCCGGATCGTCGAACTGGTAGGAGCCGGAGAAGACATCGAGGTCGCCGTCGTTGTCGACGTCGGCGAAGGCGACCATGTTGCTGTAGCGGCCTTCGATCTCGGGATCCCGGTTGATCCTGAAGTTCGAGTACTCGGTTTCGTCGGTGAAGACGCGCCCGCCCCGTCCGCCGGGGGCGGGCCGGTTCATGTAGACATACGGATTGTCTCGCAGCCAGTCGCCCCCCTTGTGCATGATGAAGTCGGCGAAGAGGTCCCCGTCGACGTCCCCGAAGGCGAGGCGCGACGCCGGCATGCCGGCAATGCCGACCTCCTCGGCCACATCGACGAACCAGGGGGAGGCGTCCCTGTCGAGGTCGAGGCCCGGGCTGCATATGGGAAGCTCGAGCTGTTCTTCTTCGCTCTCTCCGGAAGACCCGTCAGAAACGGTGTGGGGGCTCTGAGGGACTTGTTGACGCTCCTTGCCGCCGTTGCAACCGAACCAGACGGTCAGAGAGAGGATCGCGATCAGGACGAGAAGCAACTTTTTCATGACTGTCTCCTTGCAAAACGAAATTGACGGAATCCACCTAACCAGCCAGGTATATCCTTAGGCCTTCGTTTATCTTCTTCAGGTTCGGTGTGACGAGCTTGACGATGAACTTTTCAATCTGGGGCTGGATTTTCCTCTCTAGCAGCCTTGGCACGCCCCGGATCCCCCTGACCGTGACCTCCAGATTGCCGGTGATCTCGATCTCGGTCTTCCCTTTCCCCTTGGCCCGATAATAATTGACGCCCGCACATTTTACGTTTTCCTTGAAGAAGTAAGTCTCGAGTTCCCACCGGCATGTGTGTTCTTTCTCGTCCCAGACCGCGGTATCGAGCCACGAGATCATCTCAGGCTTCACCACGGACCGGACGACCTTGGGGATCTCCCCCTTTCCGTACCACCGGCTCACCAGCCTGACCGTGTGGTCGTCAACCTCATCCCGGGAGTTGACCTCCACCTTCTTGACGTTGGGGATCGTGGAGGCGAACTCCGGAAGGTTGTCGCGAAGCGTTGTAAAGACCAGGTCGATCGGGAATTCGACTACGTCGTTGCTTTTGATCTCCATGTCGCTCTCCTTCAGAACTTATCGCCCTTTGGGCGGACTTTGGCTCTCAGAATTTTTCAACGCAGAGACGCAGAGGACTATTAATCAATTGATTCAATTGAGGGTCGTTGCGAGGAGCGACAGCGACGAAGTCGAAGATTGCGAGGCACGAAGGGCCGAAGCAACCCACTGTGCTTATTGCCATACGGAGCCCGGGGGATTGCTGTCATAAGCTTGTCAAGCCCCCTTCTTTTACT
>CAZFWM010000007.1:0-57702 GCA_964522545.1 uncultured Thermodesulfobacteriota bacterium
ATGATACATGAGGTCATTCTAAAAGTCTATAGCTGAAATGTCGCTGTAGTACTATTAGCTGAAAATAGCATCTACGAACTCATCTGCTCGAAAGGGCTGGAGATCATCCATGCCTTCGCCGATACCGATATATTTAATCGGAATCCTCATGTCCGAGGCAATCGATACTATGACTCCCCCTTTGGCCGTGCCATCAAGTTTCGTTAGGACGATGCCTGTAACTCCGATCTCTTTGTGAAACATATGCGCCTGCGATACTGCATTTTGACCCGTGGTGGAATCAAGAACCAGAAGGATTTCATGTGGTGCATCCTTGATTTCACGCGCTATAACGCGTTTTATTTTTTTCAACTCCTCCATCAGATTTGTCTTGGTGTGCAGGCGACCCGCAGTATCTATAATAACTCTATCGGCACTTCGGGCTTTTGCTGCATGGAGCGCATCAAATACCACGGCAGACGGATCGGCACCCTCTCTTTGGCTAATGACCTCCGCATCGACCCGTTCCCCCCATATCTCCAACTGTTCTCTAGCAGCTGCCCGAAAAGTATCTGCAGCGGCCAAGAGCACTCGCTGTCCTGAATTTCTATATGAATTCGCTATTTTTCCGATAGTCGTCGTTTTTCCCACTCCATTCACACCAAGGACCATAGTCACATGAGGCCCATCCTTGGATTCTGGCAAGTCTTCATAGAATTGTGATAAAATATCAAGAATTTCTTCTCTTAATACTTCTTTTACAGTTTCTATCTTACATCGTTCTGGTCTTCCGATATTGCTATTTACACGTTCAATCAACTTTGCGACGGTTTTGACTCCCATATCCGCAGTAATAAGGACTTCCTCTAGCTTTTCTATAGAATCATCGTCTAACTCTCCACTCCCTGAAAATATTTGTTCGACTTGGCCAATAATATGATCGTGAGTATTGGCCATTCGACGTTTGAGCTTGACGAAGAATGGTTCCTGGGTTTCAAGTTCGACTGGTCTTTCAGCAGCATCTTGGTCTGGTCTCTCCTCGAGTTGTCTCTGTATTACATCGCCTTTTTCTAAATCCTCGCCAGCGCGCAGAGTGCGTTCTCTTTTTAATCTGCGAAAGCTCAGATATGCAAGAATCAGAGACAGCAAGATGCAGATCGATAGGAGAATGATCCTATAGACCTCAGGATTATTCTCCAACCATTGACCTGCCTTAGAGACCCATTCGTTTAGGGCCGGCATCCTTTCAGACATAAAAAAATAAAACTCCCATAATGGAATATTTCTAATATTATCAATTGTTGAGGTGGACAGATACGAGTTTTGAGACGCCGGGATCACTCATGGTAACTCCATATAGAGTATCGGCTATTTCCATGGTCTGCTTATTATGTGTGATTAGAATAAACTGAGTTTCTAAAGCCATTTCTCTGACGATCTCAATGAAGCGGTTGATATTGGCGTCGTCCAGAGGTGCATCGACCTCGTCGAGGAGACAGAACGGACTCGGCCGGTAAATCATAAGTGAGAAAATGAGGGAGATGGCCACAAGGGCCTTTTCTCCTCCCGAAAGGAGACCTACAGATTGGAGTTTTTTTCCTGGCGGCCGTGCAACAATCTCGATACCGCTTTCCAATATATCGTCCGGATTGGTTAGTATCAACTCTCCATGCCCCCCTCTGAATAGTCTTGGAAAGATTTCCTGGAATTTCTTGTTCACATCATCGAAGGTCTCAATAAACAGTTGCTTTGATGTTCGGTTGATCTTCTGAATTACTTTTTGGAGGGAATCGAGTGATCTGGTCAAGTCCTTCTCCTGGGCGGTTAAAAATTCGTACCGTTGATTCAACTGTTCAAATTCTTCAATCGCCATGAGATTGACTTCACCAAGACGCCCCTTCCGTTCTCTAACCTCCATCAGGCGTGAGCGTGCCTGCGTCTCGTCGAAATCGTCAGCATCAAAAGATCCGGCATGGCCGACAATATCTATCCCAAAATGCTCAAGTGTGTGATTTTTAATTTGATCCAATTCTAGATCGACCTGAGAGTTCTTTAGATCATGCTCTCTGATAACATCCCGCATTTCCTCGACTTTTCGATTTAATTCTCGAAGATTGCCCTCCAAGCTCGACAAATTCTCTTTCATATTACTGATCGAATCCCGAAGGCCTTCGTATTTGCGCTCTATGTCTTCCTTTTCATTGTAACGCTCAGATATCTCCTGCTTCGATTTCATGACCGTCTCATGAAGATTACGAGTGCGTTCCTCTCCTTCCATGATTTCTCGGTTTCTATCGGAAATGAACTGAGCTGTTTGGGCCTCGGCTTGTCCGATCCTATTCTTTTCCTCTATCAAATTATTTAATTTCTCTCTGGATGATGTTAAATTGAGCTTTAATTCAAGGACTTCGCTCTCAAGGACTTCGTTCTTGCTGTAAAACTCGTCAATACATCGTTCAAGCCTCCAGAGAAGATGTTCCTTCTCCATACGCTGCCGAATGAGCTTTTGATGTTCTTTGCGTGAAGCATTTTTCGCCATAACAATGGCACTGCAATCTTCGACAAGCTGTTCACGCTCAAATTCCATTGCTTCTATTTGTTCCACGAGGCGGTCCAAAGTCGTCCTGAGCTCTGCCAAGTCCTTCTCTGCTTCTATCTTTCTAATCTGATTATGGTGCAACGTGGACTCTAGTTCATTCACAGATTCTTCAACGGACTCCGCATGCAAAATAGCACTGTTCAATTCCGCTCGAGATCGGCCATGGCTGGCTTCGATTGCCGCATTTTGTTCTTCCAGCTCCCGGATTTCCCGGTTTCTCTTTAGAACCCCTGGTCCGCTTGTATCCCTGCTGCCACCCGTCACTACACCGGTCCGGTCGATCAATTCACCTTCGGCCGTTACAAAGGTCATATCATTTCCATTCAGCTTCCACTGAGCCAAACCCTCTTTCAAGTCAGACACGATGTACACATTTTCGAGCAATGCTCGAACAACACCATAATACTCCTTCTGGATACGGACATGCTTCAGAATCGGACCTCCGGAGGAATTTATGCTTAGTGGGCCTTCAGAGCCAATATCATCACTCGATACATATTCAGCCATAGGAAGAAAACTACCTCGCCCGCCTGAGCCGCTCTTCAGAAAATCGATAGCCTCGATACCCTCACTGACGCCTTTTACTAGGATGTACTGAATCTTTTCTCCCAAGGATGCTTCAACAGCGGTCTCATATTCAGGATCAACTTCCAAGATGTCTGCAAAAACTCCATGAATTCCATTTCGATTCCACTGATTCTCTTGCATACGACGCATAATGGAACGTACGCCCCTCTGGTATCCTTCATAATTATCATGGATTTCCCGGAGGGACTCCAAGCGTGTGATTCCTGTATTGAGAGATTCCTTTAGATCCTGGAGCTCAGCCTCCTTGCACTTAACTCCCTCCCGGGCCTTCTCGAACAATTCTTTTTCTCCGGCCAGTCTCTCCTCCGATTTCTTTCTGTCCTCATCAAGCGCAAGAACTTCCTTTTCTTTTGTTTCGATCTGACGGCGTCTCTCGTCACTTTCCGCACGGATTCTGTCTATCTCCTTCCCCAGAACATTTCTTCTCTCCGCAAGTTCTCCTTCTCTAATGGTAATGTGCTCGATTTGGCTACGTGTCCTGTTGATATTCGAGTCAATTTCAGCCAGACTTCTCTTCTCGCTTTCAAGTTGAGCAGACAATTCTCTATGTTCTGTCCGAATTTTTCTCCATTGCACCTCCGCCTCATCCAGTTGGTGAACTGTACATTCAATGATCTCCCTGAGGCCGGCCTCTTTTTCAATCAGGCCTTTACGCTCACTCTCCAGTTCACCAAGCCGTTCCTCGTGCTTCTCTACTTCTTGACGCGACCTCTCATTTCGTCGCTCCAATTCCTCTGATTCTTCTCTGAGAAGGGCAATCTTCCCCTCCAGTAGCATAGTCCGCTTGCCGGATTCGTATAACGCATCTTTATATTGCTGAAGATGCTTCTCACTGTCCACTATCAGGAGACGAACCTCTTCGGTCTCGTTTTCAGTCTGGTTCATTGAAACCTGACACTCCATCTCTGAGTCCCGGAGCTGCTTTATCTTCTCCCGGATTTCGCTTTGGCTCGAAATCAGAGATTTTAGACGCAGAGAGGAAAGGCCGAGATCGAGGGATCGAATCTCCTCTTGATAGGCTTTAAATCGTTCAGCACGCTTTGCCTGACGCTTGAGGGAGTTGATCTGTCGCCGAACCTCGCCGATGATATCCCTGACTCTGAGAAGGTTCATCTGGGTCGATTCCATTTTACGGATGGCCATCTTCTTCCGGGCCTTGTACTTGGCTATGCCGGCGGCCTCTTCGAGTAACTCCCTCCGGTCTGCCGGACTGAGGTTCAACAAAGCCTCGATTCGGCCCTGTTCGATGATCGAATACGCCCTGACACCTGCCCCCGTGTCCATGAACAGCTCCATAATATCGCGTAGACGGCAGGGAATTCGGTTTATGGAGAATTCACTTTCACCGGATCGGAAAAGCCGGCGGCTCACTGATATCTCGTTGAAATCTGAGTACTTGGCCGGACCGCGGCCATCATCATTGGAGAAGATCAGAGACACCTCCGCCATACCCAGCGGCTTGTGGGCGTTTGCCCCCTTGAAAATGATGTCCTCCATCGCCTTGCCGCGAAGCTGCTTTGGTCGCTGCTCGCCCATGACCCAGCGAATTGCGTCCACAACATTGCTCTTCCCGCATCCATTGGGGCCTACCACTGCGGTGATTCCCTCTGGAAAGTCTAAGGTCGCCCTGTTGTAGAAGGATTTAAATCCCTGTACTTCAATACTTTTGATCTTCATTGTTCATCCATTAATTCAGTTTTCTTTGCCGATCAAGAGAGACTTCAACATTTTCCATTGAATACTCTCTATTCATACCAGAAGTTGTATGTTTTGTAAAGCAAAAAAGTCTAAAATATATGACTTCCAATGCCGCAGCAGGTGGCGACCGTATTTTTTAGGATTAATTCGGGGGGGGACTAATTTTTTTTATGACTCGCTCTGAAAAACTTATCGAAGAACACTCCATACCGAACCCCTCTCGTACTAACCAACAGCGAGTCTTGTCGGTACCGAGCCAAGAGCGAGAGAATGATGATGGCCCCAGGAAGGATTATACCAGCCCGAGCAGGCGGGAGACCAGGGAGGCGGCTTCGCTCATCGATTGTCATTGACTTCAACAGACTTACCTGTCTGTCCAGCTCATCCACGGAGAGACTGATGCCATGAATGGCCTCTTCCTGAAATCGTTCCATTTTCTTTGTCATGGCGGCCAGGGTCGTCACTGTTCCGCCTACACCCACCATTTGAGTGGATTGGTCAAAATCCGGGAGCTTGTCCATTTCTCCCTTGAGAAAAGTTGAAAGCCCATCGAGATCATTTTCTCGAACCGGATCGCTTTGGATGAATTTCTCTTCCAGGGTGGACGCCCCAAAGGAACAGCTCATGAATTGGAGCGCCCCACCCCGGCGTCTTAGAATCAGTTCAGTACTTCCACCTCCGATGTCCACAGCAAGGAGTGTTTCAGCAGCAAAGCAAAGAGCCCGGTCCTGAACAATAGATAGCATCGTGTAGCGGGCTTCTTCCTCACCCGTGATGATCGATATATCTGCACCGATAGTCTCACGTGCAATTCTGAGAAAAAGCTCTGCATTTTTCGCCCTCCGCAACGCCTCTGTCCCTATTGCCACTACCTCAACGACACCGAGCTTTTTCCATAGCTGAGCATATCGATCAATCTGGGCGACCGTTCGCGACACGGCCGCCGGCGAAAGCCTGCCACTCTCCCCAATGCCCTGTCCCAGTCTTGTGATCGCTGCCCGATCCTCCACCACGGAGAACGATTCTCCTGGCCCCACTTCACCCACCAGTAAAAGAACCGAGACGGTTCCGATATCGACAACGGCGAAACGGGACACAACCTATTTCTTCTTCCCTGTCTTCAGTGCAGCCTGTGCCGCGGCGAGTCGAGCAATCGGCACACGAAATGGCGAGCAACTGACGTAGTCAAGGCCGATCCTGTGGAAAAAGTCTACCGAGCTCGGCTCACCACCATGCTCACCGCATATTCCGATCTTCAACCCAGCTCTCGCCGCCCTTCCCTTTTCAACAGCGAGTCGTACCATCTCACCCACCCCTCTCTGATCAATTGCAATGAACGGATCTTTCTCTAGAATTCCTTTGTCAACATAATCCGGCAGGAACCGGCCCGCGTCGTCACGGCTTAGACCGAAGACAGTCTGTGTCAGGTCGTTTGTCCCAAAGGAGAAGAACTCCGCCTCTTTCGCGATTTCGTCTGCCGTCACCGCGGCGCGAGGGAGCTCGATCATGGTTCCAACCTTATAGTCAACTCGTATGCCACGTTTCTTGAATACCTCCTCGGCCGTCTCTGTTACGACTTTCTTCTGTAGGACGAGCTCCTTCACGTGCCCCACGAGAGGAATCATGACTTCTGGAAAGACCTTGATATTCTTCTTGGTCAGCTCACAGGCTGCCTCGAATATGGCACGTGCCTGCATCTCGGTTATCTCAGGATAGGATATGCCGAGCCGACAACCGCGGTGCCCCAGCATTGGATTAGCCTCTTTCAACGTCTCAATCTTTTTCATCAACTCCGCAGGAGACACATTCATCTGTTTCGCAAGACTCTGAATCTCCTTTTTGTCATGGGGCAGGAATTCGTGAAGCGGAGGGTCCAGGGTTCTGATCGTGACCGGCAGGCCGTTCATTGCCTTGAAAATCCCTTTAAAATCCTTTTTTTGGTAGGGGAGGAGCTTCCTCAGTGCCTTTTTTCTCCCTTTTTCATCGTCTGACAGGATCATCTGCCTCACGGCATCGATCTTCCCCTCGCCGAAGAACATGTGCTCGGTCCGACAAAGGCCGATCCCTTCAGCACCGAAGGCGATCGCCTGGGCGGCCTGATCCGGCTGATCGGAATTCGTCCGTATTCCGAGATTCCTGATCTTGTCGGCCCACTGCATCAGCTTCGAGTATTGCTGGTATAGAGTCGATTTTTCCGGCTTCAATTTCTTGCTGATCAGGACCTGAATGACCTCCGAGGGAATCGTCTTTATCTCTCCCCCGAACACCTCCCCCATCGTGCCGTCGAGCGAAATATAATCCCCCTCTTTCAAGACCGTTCCGTTCACCTGGATCCGGCGCTTCTTATAATCGATGTCGAGGGCCCCACATCCTGCAACGCAGACCTTGCCCATCTGGCGGGCAACGAGCGCGGCGTGTGAGGTCATGCCCCCTCGGGCGGTGAGTATTCCCTCAGCTGCATCCATGCCCCGGATATCCTCCGGCGAAGTCTCTATCCGGACCAGGACGACCTTTTCGCCTCGTTCGGCCCACGCCTGAGCGTCCTCTGCATTGAAGACGATCTTACCGCAAGCCGCACCGGGTCCCGCATTGAGCCCTTTTGCAAGGAGCCGTCCGGACTTTACCGCCTGCTTCTTTTCTTTTTCCTGAAATATCGGCCTGAGGAATTGATTGAGCTGCTCCGGCTCGATGCGGCGAATCGCCTCCTCTTTGGAAATCAGGCGTTGACCGACCATATCCACCGCTATGCGAATCGCCGCGAAGCCGGTACGCTTTCCGGCGCGGGTCTGGAGCATCCAGAGCTTGCCCTTCTGGATGGTGAATTCTGTGTCCTGCATATCTTTATAATGCTTTTCCAGCTTCTTGTTGTACCGAACCAGCTGTTTGTAGATCTTGTTATTTTCCTCTGCCATGTTGTCGACAGGGAGCGGGGTCCGGATGCCGGCGACCACGTCTTCGCCCTGGGCGTTCATCAGGTACTCGCCGTAGAGTCGATCCTCCCCGGAGGCAGGGTCCCTTGTGAAGCAGACGCCTGTGCCGCTCGATTCTCCCATGTTCCCAAAGACCATGGCCTGAACATTCACCGCGGTCCCCCACTCTCCCGGGATGCCATTGAGCTCGCGGTAGGCTATGGCCCGTTCGTTGTCCCAGGATCCGAAGACGGCGCCGATCGCGCCCCAGAGCTGTTCCATGGGATCATCAGGAAACTTCTGCTTCGTTCGCTTCAAGACCGCGGCCTTGAACCTGTCTATGAGGTCCTTAAGATCTTCCACGTCCAGGTCGAGATCCAGCTCGACTTTTTTCTCTTTTTTCTTTTTTTCGATGATCTCCTCGAACGGATCGACATCATCCTTGGATTCCGGTTTGAGCTCGAGGACGACATCACCATACATCTGGATGAATCGTCGATAGGAATCATAGGCGAATCGCGGGTTGTTCGTCTCCTCGATCAGTCCCTGTATGGTCTGCTCGTTCAAGCCGAGGTTCAGGACCGTGTCCATCATGCCCGGCATGGAAACACGCGCACCGGATCGAACGGAAAGCAGAAGCGGCTTTTTGGGATCGCCGAACTTGGCACCCATGGCCTTCTCGACCTGTTTCAATGCCCTCGCGACCTGTCTCTCGAGCTCCTTGGGATATTGGTGGTCATTTTTATAGAAGTGAGTGCAGACATCGGTAGTGAGCGTGAAGCCTGCCGGAACCGGAATACCGAGGTTCGTCATCTCTGCGAGGTTGGCTCCCTTCCCACCCAACGTGTTCTTCAAGTGGGCTCCCCCGTCCGCACTTCCCTGTCCAAAAAAATATACATATTTTTTACTCATTACAGCTCCTCCTCTGCGTTAATTGTCCCAACCAAACCGGTAGAAATAGTACACTTACGGTTAAAAAATCCCCTTGATCATTGTATTCAATTGGAGTTTCATTCTATGACCATTTTGGAAAAATCCGCTATCCGTGAAAAAAGCCCAAAGACCTCCCTCAACAGGGCGATCCGGTTTCGGCGGACCGATTCGTCATCCACCATGACCATGACCTCGTCAAAGTACAGATTAATGTGGGGTCTAAGACGAGACAGCACGTCGAATGCCTCGGCATAGAGTCTATCGCCAGCCACCTCCTCGAATTCGTCCTTGATATTGATATATGCCTGATGGAGGCTCATCTCAGCTCCACCCTCAAGGAGGTCGGGCGTGATCGCCCCCCCCGGATGCTCACCAATGATGTTCCCCACCCTTTTACACGCAATGGCCGTATCTCGGAATCCGGGGAGCTCTCTGACTTTTGCAAGAACCCCGACCCGTTCCACTGCGTCGACGATATCATCATCCTGAACGGTCAGGACAGCATCGATTGTGTCATATGCATATCCATCTGAGAGAAGAAGGTTCTGGAGGCGAAGCCGAATAAATTCCTTTACCTTTGCCCCGACCTCTTTTCGATCGACCTCAATGCCCCCCTCTAAGACGTCCATCGCCTTTTCGATCAATTCCCGCATGGATACCCGATAGCTCTTGTGGAGGATTGTACGGATGATGCCCAGGGCACGACGCCTTAGCGCATAGGGATCGGCCGTTCCGGTCGGAATCTCTCCGATGGCAAAGTACCCGACCAGTGTGTCGATCTTATCCGCAATCCCTACGATCGCCCCCACATGGTCGTCGGCAAGATCTCCGCCTCCGCCGAGGGGGAGGTAATGAGAGAATATCGCCTCGGCCACTTCTTCCGGCTCCCCGTCCAGCCTCGCATAAATCCTCCCGATCACTCCCTGGAGGCTCGGAAACTCTCCGACCATCTCCGTAACAAGGTCGGCCTTGCACAAGAAAGCCGTACGGCTGATTTGCGTCTTGGACTCCGCGGCGAAGCGATCGGCCAACCACTCTGCTATCTGTCTGAAGCGCACGACCTTATCGTAAGAGGTTCCGAGGCGCTGTTGAAAAACGACCCCCTTGAGCTCTTCCACTCGCTCGGCCAGGGGCACGGACCGGTCCCCATCGAAGAAAAAGCGTGCGTCTGCCAAACGGGCCCTCAAGACCCGCTCATTGCCGCGCACCACGACCTCCGGATCCGCAGAAGGTGAGTTGCTTACCACGATAAAATAGGCCATGAGACGGCCCGGCGACTCCGGTTCCTCCAGCGAGAAATACCGCTGGTGTTCACGCATCGCCGCAACCAGAACCTCTGGCGGGAGAGCTAGGTACTCCTCGTCAAATCTGCCGAGAAGAACTATGGGGCATTCGGTGAGGAAGGTGACCTCATCCAGGAGGGCATCGTCCGCCTTGCCTCTGCCGCCCACTGAATTCGCAGCTCTTTCAACCCCATCCAGTATGATGCGCCTCCGCTCATCCGGGTCCACGATGACGGAGGTGTCTCGGAGTCGCTCCAGGTAGCTCGCATAGTCGTCGACGCGCAATGGATCCTGGGTGACGAAACGATGGCCGAAAGTACAATCACCGCTCCGTATACCTCCGATCTCAAAATCGACGACCTCAGAGCCGAAGAGCGCCAGTATCCAGTGAATCGGCCGAGCAAAGCGTACTTCACCCTCTCCCCACCGCATGGACTTCTGGAATGGAATATTCATCACGATGCCATGCAACAGCTCGGGCAGCAATGATTTTGCGCCCTCGCCCTCCTCGACCCGGCGGACGCAAAGATAGTCACCCTTTTCCCGGGAGATCACTTCAAGAGACTCCACATCCACACCTTGTTTCTTCGCAAAGGCCGTAGCCGCCTTTGTTGGATTTCCTTGATCGTCATAGGAGACCTTGAGAGGCGGCCCCGGAATTTGAGTAACTCGATCCTGCTGTTTTTCTGCGACATCGTCGATACAAAGACCCAGCCGACGCGGGGTTCCCCAGGCCGAGATCGAACCGTGGTCGAGGCGGGCATGGGCAAAGCGTTCCACAGCGATACGTTTCACTTCGGTAATCGCATGGCGGACATAGAGGGCGGGAATCTCTTCCGTACCGATCTCGAAAAGCAACTCTCTAGGCATCAACTCCTCCGACTCAACCGGAAACCTCAGGGGTGGACAATTCCTCGACGCCGGGCTTCAGGCCCTGATTAGCGAGCGGGAATCCCATCGTTTCACGCTGCATCAGGTAGGCATCGGCAATACGGTGCGCCAGCGCCCGAACGCGCCCGATGTATCCGGCGCGCTCATTCACGCTGATCGCCCCCCGGGCGTCAAGGAGGTTAAAAGCGTGAGAGCACTTCAAACAATAGTCATAGGCAGGGAGCACTAGGCCGCTCTCGATCAGCCGCTCGGATTCTTCCTCATACATCCTGAACAGCTTAAACAGCATAGGGACATGAGCCTCGTCAAAATTGTAGGAGGAGAATTCCACTTCACCCTTGTGGTGAATATCTCCGTATGTGATATCCCCCGTCCAGACCAGATCGTACACGTTGTCTTTTCCCTGGAGGTACATGGCGATGCGTTCAATCCCGTAGGTTATCTCCACCGGCACGGGACGCAGGTCGATACCGCCCACCTGCTGGAAATAGGTGAACTGGGTGATCTCCATTCCGTCCAGCCAGACCTCCCACCCCAATCCCCAGGCGCCCAGAGTGGGAGATTCCCAATCATCCTCGACAAAACGAATATCATGTGCTTTGGGATCGATTCCAAAGGATCTCAGGCTCTCGAGGTAAAGGTCCTGAATCTCCAGGGGCGATGGCTTGAGGATCACCTGGTACTGATAGTAATGCTGCAGGCGGTTGGGATTCTCACCGTACCGGCCATCAGTGGGCCGTCGGGAAGGTTCGAGATAGGCCACCTTCCACGGCTCGGGGCCAAGAACACGGAGAAAGGTCGCCGGATTGAACGTCCCGGCTCCGACCTCGATATCATAGGGCTGCTGGATGATGCAGCCCTTTCCCGCCCAATAGGCTTGTAAGGCAAGACAGAGTTCCTGAAAGGTCATTACAGCACCCTCTTATTCTGATTTGTGTTCCCCCGGCCCGGACCGCAGGGCGGGAGTTATGGCACGATGACGCTCCGCCCGGCTACCACCGGATGAGCGAAGCTTCTCGACGAATCGACGCGTGAGAAGATCCTTTCCCAGGTGATACCGGATAAGCAACGGCAAAACTTCTTTACTCTCCTCGAGGGAAACACGAGGCAAGGGGAGGCCCAGTGCCGACTCTAGAGGTCCGTGCATCATATGATATATCCGGCGGACCGACTCTATAGAAATCGGCCTCAGCGCATTGACATTGTCAGTACATCGTTCACAGACCACTCCGCTCCGGGTGATCGAGAACCAGCATCCCCCCTCTTTTCGGAGCGGCCTCTGGCATACGGTGCAGGAAGTAAGCATTGGCGCCAGCCCTATCGATCTGAGCAGACGCGACTCGAAGATGCGCAGAGTTCTTTCTTCTGCTCTGCCTTTCTCGAGCAAATTGAGTACCGCAATCGTAAGGTCGAAGAGATCCTTGTTCGCTTCGCCCTCCCCCGTCAGCTCCCCCACGAGCTCAACAATATAGCTGGCGAAAACAACTTTATCCAGATCCTCGCGGATCCGGCCGAAGGGCTTTATCAAACTGCACTGTTCTATTCGAAACAGCCCGGAGCGCGCATTCTCAAAGCCGTTGAGCCGAATATAAGAGAACGGCGCGAGGCACCCTCCTCCGAAGCGCTTCTGACTTCTCCTGGCGTGCTTAGCGATTCCCCGGATTTTGCCTAAATCCAGGGTAAAGAAAGTAACGATCCGGTCGGCCTCACCATAATCCATGGCCCTCAGAACAATCGCCGAAGTCTGGAACGGAGGCATAGTTGGATACCTATTGTATTGTTCGGGCTGTGTACCGGCACTTCCGCGAGTCCGGCAACCCCGAGGCCGAAGGAGGAACCATCAGAGGAGGTTGAACAGTATGGCCCAGATAAAAAGAATGAATATGCCGATAATATCGATACTGGTTGTCACGAACGGGCCGGTGGCAACTGCCGGGTCGATCTTCATCCGCTTGAAAAGGACCGGGAGAGAGGTACCAAGAAATGCCGCCATGATCATGTTCGTGGAGATAGCGCATCCGACAACATAGGAAAGATTCGGAATGTCGAACTTTAACTCGACCACCAACGAGAGGAGCACTCCAAAAAAGATCCCCAACAGTATTCCGACCGACATTTCTTTCATTATGTGCCGACCTACGTTCCTCAGGTCGATCCGTCCTGTGGCCATGCCGCGCACCATGATCACGGTGGACTGATTTCCGACATTTCCTCCCATTCCCATGATGATCGGGATGAAGGCGGCCAGAGAGACTACTCGTTTGAGCTCTTCCTCGAAGTGCCCTATGATCCCAATCGCAAAAAGACCGCCCACCCAGCTTGCGAAGAGCCACGGGAAGCGAGTGCGCGCACTCTTCAGAAATGAGCCGCTCAGGATCTCTTCCTCAGAGGTCCCGGCCAGCTTGAGGATGTCCTCTGTCGCCTCTTCGCGGAACACGTCTATCACGTCGTCAACCGTAACGATTCCAAGGATCTTGTTTTCATCGTCGACGACCGGCACGGCCAGGATGTTGTACTTTGCAACCAAACGGGCGACCTCTTCCTGGTCCATGCCCGTGTAAACGCTCAGCACGTCGTCCATCATGATGTCCCGCAAGAGACGGTCGGGCGCATTTGTGAGAAGCTGGCGCAGCGAAAGGACTCCAACAAGGTGGTTCCTCTCGTCAATGACATATAGATAAAAGACCATTTCGGCCTTTGTCTCCTGCTGGAGCGCCAAAACGGCCGCATCAACGCGGGTGTCATCCGGGAGGGCGAAAAAGTCGGGGGTCATGATCCCGCCGGCCGTATCCTCCCCGTATTGAAGCAGCTCCTCTACCTGTTCGGACTCATCCTCTCGAAAGATCTCCAGGATCTGTTCGGCCATTTCCTCGGGCAGCGCACCGATGGTGTCGGCCATGTCGTCCGGACTCATGGCCCTCAGAATCTCGACGATCCGCTGGACAGCCATCCCCTCTAGCAGCTTGAAACGATTCTCCGGGTTCAGTTCGCTGAGTGTCTCGGCGGCCAGTGCCGGCTCGTCGAGCAAACCGAAAATGATCCGCCCTTCTCGTTCGCTCAGGCGCCTGAGCATGATTGCAATGTCGGCCGGATGGGTCTTTTCTATGACCTTGATGAGATTGGGGGTGGCGTCACGGCGAATCAGCTTCTGGATGGTCTCAATGAGTATCAGAGGCGGTTCGCGGAGCATGCGGCCCTCGCGGGAATGCTCTTTTTCTGACGTATGGATCATTGGCTGGGCTCAATCAATATTATCTAGACCGGAGGCAATGGTTTCCCGCGTAAAGACCTTGCGAACAACCTTCCCGGAAGGGCCGAGTGGACCGACAGGCTCATCATTGAGTGAGAGGTTCACTCCCCCTGCATTGCCGATAACCAGGGCAATGGATTCTTTGCCTGTCCACCGAACCATTTCACCTTTTTTTAACAGGACATCGCCAGGGGTATTATCATCAACTCTCACTTCTATCCATGTCAGCTCGAGGGCCTCTGCTTGTAATCTGATCTCCACCTGGTCCTCGGGGAATACGTCCCCCCCGGATTCATTTTTTACGCCGGACTCTACGGCTGATGGGGTCGGGATCCGGTCATCCGGCTGCTCTTCACCTTCCTGGTCGACGCGATTCTCCGCCGGAGACACAGACTTCTTTGGACTGACCAGCCCTAACTCTTCGCGCAGTTGTCGCATCTGGGCTGCTTCTTCCTCGATGATCTCCAGCGTGCGCGGCTTCACAGGACGGTTCTCTTCCCTTTGGATCGAACGCCAAATCATGATTCCCGAGAGCAGCACCAGGGCAAGCAGGACTCCTAAGATAATCTTAAAGAATAACCATCTCCGGCTGGCGCCGTGTCTCCATCCCTGCTGATCAGACAGGATCTGATTCTCATAAATATCCTGATAGCGGAGGATCACATCCTCGGCGTCCAGGCCAATATGTCTCGCATAAGCCCGGATGAATCCCTTTGTAAAAGTGATCGCCGGGAGCAGATCGAACTGATCCTGTTCGAGCGCATTAAGATAGCGACGGGTGATTTTTGTGGCCTGGGCGATTTCATCGAGCGAAATATTGCGACTTTCCCGCTCGCGCTTCAGATATTCTCCGAAGGTCTCCATAGCTTTCGTGCCCGCCAGCCGGGAGGTTTAGTTCTTGTCTGATTTGCTCACACGGAAAAATGGGTCAGGCGCCTGAATTCCATGAATCGATCCTCGATCGCCTGATAGCTCAAGGTCCGCAGACGATTCAGACTGAAGTCTTCCACGATAAATGAAGCGATTGCGCTTCCGAAGATGATCGCGCGTTTTAGATCTTCATCGTCCAGAGAGCCGGATTTACTGAGGTACCCCAAAAAACCTCCGGCAAAACTGTCTCCGGCACCCGTGGGATCAAAGACCTCGTCCAATAAATAGGCGGGCGCCCAGAAGGTGCTTTTTTCCGAAAACATCAGCGCCCCGTACTCTCCTCGCTTCACTACGAGGATCGAAGGACCCATTTCGATGATCCTTCGAGCTCCCTTCAACAGATTCGTCTCCCCCGATAGCTCTCGGACCTCGCTGTCATTGATCAGCAGGATATCCACGCGCTCGAGGACTCTTCGGAGCGCTTCAGGTTTTCCCTCGATCCAGTAGTTCATCGTATCGCAGGCCACGAACCTCGGACTCTCCACCTGGTCGAGAACCTCTATTTGAAGCTCCGGATCGATGTTCCCCAGGAAAATATATTCGTCCTGTCTGTAAGAGGCCGGGATCCGCGGTCGAAATTCTTCGAAGACATTCAGCTTCGTCTCCAGCGTCTCTCTCTGGTTCAGATCCTGGGAATACACGCCCTCCCAAAAAAAGGTCTCCCCCGGGACTCGCTGAAGCCCGGCCAGATCGATTCCGCGGCTCTCGAGGAACCGGATATGATCCTCGGAAAAATCGTCACCTACGACGGCCACAAGATCCACCTCGGTGAAGAAGCTTGCCGCCACTGAAAAATACGTCGCCGATCCCCCGAGCACCCTTTCCGCAGTACCGAAGGGTGTCCTCACGGAATCCAGAGCTACCGATCCTACCACCAGAACACTCATTCTATACCGTCCTCAACCATCAGAAATATCTCCCGACCAGCACCGACAATTCATCTACTACTTCTTTAGGGACCAGGGATTTATCGCTGAGTATCGCGTCACGGAGTGCGCTGCCGCATGTACAGGAACGTTGTTCAGGGAGCTCTTCAACGGCCTTCCGGATGATTTGCTTGGCTGAGGCGACGTTATTTTTCAACACGGTCAGCACCCCTTCTATTGAAACGTCCTCCTCACTTTCATGCCAGCAATCATAGTCCGTGACCAACGCCAGCGTGGCGTAGCATATCTCGGCCTCCCTTGCGAGTTTTGCCTCCGGGAGGTTCGTCATCCCGATCACATCCACTCCCCATTGCCTGTATATCCGAGACTCGGCCCGGGTGGAGAACTGGGGCCCTTCCATTACCAGATAAGTCCCTCCTTTGTGCGCCTTGGCGCCGACAGCCTGGCTGGCGCTATAGAGCCCGTCGGCCAAATCTTGACATATCGGATCCGCGAAGTGGACATGGCAGACCAGGCCCTCTCCAAAGAAGCTCTTGGGTCGGGTTTTCGTATGGTCGAAGAATTGATCGACCACGACGATTTCTCCCGGGTGGAGATCTTCTCGCATACTTCCAACCGCGCTCACAGAGATGATGAGCTCCACTCCAAGCTTTTTCATGCCAAAGATGTTGGCCCTGTAATTGATATCGGAAGGCGAGACGTGGTGTCCTTTCCCGTGACGCGGCAGGAAGACCATCTTCACATCGCCCAGCTGTCCTGTGATATAGGCATCGGACGGCCTGCCGAACGGAGTTTCGACCTCGACCTTACTGATCTCTGCAAGGCCCTCGAGTTCATAAAGGCCGCTTCCCCCGATCACGCCGACAACTTTTTCCCCCATGGCTTACACCTCCTGTATTTTCCTATGGAATCGGCAATTTAAGTCATCCACCTACCTATCATCCTTGTCAAAGCCGGTCAAGCCTCTAAGTTGATATCCGGGTAAGATACTTGGAAAATACTCGCAAAAATTACGTCAGGCATTCGATTTTGCAGATTGGACAGGGGCCGGGACGGGAGATTCGGCGCACTTAGTCCACAAAAGACCTCCAACTCCCAGTCGCTAGCCTTCCCTCGCCTTCTGAGAGACGATCCAGGCGCCAATCCGATCTACCGTCTTCACGATAAAAACGACGAATCCCATCGATCCAATGAAAAGTGCGAGGGTCAACAAATTCATCAAGTACCAATCCATTGTCATCACCTCCACGGAAAACGATAACGCATCGCGTCATGCATGTCAAGAATAATTTCGCAACTTGTTGATTTTTCTATATTAATTTTTTTCAAGACCGCCACATTTGGACTAGATCAAGATGGCATTGAATCTCCAAAATTGCATACAATATGCATTATGATTTGACTCGAGCTCTATATTTCTGATACATCTGTCAATTCCTTGATCGATTCAAAACCGCCATCGAAGAGGGACTTCATCTGGGAATCTCAATCCTCTAAATTGGAGACCTCATGTACGATTTTATTTCCGGGCCTTTGGTGTGGATTTCCTTTGCCACGTTTCTCCTGGGCTCGCTGCTCCAAATACTACGATTCTTTGTGCTGAGTGAAAAAAGAGATATCGATGGGCCAAACTTGCCCCCCCGGCCCAAGCAAGATGAGAGTGATCGAGCTTCATTGAAGACGTTCCAGCAGAAATTCGCTCTGCTGAAGGCGACATCCATCCTCGGGTTTGGCCCCTTTCTGGCCTCTGTGAGCTTGCTCTTTCATCTTTTGCTTTTTACCATTCCGATCTTTCTCCTGGCTCATAATATTCTTCTCCAGCAGGCACTGGGGATATCGTTCTTCTCATTTTCCGAAAAGACCTCCGATATTCTTACTATCATGCTTCTCGCCTGTGTCCTCGTCTTCCTCGTGCGCCGGCTCTTCATCGCACGGGTCCGATCCATTACTTCCTTTTATGACTATTTCATTTTGGTCCTCGCCTCGACTCCCTTTATCACGGGTTTTCTTGCCTACCATCAGATCTACGACTATAAAAGTGTCATTGTCATACACATCCTTTCAGCGGAGCTGATGCTGATAGCCATACCTTTCACGAAGCTGGTACATATGGTCTTTTTCTTTCTAAATCGTCTATTCATCGAAGGTGAATACAGCCTGGGCCCGGGAAATAGAACCTGGTAGGGATGAACAGGAGCCCTGGTTTGGAGTAGTGGGATCGCTGAAGGAGTATGGAATCTATGTAGGAGTAGGGGATGTCTGAGCAGGCAATCGGCACCAACAATACCATCGAAACAAAAGAGATCAGAAATCTCTTGAAAAAACAAAAAAAGAAGATGCGGCTCTCCCTTACGGTGTGCGCTCATTGCAGCCTCTGTGCGGAAAGCTGTTTTATGTATATGTCTCATGATAAGAATCCTCAATACATGCCTTCCCACAAATTCATTAATTCCATTGGCATTTTATATCGAAAAAGGGGGAAGGTGAGCCGGAGCTCTCTGGAAGAAATGAGAGATATCGTATGGAAGAAATGTGTCCTCTGTATGCGCTGCTACTGCCCTTTTGGAATCAATATTCCGAATATGATTGCCTTTGCGCGGAGTATCTGCCGTTCTCAGGGTATCTATCCTCCATATGATGAAGAGCCGGGAGACTCCCTGCCCTCCTTTTCACGTGAGGCGGTCCGAAAACAATAATTTTTTATGAGGGAATAGGAATGTCGTCATTGGAGAAAAAAGCATATTTCTTATTTTTCGTTGCGTTTTTCATTTTCTCCCTTATCGCTTCGAGCCTCTATGCGCAGCCGGAGAATCTTATTCTGGATCATCCTGCAGCCTTCAAGAAAAAACAGCGCCCACCTGTGCTCTTCCCGCATGAAGAGCATATGATGAATTATGAATGTCTGGACTGCCACCATAAATACGAAAATGGAGAAAATGTCCTCGATGAAGATGAGCTGACCGAGGGAAATGCCGATATTGCATGCGCTACATGCCATCATCGACAAACGAAGATCGACCTCCAAAAAGCATTTCACCGCCAGTGCATTCTCTGCCACAAAGAGAATAAAACTGATCCCCGAATGTGCGGTGAGTGCCACATCAAAAAGAACGAATAGCTGGAGGAAGCACCGGTGATAAAAGCAGAAAGAAAGCCGCTGGAAGACATTAGGGATGCGATCAAGGCGTACGGGAGGATTCTGACCGTCGGGTGCGGGGGGTGCGTATCCATTTGCCTGGCCGGGGGGCAGAAGGAAGTCAATATACTGAACGCCGAGATCGGACTGGCCTTCAAAGAGGAAAAAATCGCGTCCCAGATCGACGGCTACACGATCGAACGCCAGTGCAACGTGGAGTTTCTAGAGGGCTTGGAAGAAATGGCCAAGGGCTATGATTGTCTTCTTTCCATGGCCTGCGGTGCAGGAGTCCAGAACCTGGCTGAGCGGTTCGCCGACAAGCCTGTATTTCCAGCCGTGAATACGGTGTTCATCGGAATCGACAGGGGCCTCGGCTGGTACGAGGAAAAATGCAGGGCCTGCGGCGAATGCGTTTTGGGCTATACCGGAGGCGTCTGTCCTGTGACACGTTGTGCGAAAAGCCTTTTCAACGGTCCCTGCGGGGGGACCCAGGTCGATCATTGTGAGGTCGACAAAGACGTTCCCTGCGCATGGTACGATATCTATTCAAGGCTGAAAGAGCAGGACCGCCTGGAGAACATCATAAAAATTCGGCCGCCCATGAACTGGCAGAATCAGGTCCAGCGTACCCTGATCCAGGAACCGTACAAAGATCGCTATTATAAAGAAGGATAGCGGCACAATCCAACAGCGTGAAGGAAGAAGGACAGCAATGAAGTCTCAGAGCCGATTGGAAAAGGTACTGGCCGCAGGAGAGTTCGCCGTTACATCCGAGTGCGGCCCCCCCCGTGGCCCCGACCCCGAAACGGTCCGTCAAAAGGGAGAGCTCCTGCGGGGCTACGTGGATGCGGTCAACATCACCGACAACCAGACATCCGTGGTCAGGATGTCGAGCATCGCCGCCGGGGCCATTCTCAAGGATATGGGCTTCGAATCGATAATCCAGATGGTCTGCCGCGACCGCAACCGGATTGCCATGCAAAGCGACATCCTCGGGGCCGTGGCCCAGGGTATGAACACCATGCTGTGTCTTTCAGGGGATCACCAGACCTTCGGAGACCATCCGCACGCAAAGAACGTCTACGACATCGACTCGATCCAGCTCATCGCCATGGTGAAGAAGATGCGCGACGAAGGGCTCTTTCTCGGGGGGCAGGAGATCAAAGGAGAAGTGCCCATGTTCATCGGGGCTGCGGCGAATCCCTTTGCCGAACCCTTCGAGTTCAGGGTCCTGCGACTCGCCAAGAAGGTCGAGGCGGGAGTGGACTTCGTCCAGACCCAGTGCATATTCAACATGGAGAAGTTCGAAAAATGGATGTCCATGGTCAGGGATACGGGCCTTCACGAGAAGGTCCACATCCTGGCCGGGCTCACACCAATGAAATCCGTCGGTATGGCCAAGTACATGGCCTCCCAAGTGCCGGGGATGGATGTCCCGGACGAGGTGATCAAGCGCATCCAGGGAGCTCCAAAGGGGAAGGTCGCGGCGGAAGGAATCACGCTCTGCGTCGAGCAGATCCTAAGACTTCGGGAGATCGAGGGCGTCGCCGGGGTCCACGTCATGGCGATCGAGTGGGAGAAGAAGGTCGGCGAAATCGTAGAGCGAGCCGGTCTGCTCCCTCGACCCGAGGTGAGCTGATCCTATACCGCCCTGCCAAATCGAAAACAGCCCAAGCACTTCCTCTGTGCCACTGTATATGATATTTATGTGATATTGATGTAAATTAAGGAGGACGTTATGGCGACAAACGAACTGCCGTCAATTACTTTTCGCTATATTATGATTCTGATTACTGCCGCCATGATCATTGTGGGCGGATGCGGCGACACAAAGTTATTTGATGAAGACGGCGAGGAAGGAACCACGACGACCCTCTCCGGGGATACGACGACAACCACCAGCAGCAGCACCACCACCAGCACTACGCTAAAGGCTCTCCAGAGACCTCCCTACAGGGTCCTGCCGTAAAAGACCACGGTTCGGCGCCCCGACAGCCTTCCACCTCCTATCGAGCGGCGTTGAATCCGAAAAATGCAGTAGCCGCCTATTGCATTTTCAGGTTCACCCTCACTCCCTCGAACCACTCTGCACGAGCCGGAAGCTCAACAGAAACGGGACTACCGTGTTGAGCTTGAAATAGGTGATCGAACGGGAGATCTCTTTTCCGCTCTTGACGTCGTAGAGGGTGCCGTAGCAGGTCGTGTGGGTGCGGTGGAGGTTCCAGGGGCGGATGTCGATCTTCTCCCCTATATAGTGGTACTCCTTGCGCCCTTTGTTGAATTTGAAGTCGTAGCGAATCTTGGCCTCGGTGAAGTATCGGATTTCGATAGTCCCCCTGCACTCAGCCTCATCCACGAACCTCCCCACCGTAACGGCACCTCTCGCTTCCCCCGTGCAGAAGCGCTCTCCCGACAGCGGATTGATGAAGGCCAGCAGATCATCGCCTCCCCACGTGAGGGTGAAGCGAAAGGGGAAATCCCCCTTGGGGTATCCGCGTCCCACAAAATGGTGCGTGCCGGTCATGGTCTCATCAATCGTGAAGCCGACTTTCTTCCGCAGCAGCCCTGGAATGGAAAGGGCCTTTTGAACTAGCTCCATTTTCTCTTCCTCCTTTGTCATTTTCCGGTCACTTCGATCTCTCCCCTGAGCTGCCCGCATGCCGCAGCGATGTCGGCACCCCGGCTCTCCCGGACCAGGGCGTTGTAGTGAGCATCGATCAGGACCATTCTGAACCGTTCGACTTGATCAGAATCCGGAGCCCTGAACGGAATGCCGGGGATCGGGTTGAACGGGATGAGATTGATCTTGCACTTCAAGCCTCGCAGTTTGCAAGCAAGGGCCCGGGCCTCATCCAGGGAATCGTTTTCGCCCCGGATCAGGACGTACTCGAATGTGATCCGACTGCGGCCCGGCATGGGGAGTGTGCGACACGCGCAGAGCAGCTCATCAATCGGATAAGAGCGCTCGACAGTCATGAGCCGCTCCCGGACCTCGCTGCTGGCCGCGTTGAGCGAGACGGCCAGGTTCACCCAGAAGTCCCCTTTCAACCGCTCCATCTGGGGAATGATGCCCACAGTGGAAAGAGTGATCCGCCGCGGCGAAAAGTTCATCCCCTGCGCGCGGCACAGGATGCGCAGGGCTCGCATGGTGTTCTCGAAATTGAGCAGCGGCTCCCCCATGCCCATGAGCACGATATTGGTGATCCGTCTTTCCCGGGCGAGTGAGCGATGCACTCCGTAGACCTGCCGAACGATCTCCGCCGTCGTGAGGTTGCGCACGAATCCGGCCCGCCCGGTGGCGCAAAAGGTGCAGCCAAGTCGGCACCCAACCTGGGATGAGATGCACAGCGTCAGGCGCTTCTCCTCCGGTATCAGCACGCTCTCCACGGACTCACCGTCCTGGAGTCTGAAGAGGAACTTCTCGGTCCCATCGACAGAGAGGCGATGCACGGCAATCTCTACCGGTGGAAGGTCGACGATCGTGGAGATCCGGGACCTCAGCTCTTTGGATAGACTGGTCATCTCATCGAACCGGCACGCCTGAAGCTTGTGGGCCCATCGAAAGGCCTGTCGGCCCGTGAAGGCGGGCTCTCCGATCTCTCCCATCAAGCTCTCGAGATCGGAGATCTCCATACCATGTATATCGATCTTATCCCGATGAACCATCACCTCTGATCCCTTGGCGACATTAACCATCCATCACGCCACTAACAAAAAACCGGCCCGCAGGCCGGCTACTATTCTTACCGTCATTTCTATTCCAGACGCACAGGGCCTCTCTGCTTCACCCGTCCCCCTTCTGCAACAGCTCTCGTCCGTAATCATAGCCCCTTTCAAAGGCCAAGATGTTCTTGCCCTCCGTCCCCTTCGGGACCGAGGCCATGATCGCCTCCCGGATCGAATCCGGGCTGATCACATCGACCAGCGAGGCGATGAATCCGACCATCACTATATTGAGGACAATCTTGCGTCCCATCTCCTCGGCGATGCGGGTGGCGGGAATGCCGTAGAATTTGTTGGGACGATCCTCCGGAGGAACTTGGACAAGGTCCTCTTCGATGATGAGAGTCCCGCTGCCGGCCAGCTCGGATCCATATTTAATGTACGCCGCCTGCGACATGACTACAAGCAAATCGGGCCGGGTGACAAAGGGATAATTGATCCTCGCATCCTGGACCACGAGCTGAACGCTGCACGCACCCCCCCGTGCCTCGGGGCCGAAGATCCGGCTCAGGGTGGCCTCCTTTTCCTCATAGAGTGCCGCGGCTTTGCCGAGTATCGTACCTGCCATTACGACCCCCTGGCCTCCGAACCCCCCTATCTTAATCTCCATAAGGATCCTCCTCGTGCTGAATCGGCGTGTACTCACTGCCCAGGGATCTCATATAGTGGGCCTCCATCTGCTCTCTGTATGTCTGCTTCTCAATGTCCACGAAATGTCCGGTGATGATAGGTGTGTGGAACCCGGTGGTAACCTCGCTGCTCTTGGCCCACCTCTTTACAACGCCCCTCTGTTCGAATCCCCGCATCATGGAGAGACCGTCTCCCAGCTTGTTCAGTCTCCCGTAGAGGGTCGGGCAGGGGCTTAGGATCTCGATGAACCGGAACCCCTTCTTGTTCAAGGCCTCGCGGATGGATCGGATCAGGTGCCTCACGTGATATACGCTGTACCTGGCCACATAGGTGGCTCCGCACGCCTCGGCGAGGTAGGGCAGATTGAAGGGGGGCTCGTAATTGCCGAAGGGGCTCGTCGATGTGCGGGCATCGGGGGGCGTCGACGGGGAGAGCTGCCCTCCGGTCATCGAGTAATTGAAGTTGTTCACACAGAGAACGAGCATGTTCTGATTGCGCCGGGCCGCGTGGATGAAATGATTTCCACCGATGGCGATGAGGTCGCCGTCGCCGCTGAACACGACCACCTTGAGGTCCTCGTTGACCATGTGGAGCCCGGTGGCGAATGGGATGGCGCGTCCGTGAGTGGTGTGGAACGAATCGAGCTTCAGGTAGCCGGCAACTCTGCCGGTGCAGCCTATGCCGGACACGACGGCGACTCGATCGATGTCGAGTTCACTCTTGTTCAGGGCCTCGGCAAAGGCATTGGCCGCGATTCCGATTCCGCACCCGGCACACCAGATGTGGGGGATCCTGTCCGTTCGTAGGAGATGATCTATCGGATGGGGTTTCACGCTAGCTGTCCTTTCAGCACCTGGCAAATTCTCTCCGGGCTGTGCACGCCCCCCCCGCCGTGGGGCACCAGGAGCGTGGGTGTCGCCCCATGGGCGCACCTCTCGACCTCGAGGACGATCTGCCCGTAGTTGATCTCCGGCACAACAAATGCGCGGACCTGGGTCGCCAGCTCCCGAATCCGCTGCTCGGGAAAGGGCCAGACCGTGCGCAGTCTCAGCATGCCCACTCTGGCTCCCCCCTCGCGGGCCATTTCGATCGCCTTGAGGGCAACACGCGAAGTGATGCCGTACGCCACCACGACGACCTCGGCATCCTCCACGCCATCCTCCTCGAAGTCTATGATATCGGCCGCGTTGAGCCTGATCTTATCGACAATGCGAAGCACCAGCTTGCCCTGGGCCTCGGGCGTCATCAAGGGATAACCCTTATCATCATGGGTAAGACCGGTGACGTGTATCCTGTACCCGTCGCCGGCCCGGACCATTCCGGGTACTCCGTCCTCCTCCGGCTCAAAGGGGCGGTATTCTTCCGGAGGGGACGAAGTGTAGCGCCGCCGCGTAACCTCGATTGCATCGGCCTCGGGGATCACCACCCTCTCCGTCATGTGGCCCACGGCCTCATCCATCATGACCATGACAGGCACCCGGTATGCCTCGGCCAGGTTGAAGGCCCGGATTGTCAGATCGAAGCACTCCTGGGGGGAATTCGGCACCAAGGCGATGATCTCATAGTCGCCGTGAGAGCCCCAGCGGCACTGCATCATGTCCCCTTGCCCCGGGAGCGTGGGGAGCCCGGTTGAGGGGCCTCCACGCTGCACGTCGACATAGACGCACGGGGTTTCCGTCATAGCCGCATAGCCGATGTGCTCCATCATGAGAGAAAAGCCCGGTCCGGACGTGACCGTCATGGCTTTGGCCCCGGCCCACACTGCGCCGTGGATCGCGATGGACGAGGCGATCTCATCCTCCATCTGAATGAATACGCCCCCGATTTTAGGGGCCCGTCGAGCGAAACGCTCGATGATGCTGGTGGAAGGGGTGATGGGGTAGCCGGCCACGAACCGGCATCCGGCCGCCAGAGCCCCCTCGCAGCAGGCATCATCGCCGTCCAGGAAATGAGTGCCCGTTAGTACTCCGATGGGGTCCGCCTTCATGGATCGCTCCTTTTCTCTTTCGGAGCCTTCACCGAATAGATGGCGAACTCAGGGCAGATGAGCCTGCAGAAATCACAGGCCGAGCATACTCCCAGCTCGGCCACCCGTGGCGGGTGGTAGCCCCTGAGCGTGATGATATCCGAGGTGTCCAGGACCTTGCTCGGGCAGAAGGCAATGCAGAACCCACAGCCTTTGCAGCGGTCCTGTTCGATGATCACTGCCTCGGCCCGGCTCTTCCTCTTTGCATTTTTTTTTCGTGCCATGGCCATCATAGTCCGCTCGCTCTCCACTGGGTGTCTGCCTCTCCGATCAGCTCCGGATCAGGCTTGCCACCGTTTTTCCGATCTCGGCCGGATTTTCGCAGACCGAGATGCCGGCGCCGCGCAGGGCCTCGATCTTCTCCGCCGCGGTTCCCTTGCCGCCTGCAATGATCGCCCCGGCATGCCCCATGCGCCGTCCGGAGGGAGCCGTCTGGCCGGCTATGAAAGCGGCCACCGGCTTGGAGACCTTCTCACGGACAAAAGCAGCAGCCGCCTCCTCATCGGTGCCGCCGATCTCGCCGATGATCAGAATAGCATCGGTGTCGGCGTCTTCTTCGAAGAGCTCGATAAGGTCCACGAAAGTGGATCCCATCACAGGATCTCCGCCAATGCCTATGCAAGTGGACTGGCCGATACCCAGATCCGTGAGCTGTTTGACCGCCTCATACGTGAGCGTACCGCTCCTGGAGATCACACCGACCCGGCCCGGGATGTGAATGTCTCCGGGCATGATGCCCACTTTGCACTGGTCCGGGGTGATCACGCCAGGGCAATTCGGTCCGATGAGGCGCGCCTCTTTCCTCTCAAGGTAGTGCACCACCCGGATCATATCAAGGGTGGGGATCCCCTCGGTGATGCACACGATGAGCTCCATGCCGGCGCTTGTCGCCTCCATGATCGCATCGGCCGCAAAGGAGGGAGCGACGACGATGAAGGACGTGTTCGCTCCTTCGTATTCGACGGCCTCGACGGTACTGTTGTACACGGGCACACCCTCAAAGGAGAGCCCACCCTTGCCGGGAACCACCCCGGCGACCACATTCGTACCGTACTGTATGCACCTGCGCGTGTGAAAGGAGCCTTCCCGTCCCGTAATTCCCTGTACGACCAATCGGGTGTTCTTATCGACTAGAATGCCCATTGTTCCCCTCCGTGTGCCTATGCGCTTTTCGCCATGTTGACCGCCAACCTTGCCGCCTCCTCCAGGCTCTCCGCCACATGGATGTCCAATTTCGATTCGCGAAGCATGCGCATCGCCTCCGAGGCGTTTGTCCCCTCCAGCCTGACCACGAGGGGGGCCCTCATCTCAATGCGCTCGGCGGCCTTGATGATCCCTTCCGCCACGCGATCGCAGCGCACGATTCCCCCGAAGACGTTCACGAGAACCGCCTCCACGTTCGGATCCTCGAGGATGATCCGGAAGGCGTTCTCCACAGCCGTGACGTCGGCGCCTCCCCCTACATCGAGAAAGTTGGCCGGCTCGGCCCCGGCCAGCTTTATAAGATCCATGGTGGCCATGGCGAGGCCGGCCCCATTGACCATGCACCCGATATTCCCGTCGAGCTTGATATAGTTCAGCCGGTAGCTGGAGGCCTCGATCTCGAGGGGCTCCTCTTCATTGAAATCCCTCATGTGGGTGTTCCGCTTGTGGCGGAACAGGGCGTTGTCGTCGAGCTCGATCTTGGCGTCCACGGCGATCAGATTTTTCTTGGGCGTTCTCACCAGGGGATTGATCTCTGCGAGGGCACAGTCCTCCTCGATAAACAGTTTGTACAGAGCCGTGATGATATTTCCTATCTGTCTGACCGTGGCCTTGTCCTGGCTGACCCGGTGGGCAAGCCTTCTCGCCTGAAAGCTGGGAAGGCCGAAGGCCGGATCGACGTATTCGGTGAAGATCTTTTCCGGGGTCTTCGCCGCCACGTCTTCGATCTCCATGCCCCCTTCCGAGCTGATCATGATCGCCACGCACTGGCGAGACCGGTCCACCACGATCCCGAGATACCACTCGGACTCGATCTCCAGAGAGGGGGAGACCAGGACCGTGCGGACCAGCTTTCCTTCCTTTCCGGTCTGCTTGGTCACCAAATTCATGCCCAGGATCTGGTTCGCCACGTTCACCACTTCTTCCGCCGACTTGGCGAACTGGATCCCACCGGCCTTGCCGCGTCCGCCCGCATGCACCTGGGCCTTGATCACGAAGGATGTCTCCGCCCCCTGATCCTGGATCAATTCTCTGGCGATCATCCCTGCCTCCCAGGCATTGACCGCAGGTATACCCGGCTGAACAGGAATCCCGTATCTGGCCATGATATCCTTGGCCTGGTATTCATGCAGCTTCACCCGCTCCTCCTCTATTTTGGTTGTTTATAAAGGAAAAGAAAAATCATCCCTGTTGGTTTGAACATACCTAATTACCATTTCAAATGTCAGTTTTCAATAGCGCGGGGAAACATCTTTGCCTCTTTTGTGTTCAACGAATAGTCAGCGTGAACGGGGAGGCTCTGCCCCCCGAAGAACCTTCAGAAATTAATCTGACTGGAGAGGAAACATGTCGAACTTTGATTGGAAGAGTATTCGCGGAATGGCGGGCATCGCTCTGGCGGCGGCGGCATTTCTGTCCTGGACGGGATGCCAGCCGAACAAAGAGATCTTTGAACGCTACCCGGACGTGAGCTACGACGACGCGACCGGCACGGTCTGGTGCGCCTACCTCCATCTCGACATCGAGGTGGATCCGGTCGATGATTACCTCGCGCAGACGGTGGACAGCATCTACGTGGAGAGCCGTACGGCCGATACCCCGTGGAGCGCGCCAGCGGACGTGAGTGCCGGGCAGGTGTGCGCGAAGATGGGGCCGGAGATCGCGGCCCGCGGCGACGAGGTCTGGGTCGTGTGGGCCGGGCAGGATCCGGGCACAGGGGTGTGGGACCTCTACGCGGCCCTTCGCACCACGGGCGGCTGGCGCCCGCCCGTCAACATTTCGAATACCCCGGCCATGGAGATCAATCCCTCGCTGGCCATCGACCCTGTCCGGGGCCGGGTCTGGGTCGCCTATGAGCGATGGTCGGATAATTCGATCTGTGCCCGATTCTTCGACGGGTCATCCTGGTCCGGGCCGGCGCGACTGAGCGAGGGAGGTCGCGGCAACTACCGGCCGAGGATCATCGCCACGGACCCGGCCGGCCCCAACGCCGGAGAGATGATCGTGCTGTGGGACGGGTACCGGGACCTCAATTACGACCTATACCTCCGGCGGATCGCCCCGGACCTCTCCCTCTCCCTGGAGGAGAGGATCACCTTCGACGGGAGGTGGGACTCCCAGGGCGACGTCATGGAGGATGGCGAGGGGAACCTATGGGTGGCCTGGGTCAAGATGCGCCACATGGAGGATGCGCCGGACGGGGCGCCTCACAACATGTGGCGCGATGTGCACGTGATGGTTTGCCAGGACGGCCGGTGGCGCTACACGAACTTGCCGCCCGACGAGACGATCCCGGGAAAGGTCTCGGAGGACGCCATTGTCCAGGCTCCGAGGCTCGTCCGGGACGAACAGGGGAAGATCTGCGTCGTCTGGAAGGATGCAAGCGCCCTGCCCGGGGCCCTCCCCTTCCCCTGGGTGAACCGACTCGCCTATCGAATCTACACCGGCGCTAGCTGGGGAGCCGTGCAGGTGCAGAACGGGAGCGAAGGAGTGGACGATGTATTCTGGAACTTCTCGCCCGCCGTAGTGGGCGGACGGAGGGTGCTGGGCCGAGCCGAAGTCTTCTCTCTCGTCCGGACGCCGGCCTCCTATCTCGTCGACCTGGACCAGCCCCTTCCGGAGACGCCGGCCGATGAGCTCGCCCTGTCGGAGGGGAGCGAGCCGGTCCATCCCCTCTTCCCCGTGCGCCGGCGTTTCGAGCCGCGCAAGCGAATCACGGCACAGGGCACGGACTATGAGCTCTACATGGGGGACACCCACACCCACAGCCAGGTCTCGGACGGCAACGACCCCCTCGACATGAACTACAACTACGCGCGGGACGTGGCCCGCCTCGATTACTACGCGGCCACGGACCACGACTACCCCCACATCTACACGCCCGGTGAGGAGGCCTATGTGCGATCCCTGTGCCGGGCTTTTGCTTCGGAGGACTTCATCACCCTGGACGCGTATGAGTGGACATCCTTCCAGTACGGCCACCGGGTGGTCCTGTACGAAGGGGACCGGAAACCCAAGCTCCCCTGCTTGATCTTCCACCGCCTAGGGAATCCCCTTGCAGCCCTGCGTGTGGAGGATCTCTACCGGTTCATCGAATCCCACGTCATTTCGGACGGCACCCGAGTCATGCTTTCGGCCCACAACATGGTCAACGTAGGGGCCGACTTTTCGACCTGGGACCCGAGCCTGGAGCCCCTCTTCGACATTGCATCGGCCCACAGCCAGGCCGAGACGAGCGAGACTCCGGCCAAAGGGGACCGATACTACTCCATGCAGCAGCTCCTCGACGGGGGCTTCACGGTGGGCACCTTCGGAAACACGGACATTCACGAGGCCGCCGGCATCGGCATGGACATGTCCGGGGCCTATCTGGAGGCGTTCACCCGGGAGGGGCTCTTCGACGCGCTCCACGCCCGCCGGACCCTTGCCATGCACAACAGCATCGGTACGGAGGACCTCTTCAGCGAGGAGGCGGGCTATGAATTCCCGACCCTCTTCCTGCACTTCGCAGCGGACAATCGAATCATGGGAAGCGAGTACAGCAAGGTCTTCCCGCCGGAGCTTCACGTCGAGGCCGAGGCCATGTCCCCCATCGATCGGCTCACGATCGTACGGGACGGGTCGGACGTCCTTACACGCATGGGATACGGCGAGTCTTCAATGACGGTGGACTGGATGGATGCGGAGTGGGGGCCCGGCCGACACTATTATTACATCCGGGTCACCCTGGACAACGGCCATAAGGGATACTCATCGCCCATCTTCGTGAACAGGGTAAAATGAGATGGCCCCGTACGCCGCAGAATCAAGGCCCGACTGAAGAACAGGCCCCTCCCGGTCAGGGGATGCGCCTGGGGCTCTTGATGGAGAAGGCCTTGAACTCCTCTTTGATCTCCATGCCTTTCCACAAGGATACAACGGCCAGCATGATACCCGCACTCGCCACGACGGCCGCGCCGGTGGGAAAGTCGAACCGGTAGGACGCGATGCAGCCCAGGAAGCTGATACCGATACCCACGCCCCAGCCGATCAGGAGCCGGTAGAGAAAAGACCGGGCAAACAACATGGCGATCATCGCCGGCACGACGAGGTAGGTGAAGACCAACAGCACGCCCGCTACCCGCACCGATACGGTCACCACGATCCCGAAGAGCGTGTAAAAGAGCATGTCGAACAGGAAGACCTGATCGTCCTGGACCGGCACCCTCGACGGATCCTGGCTGATCTCGTAGATCCTCGAGTGCAGGGAGAGAAAGACCAGCCCCACCAGGCCGTAGACCACGGCCTCGACCAGCACGTCGCTCCAGCTCACCCAGAGTATCTGGCCCACCATGAGCTGTTGGATGTGCTCCGCGCCGTGGGGGGACCGGTCCATGATGAGGACCACCAGCGCCGCGCCCACCACGTAGAGGACGCCCACATAAGCCTCGGGATGGACCCACCGATCGAATCGCCGTATGACGGCCAGCAGCAGGGCCCCGCAAAATGTGAACAGGAAGGAGAGCCCGTTCGCGCCCAGGCTGTTGATCTCGATGTGAAAGAGGAGCCCCACGGCCGCCCCCATGGCTGCCATCTGCGCCAGGGCGATGTCCACGAAGATGACCCCCCGGCTCACGACGTGGATACCGAGATAGCCGTGAATGCCGGCCAGCAGAGCGCACGCCACCAGGGGCGCCGCCATGAATTGGAGCATCTCGACCATGGCCGGCCCCTATCCTTCCCCCGGCAGAAGCCGCCGGAGGATGCAATCGAACAGGTCCGAGTAGGTCTCGACGCCGTCCTTGCCGGTCGTCGTCGCAGGTAGAGTGACCGCCCGCGCTCCCGTCCGATCCGCCAGGATCCCCGGGGCGCGGGAGGGAACATAGTGTGCCATGATGAGGATGCCGATCCGCTCGCTTCGAATGCGCTTTTCCAGGTCCTGGATGTGGCGGGGCGACGGCGCGATCCCGGGCCGGTCTTCGATGTATCCCACCAGGTCGAGGTCGAGCCAGTCCACCAAGTACTCCCACTGCTTGTGGTATGCGATCACCTTCAATCCCTTCAGCGATTCGGCCCGCCGCTCCCATCCGGCAATCTTGGCTTCCATGCGGGCGGCGAATTTTTCCGCGTTCGCCCTGTACTGTCCGGCCCTTTCCCTGTCCAGCTCCCCGAATCGGAGAGCCATCCACTTCGCCACCCGCACGCCGTTGTTCGGGTCCAGGGTGTAGTGAGGATTCCCCTCGGGGTGGACGTCACCGTGGCTGCGGTCCACTTCGCCGGCAGGCACCTCCAGGACCCGCTCGACCGCGGACGAGGCGTACAGGTTTCCCGGCCGGCCCGGCATGATCGCCGGATTTCTCGCCCCCTCGAGCAGCTTGGGAAGCCAGCCGATCTCGAGCTGCATACCTGTGTATACGACGGCATCCGCTTTGCGCAGCTTTACCATGTGGCTCGGCTTCGCCTGGACGTAGTGGGGATCCTGGTCCGGCCTCGCAATGGCGTGTACCGTGCCGGCCTCCCCCACAACGGCTCTGGCAATAGCGGCCAGCTCCAGCGTAGTGGTCACCACCACAAACTCTTTCCCCGCCTGTAGGGGAGTCGCCGCAACCAGCAGGGCCAAGAGTCCAAGGATCGCAGTGTACTTCATCTATCACTCCTAATAGCTGTGCCGCGGGTGGGCGCCGAAGGTGATGTTGAGCTGGAGCATCACCCTGTTTTCGGCGTCCTCTATGATCCGGTCGATGTAGTCGTACTGGAGGCGGATAGCGGTGTATTCGCTGAGTACGAGAGCGACCAGGCCGGACAGGCGCCAGGGCACGTCCCCATCCTCGAGTCGATGATCCTCCTCGCCGTGCTCTTCTTCCCCGGGCTCATGCTCTGCGCCCTTCATGGGCAGGCCCATGAGATCGCCCCTTGCCTGAACCCACCAGCGGCGGCTGACCTGAAAGCGGCCGTATCCCGTGATCCCCCCATACTGGACCGTGGCCCCCTCATCGGTCTCCCGGAGCCCGAGGAGGTACTCGATGGATATGTCCCAGCTGCGGTGCCGGGCGGAGACGTGCTTCCACGTAAGGTCGGTCCCGATGAAATGGAGCATTCCGCTCTCGCCGTGATCCCCGTGTTCATCCTCTTCGCCGTGATGTTGCGCGTCTCCGAGGGGCGCCAAAAGGCGGTCCAACGCCTCCTCCTTGGTCCACGCGCCCGTCCAGGAGAGCCCCAGCTCGAATGTGGTGGCCGGGGTCAGGTCCCACAGATTTCTCCAGTTGGCGAGATAGGCGAGGTCCTCGGGCTCATCGGTGATGAAGGGCGATTCGTGGCCCGGAAAGAACGCGGCCACAGAGACCTCCGAGAACCAGGACAGAGGTGCCAGGTACGAGAGCTGGCCTCCCATGTCGTTCAGGCCCTCTTGTCCAAAGAGAGCGGCATGGATCCACGGCCCATCCACGAAAGAGAACGAATGGGCGTGGAGCCTGTTGTGCTTGCCGAAGGGCAAATAGGTCTTTCCCGCCAGGAAGCCGAGCCCGAGGGGCAGATTCCGGGTCCGGGCGTAGGCCTCCTCGATCTCGAACTCGTCGACGCCGTGCATGGCCAGCGTGACCTGGGCCTGGAGATACGGGTCCACCACGGCCGAGAGCCCCAGCTCGATCTCCTGAATGTGGATCCCGGTTTGAAAGGCCTCTCCGTGGGAATGGCCGTCCTCTCCTTCATCCGAATGATCCAGGTCGGAATAGGTGGCGAGAAACAGGCCGTTGACTCCGATGGCCGGATTGAACTTTCGGCTGAGCCCCGTGGCCGTGGAGTCTTCCTGGCTCCACGCCGGAAAGGGAACCAGCATCATCGTTGTGGAGAAGATGAGAACAGAAAACAGTCCATGGAGGGCGACATGATCTCTCGGACGCATGGGATCACCTCATAAGATCAGAAATCCGCGGATGGAAGCTACTCGAAAACAGACAGTTTTCGATGTATGCGACGCCGAGTCTCAACTCCGATAGGTAGACCTTCCCGTCTCGTACAGATCGCCGCCGTGACAGTCGTTGATCACCACGACCGGAAAATCCTCTACCTCCAGACGCCGGACCGCTTCCGGGCCGAGGTCTTCGTAGGCGATCTCCTCGACTCCCTTAACGGCCCGTGCGAGCAGCGCCCCCGCCCCCCCGGTGGCCCCGAAATATACGGCCTTGTGTTGACGGAGGGCATCGAGCACCTCGTCGGATCGGCCCCCTTTGCCGATCATTCCCTTGAGTCCCAGGGCGATCAGGCGGGGGGAGTAGGTGTCCATGCGGTAGGAGGTGGTCGGCCCTATGGATCCCACGGGCCTGCCCTCCCTCGCAGGAGACGGGCCGGCAAAGTAGATGATCTGGCCTTCGATCTCCAGCGGCAGGGGATCGCCGCAGTCCAGGGCCTCGACGATGCGCCTGTGCGCGGCGTCACGGGCCGTATAGATCGTCCCGGTGATCATCACCCGGTCCCCGCATCGCAGGCACTCCGCGTCTTCGTCCCGCATGGGCGTCGTCAATTGGATAACATTACCGGCCATTGTCTGCTCCTCATTATTTGAAATATCGCTATGATTTACCTCATGCCACAGGCCTCAAGCCTCACAAAACCGCCTCCTTGTGCCGGGCCGCGTGGCAGTTGATGTTCACCGCCAGCGGGAGGCTTGCAATGTGACATGGATGCTTTTCGATGTGTACGGCCAGAGCGGTCGTGCGCCCCCCGTACCCGGCGGGCCCGATGCCCAGCGCATTCACCCGGGTGAGTATGTCCTGTTCCATGGCGGCCAGATCGAGGTCCCTGTTGGGATTGCCCACAGGCCTCAGCAGAGCACGCTTGGCCAGCAAGGCGGCCTTCTCCAGGGTTCCCCCGATCCCCACGCCGACGACCACCGGAGGGCAGGGATTGGCCCCGGCCTTCTCCACGTGCCGCACTATGAAATCCTTGATCCCCTCCTTGCCGGCCGACGGGGGGAGCATCGTGACCGTGCTCATGTTCTCACTCCCTCCCCCCTTGGGGACGCAGATGATCTTCACACCGTCACCCGGGACGATCTCGGTGTGTATCACGGCCGGCGTGTTGTCGCCCGTGTTCTGCCGTGAAAAGGGATCGCAGATGGACTTGCGTAGGTACCCGGAGGCGTATCCCTGTCTCACGCCTTCCTGTATCGCCTCGACGTAGTCGCCCCCTACCAGATGCACATCCTGGCCGAGCTCGACGAATATCACGGCGAAGCCGGTATCCTGGCACATGGGATAGACTTCCTCGGCCGCGATGGCCGCGTTCTCCTTTAGCTCATTGAGCACGCCCGCGCCGACGGGTGAAGTCTCCTCTGCAATCGCACTGTCGAATGCGTCCAGCACATCGTCTCCAAGATGGTAGTTGGCCTCTACCACCATCTCGCGTACGACATGGGTGATCTCTTTTACATCGACTTCTCTCATGGCCTCCACCTTTTTTTAGAATCTTTCAATTTCACCTTTTTCTTTTTTTTTTACAATCTGAATATCAACAATAATTTTCAAACTGCTCGGTTGCTTTTCGGTCGGGCCAGGTGGGTCCCTTTGTAGATCCTCGAGATGCTTCCCAAGGCCTCCGGGACCGTCATGGTCCCGATAAAGACGACATCGAAAAGGCCGCTGTCCATCTCGGCCTTCGGAGCGACCATCATGCCGCCGCCGAAGAAGCGCCCGTTGGCCACGGCGACGTTGGTTATCTTCAACTCCACGGGATCTCCCCCGTCCACGGACACGGACACGGGCGGATTCCTGTATGTAAATAAGGTGACGAGCGTGGCCCACAGGAAAGAGGCGAACCCGCCGAAGACCTTGGTCGTCCGGTTGACCCGCTCATCCACGGCCCCTCCCATCCCGAAGCTTGCAATGTTCACGAAATAGCGCTTCACCTCGGCTCCGTCGTGATCCCGGAAGGTCAGCCGGCCCACGTCGATCCGCCGTGTCCGACCCCGGGCGATCACTCCGGCCGCCTGTTCGGCATCTTTCGGGATCTTCAAAGTCTTGATCAGGTCGGCGCCCGTGCCCCTGCATATTATGCCCAGCTTCGCTTTCGGATTTATCGGCTTGTCGTCCTCAAAAAATCCGTTGACGATTTCATTGTTCGTGCCGTCCCCACCCACGCTGATGATCGTCTCGTACCCGCTGCGCAAGGCGTCTCCGACAATGGTCGTGGCCTCATAGGGGCTGCTTGTGAATCGGACGTCGAACGATCCGATCCCGGCTTTCAGGGCCTCTTCGATCGACGGCCATTCTCGACCTGTGGACGCGTTGGCAGAGTTTGGATTGACCACGGCTATCACTTTGCTCATACATGCCTCCTTGCTCTGAGCCGAGAATCGTGGGGCATGGAACAGCCGGCCCTCTCACCGAAAGAGACGCTCCCTAATAGGGGAGCACGGCCTCGGTCGGTGGAAGATAAGGGTGCGGGGCGCCGGCTGCCATGCGGGCATCCCGAACCTCCTCGGATGTGGATGTCCGAGGTATGTGCAGTGTCTGGCCCGGATAAATCAGATCAGGCCTTTCGATCCGGTCCCGGTTCGCCTGGAAAATGAGCGGCCACATGAAGGGATCGCTGTATATCGTCTCATACCCGGAAATGCCCCACAGGCATTCTCCCTTGCGAATGCAGTGCATCGTCACAAGCTCTTTGTCACTCCCCCCCTCGGCACCCGCCCTGTCAGCCCCTGTTGCGGTCTGCACGGCAACCTGGACCGGCGGTGTCTCGACCTCCGCAGTGCACCGCTCGATCGCGGCCTCGGCTTTTCCCAGTGCAAAGTAGCCCTTCTCGGCGGCAAGGAAGTAATCGCCTGCGTCGAAGGCCCTCACCGCCTCGTCGAGTACCTTGATCCCATCCCCATAGGCCGCGGTTGCATACAAATCGGCCCTCATCTCAGTGGCCATGGCAAGTCTCTCTCTGACCGATGCGATGATCCCCTCCGCCTCGGACCGGGCTCGGTCCCTGTTCTGCCGGGCCACGGATATGGCGATATCGGCCGACTCGATGCATTTCCTGGCTGAGTTCTCGGCATCCCGGTATGCACCATCCTCCATCTCCGACCGCACCCGGACGAGAAGCTCTTCGGCGCTCTTGAACTCCTCGGGCGCGTAGAGGCCGGCCTCGCTCTCACGGGCGGCCGCCATCGCGGCCTCGGCATGATCGATATCCTCGGAAGGCGGCTTTACGCAGCTGAAGTAGGAGGCAGTAATCAACATCAGCAGCCCAGCCGTCACGATCGTCCGGCTCAAGACTCTATCAAAGCGTACCATGGGTTCCCCTCCCATTTTTCGGTGATACACGTCGTCCCATGATATATGCTCAGGCGGGCTTTTGGAAGGGCCGGAGCCGTAGGCAGAGCTCGGCCAGCTGTGCCTCTTCGACGGGGGACGGGGCATCCGACATGGCGCATGTGGCCTTCTGGGTCTTGGGGAAGGCGATCACGTCCCTGATCGATTTCGTACCCGAAAGTATCATGGCTATCCGGTCCAGGCCGAAGGCGATTCCTCCGTGTGGCGGGGTGCCGTACTCCAGAGCGTCCAGCAGAAATCCGAATTTCATGCGCGCTTTTTCATCCGAGATTCCAAGCACCCGAAAAACGGCGGTCTGAATCTCGCTTCGGTGGATACGGATGCTCCCTCCGCCGATCTCGCTTCCATTCAGGACCAAGTCGTACGCCTTGGATCGGACATCGAGGGGCCGGGTCTCCAGGATCTGCACGTCCTCGTCCACGGGGGCGGTGAAGGGGTGGTGGATCGAGCCGATCTGCCCGGAATCATCGGTCTCGAACAGAGGGAAATCAGTGACCCAGGTGAAGGCCCACACCCCCTCGGGGATCAGGCCGAACTTCTGGCCGAGGTGACCCCGGAGGTGACCGAGGGCGGCGTTGACCCTGTCGCTGGGCCCGGCAACAAAGAGCAGGACATCGCCCGTGGAGGCGCCCATCCGCGTCGTAATGGCATCCATCTCGTCCCGGCTCATCGACTTCTTGATGGGCGACTGCCAGCCGTCCTCCTGGACCCTGGCCCATATCAGTCCCTTGGCCCCGTGGATCTGTACCTCGTTGACCAGATCGCTGTCCATCTCCTTCCTGGTGAGGGTATGATCCTTCTCCACGCGCAGCGCCTTGACCACGCCGCCCGCTTCCACGGCTTTCGAGAACATATTGAATCCGCACTCCTCCACCAAGTCCGACAGATCACCGAGCTCCATGGCGAACCGGACATCGGGGCGGTCGACCCCATAGCGGCTCATGGCCTCTGCGTAGGTGACCCTTGGGAACGGGGTTGAAACCTCCACCCCCATTACTTCCCGAAAGATGGCCGACATCAATCCCTCCATGATCGAATAGAGGGCCTCGGTCTCGATGTAGGACATCTCCATGTCGATCTGGGTGAACTCGGGCTGCCGGTCCGCGCGGAGGTCCTCATCCCGGAAGCACTTCACGATCTGAAAGTAGCGGTCGAATCCCGAAACCATGAGGATCTGCTTGAATATCTGGGGAGATTGAGGAAGCGCATAGAACATGCCCGGGTTCACACGGCTGGGAACGAGGTAATCCCGGGCGCCCTCGGGCGTGCTCTTGGTGAGGAAGGGGGTCTCCACCTCGATGAAGCCGCTGCGGTCCAGGTAGGACCGGACCACCTGGCAGAGCCGGTGGCGCAGAAAGAGCCTCTGCTGCATTTCGGGCCGCCTCAGGTCCACGTACCTGTGGCGCAGCCGGATCCCCTCGTCCACGTCCACGCCGTCCTCCACCAGAAACGGCGGGGTCTTGGCCCTGTTGAGGATCTTCAGGTCCTCGGCGAGAATCTCGATTTCGCCTGTATCCATCTTCGGATTGACCATGCCCTCCGGCCTCGGCGACACGCGCCCCCTGGCGGCGATCACGAACTCGCTTCGCAGCTCCTGGGCCTGCTCGTGGCTCTCCTGTTCCACAGCCGGATTGAATACCACCTGGACCAGTCCGGTGCGATCCCGCACATCGGTAAACACCACACCGCCGTGGTCGCGCCTCCGATGGATCCACCCCATCACCGTCACCTCTTCGCCCACATCCTCCTTGCGGAACTCAGCGCAGTACTTCGTCCTCTTCCATCCTCCAAGGTCGTCGATCAAGTTCGTTCTCCTTCCATATCCCTAACGTTGCTAAAAACCATTAATCCCTCTCCCTCTGGGAGAGGGCCTGGGTGAGGGTGTCGGAATTTGGATGCGGCCCGGCCGTGTTAGGGTTTATCTTCGAGGCCGCCGCAGCGGCCGCTCCCTCCAGTGGAATTTCCTCCTGGCGGCGATTGGTCATGTCCCGCATCACGCACCGGCCGGACCGGATCTCGTCGGACCCGATAATGATCACGAAGCGTGCGTTCCCTTTCTCGGCCCGGCGCATCTGGCTCCGGAGGCTCGCGCCCATGAAATCCCCCTCCGCGCTCACTCCGAGGCGACGCAGATCGATGAGCAGGTTGAACCCAATGGTCTGCGCCTCATCACCGAGAGTGACAACGGCCACCGTGGGCCCCTCCGCCACCCGGCCCTCTCCTTCGGACAGGGCCAGCACAATGCGCTCCATCCCGAGGGCAAAGCCGACGGCCGGGACGTCCGCCCCGCCAAGCTCCTTCACGAGGCCATCGTAGCGGCCTCCCCCGGCCACGGCATCCTGGGCGCCGAGGAGGCCGGAGAAGACCTCATATGTGGTCCGGGTGTAGTAGTCAAGCCCGCGGACAAGGAAAGGATCCACATCCCAGGCAAGTCCGGCCGCTCGGAGAAACCCCTGGACCGCATCGAAGTGGCTCAGGCAGTCGCCGCAGATCGAATCGATCATCACCGGCGCTGCTTCACGGACGCCGCGACACTCCCCGCGCTTGCAGTCGAGCAGGCGCATCGGGTTCTTCTCCAGGCGCTCCCGGCAATCCGAACAGAGATCTCCCGTGTGCCCGCTGTAATGTCCGCGCAGCACCTCGAGGGCCGGGGGGCGGCATTTCCGGCATCCCAGGCTGTTGATCGCGAGGCGGGCCTCCGGCACCCCCCACTGCACGAGCAGGTCCATCAGGACGATGACCGTCTCCGCATCGAGGCGGGGATCCACCGAGCCCAGGGCCTCGATCCCGAGCTGCGTGAACTGGCGCGAGCGCCCCTTCTGGGGACGCTCGTACCGGAACATGGGACCGTAATAGTAGAGCTTGGTGACGGAGCGCTCCTGGCAGAGTCCGTTCTGTATGGCCGCCCGGATGACCGAGGCGGTCCCCTCGGGGCGCAGGGTGATCATCTGTCCCTTGCGATCGGCGAAGGTGTACATTTCTTTCGAGACGATGTCGGTCTCCTCGCCTATGCCCCTTGCGAAGAGCTCTGTCTTTTCCACCAGCGGGAGGCGGATCTCGCTGTACCCGTGACAGCGGAGGACATCGCGGGCTGTCGCCTCGAGTCGGTTCCACAGAGGGGTTTCCCCGGGAAGAATATCCCGCATCCCGCGAACCGATCGTATCGTCATTCCCTCCTCCCCTTCTCCATGAGGTCTCCCGATTTCACCCTTTCACCCCCGTGATCCCTTTCACCCCCGTGATCCCCTTCGCCCTTGTGATCCCTCACGACCTCCTCGCCGTCCCCGTCTAGGGTGAAGTAATCCTTCAAGTCGTACATGCGAATCGACGTAAGGGACCGGCCTTCCTCATCCACGAGCCGCCGCGAGAGATCGAAGGAGACGTTCGCCTCGAACATACACTGGAGCGTGCCCGCACCGGGATTGGAAATGATCCTGGCCGGGGCCACGTTCTCCTCGATATCATCTATGACCTTCAGAGTGTCACTCCTGCTGTCCTGCACATGGAGTCTCTCGATCGCCTGGAGACGGCTCAGGGGGCCCGCACCGGAGAGAGCCTCGAGAAGAACCTCGCGTTGCGCATCCCCCCGCCAGAGCCGGGTCATATGGTCCATAATATAGTAGCGGACACCCCTTTCAAAGCCATCGCGCATCTCCTTCTCCGACGCGGGGCGGTAGACCACCATCCCTTCATCAGCGAGATAGGCGCGAAGGACCACTTCATTCGTGCAGAAGAAGGGGCTCCCCTGCTCCTCGAGGAATGCCGCCGCCTCCGGATATCCGTATCGCATCTTGGCGTTGTGTGCGGCATGGACGGCGCCCGAGGCCAGCATGAGGAAGATGGCTGCACCTACCCCGATGCGGCTCACTGCACCGTGGGGCCAGTGGAGCGAACCGCCGCCCTCCTCCCTGACGCGTGCGAACAGGCCCGCACAGAGCAGGGCTGCGGCCGGCAGCGTGATGCTGGCATACCTCTGTGCAATATAAATCTGGAGGCCGAAGTATACAAGGGGAAGAGCGAACCATACAAGACAGAGCCACTCTTCCAGCCTTCGGCGACGCAGGGCGACGGCCGCGCCGACTGCGAGGCCGAAGCAGAGGGCCGGCCCGCAGAGTTTCCAGTAGAGATACGGGTATGTCCGGAGATCCGATAGAGCCTGTGCCGGACTGTTCAGCAGAAGGATGATCTTCAGCACTCCGGTGGTCTGCATGTTCAGGCTGTGCTTTGAGAGGATCGAAAAATACGAAGGGTAGGTAAACCGCCCCCCCGCCACGCGGGCGGCAACGCCTCCGAGTACATAGGGGAGCTGAAAGAGAAGGAGCGGCATGAAAACCGCCCCATTCAACCATATGAACCGTCGAACTTTCTCACGCCTGCTCATCTCGTGCTCGCCCAGCCAGAGGTGTAGCTCGCCGAGCCAGAGGATCGTCAGCATAGAGATCCACCGGTCGTTCACGGCGATGGCGCATCCCCACAGGATTCCTGAGAATCCCAGTGAGCGCCTCCACTTTCCGACATCCTCCCGCCGGCTCCGGTGGTAGAAGAGCATGGACAGGACGATGAAGAAGACCGAGTTGGCCTCCCCCAGTGAATTACGCGAATAGAGAACATGGTAACCCATGAGGGCCAGGAGGGCGGCGGCGAGGAGGGCCGGCCCTGTTCCGTAGAACCGGCGCCCCAAAAAGAAGAGGGCCGCGATCGTGGCTGTTCCGAAGAAGGCGGAGACGAGGGCCCCTGCCCACCAGCGGTACCCCAGAGCGAACATGGGCAGAGATGTCAGCAGGGAGTGGAGAGGGCGCCCCATGAAGATCGGGTGCCCCTGGACTTCAACCTTCAGCCGCTCGAGCTCACACTTCATGTCCCACGGCTCGGCACCGCCGGCGGCGGCGGAAATCCACCGGTGAACGCTCCCGGCCGTCTTGACGACCCCGGTGTAGATCCACTTCGCCTCTAGGAGGTAGTCGGCCTCGTCGATGAAGAAGGGGCCGTTACCTGTGACACCGTTGAAGCGCAGCACCCCGCCGATCAAGACGATCAGGACGAGAAGGGCTATCGCTCCACGGCCGAGGGTCCCTTGTTTGGTTTCGGTTTTTTCAATGCCGACGGACATAAAGGCCACTTTATGATAATGGGAAGTTTCAAAAGTGCTTCTTATAGCACTATTTCTACGTCTTTAAAAGCGGTGATGAATTGAAATATTTTCTTCGAGAAATCTTCGCGACTTGCGTATAAATGGTGCGAAGGACACTTACTTATTGTGTAAGAAAAGGGAAAAGGGGAAAGCTGGAAAACTGGAAAGGGGATGAATTGTATAGGATTTTTCCTGTGTTGGTTTTGCAGAATGCCGGAAATGTTATTTCGACCGAAGGGAGAAATCTAAAATTTAAAAAATTCTCCCCTTTCCCCCTTTCCCATTTTTCCCCTTGCTTACACATCTTTTTGGTTGCGGCTCGGCCGCGTTTAACTTTTTCAAATCGATCTCCTCGACCAACCCCCCGGCCATGGTCGACACCCGGATCGAACGGCCGTCCGTCTCTACGGTGACCGCACCGTCTGTTCCGGTACATACGATTCGGGCCCCGATCGATTCACAGCGCTTTGCCACTTCAGGGCTGGGAAAACCATGCCGGTTCGCTCTTCCGGCAGAGACGATCGCGACAGCCGGGCGGACGGCCCAGAGGAAAGCTTGGCTGCTGGAGTTCCTCGATCCGTGGTGAGGTACCTTGAGAATTTCCGTCCCTGCAAGGCCGCCTTGGGGCAAGAGCATCTCTTCGCCCGCCGCCTCGATGTCGCCTGTGAACAACAGATCCGCCTCGCCCAGGGTCACGCGGGCCACCACGGACGAGTCGTTCGATCCGAGCGTGTCGATCCACGCTGCATCCGGCCCGGTCGGCGGGGCGGGGTGTAGAATCTCTATCCGCATGTCCTCTCTCTTCAGCGGTACGCACCCGGCTCTTACGAGGCGGTGGCGCAGGCCGCACCTCTGCACAGCCTCTATCATGGACCAGTAGGACGCATTGGCACCGGCTAGACCGCTGGTCCAGATCTCCCGCACATCGAAGTGGTCAATGATATATGTGAGCCCTCCTGCGTGATCACCATCCGGGTGGCTCAGGAGCACGGTGTCGATGACCCGTATCCGGCGCTTCCTCAGATAGGGAGCGATCACGTCTCGGCCGGCGTCGAATCCGGGCCTTGCTCCTCCTCCGTCCACCAGGATTCGGACTTCGCCCGGGAGCTCCAGCAGGGCGGCGTCCCCGTTGCCCACACTGAAAAAAGTCGCTTTCAGCCCCTCAGGCCCTCGATCCTCGGACCACCATGTCACATCGATCAGCACCCCGATCAGAGTCACCAACAGGAGCGCCCTGGCGGCCCCGGACCTCCGTACATAGAAGAGCGCCCCCACACCGGTATACCAGAGACCCGATTCCAAAAGAGTCGGGGGAGGGATCTCGAAGGCCGCCCCGGGAATCTGCTGAATAATCCTGGCCGTAGCGAGTGCGGCGCGCACAGCACAAGCGCTGCAGGCGAGCAGCACTTCACCCGCCGCCGGCCAGACCACGTCAAGGACAATGGACGCCAGGCCGAGAGGCAGAGCCAGAAATCCCACCATCGGGATCAAAACCAGGTTGGCCAGCATCCCGATCGGCGCGACCATATGGAAGCTGTCCGCCACTAAGGGCGCAGTTCCCAGCATCACGGCCGTCGAGACGGCCAGAGCCCTGGCGGTCCACAGCCGTGTGCGGCGATACAGGGCCCGCGGACTCAGATCCCTGAGCCGAACCTGTTCAGTACCGACATTCGGTCCGTCACCGGAGAGAAGCGCTCCTTCCAGCCGTGGGGCCGCCCAGAGGATGGAGAGCACCGAGAGGAAGGAGAGCTGAAAGGAGATTTCAAAGATCGCTCCGGGAGATAAGGCCGCGACTCCGATAGCCGCGGCGGCGAGGGCTCCGTAGGCGTCGCTCCCTCGCCGGAGAAAATGCGCGCCCAGGAAGACCAGGGCCATGCAAGAGGCGCGTACGGTGGGCACGGCCGCTCCCGTTGCCGCCGTGTAAAGGAGGATGGGTAGGATCGCCGCCAGGGCGGCTCCCTGCCTCACCCACCCACGGGACGCGAACAAATAGGAACGGACCAAGATCCAGCGCGCCATCATATAGAAGACTGCGCCGACGATCCCGACGTGAAGCCCGGAGACGGCAAGGAGATGAGCTGTTCCCGTTCGTACGAACAGGGAGCGGACCTCTTCCCCCGCCGCCCCGCGATCGCCGATGAGAAGGGCGTAGAGAACGCCCCTGGCCTCCCGGTCCGCGGCTCTGTCGATCAAGGCCGCGGCCCTGACTCTGATCGCGCGGACAAGGCCGACCACGACCCCATCTCCCTTTCGGACGAGGACCACGCTCCGGGGATCGGAGACCCATCCCCTTGCATAGATCCGACGGCGAGCCAAGACCCGCCTGTAATCCCTGGCGGCCGGATTTGCCGGTGAATGTGGAAGCCTCAACCTGCAAGGGAGCCGTATCCTGTCACCCAGACCGAGGCCCTTGTAAAAACCGTTCACCGTGATCAGGAGATTTCCACTCACGGGCCGATCCCCTTCGTCTATTCCGACATAGTCGACATACTCGGTTCGCAGATAGAGAAGAGTCCGCCCGTTTCTCTGCTCCGGCCACCTATAGAGGATTCCCTCCAGGGTGACCGGGTCCCCGCTCACATACAGGGCCACATGGTTCCCGTCGATCCTGGGATTGACCGCTGCGCCGATGGCGAGGACTCCTGCGGCGGCGAGCCCCAGGTGGACGGAAACGGCCGCCGCAAGGGTTGCCCCGCGGGCAAGGGCCGTAATGAGCGATGCGGCGGCGAGCAGCAGGCAGAGGGCCGATGTCTCCGGGCCCAGGTTCAGCGCGTCCCCCACAGCGATGCCGCCGAGAAGGGCGAGCGCCGCGGGCACGATCGGTCTGGTCATCGTTACCGGAGTCAGGTCGGGCGCAGGGGATGTGGTTAAGCAGCTTTACGGAATCAGGGCTGAGTCTGAGGGTGGTTGTTATTCGTTAAACCCGAAAGATCACGCAACTTTTATGTTAATTTTCATCATAATTTACTTTATGTTTTCGTCAAATCACCTTATTTTACAATCAATTAATGATCATTTTTTTCGTGCTCTTTTGCGTCTTTTCGTGGCTAATCAATACCGTTGATTTAATTATTTCTGGTCAGTCGTCTGCCCTCTCAAGTGCTCGTGCACGCGTCGGGCCAGGGCCGGGCCGAGTGTGCCGGAGCGCTCGAGCTCCCCCATGCTAGCCGCGGCCACCGCCCCGGCGCTCCCGAACTCTCTCAGAAGCGCTGCTTTTCGCCCGGCCCCGATTCCGGGAATGCCGTCCAGGGCCGATTCCTCCAGCCCCTTTGATCTGAGCAGGTGGTGATACCCTACGGCGAAGCGGTGAGACTCGTCCCTCACTCTCTGGAGGAGGCGCAGGACCGGCGAGCGGGGCGAGAGCCGGAGTGCGTCCTTGCGGTCCGGCAGGTAGATGCGGTCCGCAGCGCCGGCAGGACCGCCCTCCCTTGCCGACGGCTCCCCGCTCCCTTTGCTCACTTCTGACTTGCCCTCGGCGTTTGAGGTCTGGAGGTGCCCGTTGCCGGACCGAGGGCCCATTCTCTGCTCACGACGGTCCTTGGCTATCGATGCCAGGTCGAGATCGGAGAGGCCTAGATCTCCGAGCACCGCCCGGCCTACATTGAGCTGTCCCTTTCCTCCGTCGATCAGCACCAGGTCCGGGATGTCCCCGTCCTCACGGGCGCGTCGGTACCGACGTCCGAGGACCTCTTCCATCATGGCATAGTCGTCCTCTTTACCGGCCCGCCTGATCTTGAACTTTCGGTAGGATTCCTTGTCCGGCTCCCCGTCGACAAAGACGACCATGGCGGCGGTCGCCTCTTCCCCGCGCAGGTTGGATATATCGAAGCATTCGATTCTTCTCGGGAGGTGGCGAAGACGCAGACGCTGCTGAACGCGCATGAGGAGGGCCTCCGCACCCGCCGACCTCTCGCGGGCCCGCTCCAGATCGAGGAGCGCGTTCTTTTTCGCGAGCTCCACCAGCCTCGCCTTCTCCCCCCGGCGCGGCACCGTGATCCTGACCTTCCTCCCCCGCCACTCACTGAGGATCTCTGCCACCAGCCCCAGATCCTCAATCTCGTCCGGAAGCAGGACCTCCTCGGGGATGAGCTGGTCCGGCCTGTAGAACTGCTTGACGATCGAGCCGAGGGCCTCGACCTCGGAGAGCCCCTTCCCGGACACCGGGAACGTACTGCGCCGCAGGAGCTTGCCCTCCCTGACGGTCAGAACGGAGACCACCATTCGGCCGGCCGCGGCGGCCACGGCGAATATGTCCTGATCGAGGAAACGGGAGGAGCATACCTTCTGCGCTTCGAGCAGGCCCCGGACCGAGGCGATCCTGTCGCGGTAGGCGGCCGCCCTCTCGTACTCGAGCCGCTTCGAGGCCTCCTGCATGCGGGTCTCCAGCATCGCTATGAGCCCGGCGCTCTTCCCCCGGAGGATCATCACCACGCCCTCCACCATCTCCCGGTACGTATCGATGTCCACCAGGCCGACGCAGGGCCCCAAGCACCGCTCCATCTGGTAATTGAGGCAGGGGCGGCTGCGCCTGCCGAATTTGGCCTCGCCGCAGGTGCGGAGCGAAAATAGCCTGAACACTGCGTCCAGCATCTCCGTCAAGGCCTGCTTCGATGCATAGGGCCCGAATATCAGGATCCCCTCGCGCGGCTTCGGCCTGCGCACGATCTGGACCCGGGGAAAGGGGTGGTTCATGTCGATGATGGCGTGGACAAAGGTCTTGTCGTCCCGGAAGATGACGTTGTAGCGGGGACGGTGCTCCTTGATGAGGTTGTTCTCGAGAAGGAGGGCCTCTTTCTCGGTGTCCGTCACAAAGGTCTCTATCGAGTGAACCCGGGCCAGAAGGTGCTTTATGCGCGGACGCGTATCCCCGGACTTCCGGAAGTATGTTCGCACGCGGGCCCGCAGCTCCTTGGCCTTGCCCACATACAGGACCCCGCCCTCACCGTCTTTCATCAGGTAGACGCCGGGGGATCGGGGGATCTTCTTCAGGGATGCCTTGAGCTCGTCCCATTTCCCGGGGTTGGGCGCCCCTGTGCTTTCCTCTCCTTTTGCGTCCGGCCGCACGCCGGGACTCTGCTCCTGCGTCTCCGGAGCGGGCGTGTCGCGCTCGTCCGGCCCCATGGCTACCATGTCTCCCCCGACCTCTTTCCCCTCCCCTTCTTTCGCCCTTTCGGCCCCTTGTGACCACGGCTCTTCTTACTCTTTCCTCTCGTCCTCCCTGCGCCCCGCCCGCGCTCCTTCTCACGGATGCCGAGGGAGCTCTTTTCGATCGCCGAGATGCGGTCCCGGATCTCGGCGGCCCGCTCGAAATCCAGCTCCTCGGCTGCTGCGAGCATCTCACCTCGGAGCCGCTCGACTTCGGCCGAGGCCTGTTCAAGGGGAACGTAGCCCTCATCGGCCTCCTTTGCGACCGGCACCGTTGAGTAGTCGGCATCGTAGATCGACTGGTGGATGTCCCGGATCTCCTTGACGATTGACTCGGGGGTGATCCCGTGCTCTTTGTTGTAAGCCTTCTGGATCGCACGCCGCCTCTCGGTCTCCTTCATGGCCCCCAGGATCGACCGGGTTTTCTTATTTGCGTAGAGGATCACGGTCCCATTGACGTTCCGGGCCGCCCTCCCGCAAGTCTGGATGAGCGATCGCTCCGACCGGAGGAACCCCTCTTTGTCCGCATCGAGTATGGCCACGAGGGAGACCTCGGGCAGGTCCAGGCCCTCGCGAAGCAGGTTGATCCCGACGAGCACGTCGAAGGCGCCGAGCCTCAGGTCCCGGATGATCTCGGTTCTCTCGAGGGTGTCGATTTCCGAGTGGAGGTAGCGGACCCGGACCCCCAGGTTCTGGTAATAGGTCGTCAGGTCCTCTGCCATCCTCTTGGTCAAGGTGGTCACGAGGACGCGATCCCCCTGGTCGACACGCTGACGGATCTCCCCGAGAAGATCATCGACCTGCCTCTCTGCGGTGCGAATTTCCATGCTCGGGTCGATGAGTCCGGTCGGCCTGATGACCTGCTCGACGATGCGTCCTCCGCTCTTTTCCCTTTCGTAATCGGCGGGGGTGGCCGAGACATAGACCACCCGGTTCACCCGGGTCTCGAACTCGTCGAAGCGCAGGGGACGGTTGTCCAGTGCCGAGGAGAGGCGGAAGCCGTACTCTACGAGCGTCTCCTTACGCGAGCGGTCGCCCTTGTACATGCCCCCGATCTGGGGCACCGTGATGTGGCTCTCGTCCACGAAGAGGAGGTAGTCATCCGGGAAGAAATCCAGAAGCGTATGCGGCGGCTCCCCGGGGGGCCGGCCGTCGAGAAAGCGGGAGTAGTTCTCGATGCCGGTGCAGTACCCCATCTCGCGCAGCATTTCGATGTCGAACCGGGTCCTCTGCCCGATGCGCTCCGCCTCGAGCGGCTTTCCTTCCCTCATGAAGCGATCGATCCGCTCCTTAAGCTCCACCTCGATTGCTTCGACGGCGCTCTCCAGATTTTCCTGGGGAACTACATAGTGGCTGGCCGGAAAGATGGCCACCCTCTCGATCGGCCGGGTCACACGGCCCCGCAGGGGATCGATCTCCGAGATCGCCTCCACCTCGTCGCCGAAGAACTCAATCCGGATCGCCCTCTCCCCCTCGTAGGCGGGAAATACCTCGACCACGTCTCCCCTCACCCTGAAGACGCCCCGGTAGAAGTCATCATCGTTACGGGCGTACTGAATCTCGACCAAGTGCTTGAGCACATGGTCGCGGGGCACAGTCTGACCGACCGATAGGGTCACCAGCATCTGCTCATAGAACTCGGGCGAACCGATCCCGTATATACAGGAGACGCTCGCTACGATGATCACGTCGCGGCGCTCCAAGAGGCTCCGCGTGGCCGAGTGGCGCATCTTGTCGATCTGCTCGTTGATGGACGCGTCTTTTTCGATATAGGTGTCGGTCGTGGGAACGTAGGCTTCGGGCTGGTAGTAATCGTAGTAGCTGACAAAATACTCCACGGCGTTTTCTGGAAAGAGGGCCTTGAACTCACCGAAGAGCTGCGCGGCCAAGGTCTTGTTCGGGGCGATCACGAGAGTTGGACATTGGAGCCGGGCGATTATGTGGGCCATGGTGAAGGTCTTGCCCGACCCGGTCACGCCGAGCAGAACCTGATGGGAACGATTCTTCCCGACACCCTTTACGAGATCTTCGATCGCCTGGGGCTGGTCGCCCTGGGGGGTAAAATCGGCGTGGAGGGTGAACTCGCTCATGGTTACGTATTGTCCGCTAATAGAGCAATAGGAACATTCTATTGACTTGTTTGCTCGTTCAGGCTTGGGGCCTAACGCGGCAAGGCCGCAGAAAAAAAAAGAGAATGTCGAATATTGAACAAGAAATATCGAACCGCAGAAGGTTGAAAAGAGATGCTTCTTTCCTTCGAAATTCTGCGGTTCCTTGTTCTGCTGTTCGAAATGCTCTTCCCTACCCTCTCTTCCTCCGCCACGTGGTCCCCCCCGGGCCGTCCTCCAGAACGACTCCACGGGAGGTGAGCTCATCGCGAATCCGGTCGGCCTCGGCCCAGTCCTTATTCTTCCGTGCGGCTTCACGTTCCGCGACCAGTGCCGCAATCTCGTCCTCCCCGCCCTCCTCTTCGGACGGCGTCCAGCGGAGCCACGCTTCCGGATCCTCCCGGAACAGCCCAAGCACCTTGCCGGCTTTCCTGAGGCCGGCGGCAAACTCGGCGGCGGCTAAAGCAGCCTGCGCTGTGGGCACGTCACCCGCAGCGTCGAGCATGCGGTTGACCTTTCCCGCGGATTTGAACAGGCGGCCGATTGCGGCGGCCGTGTTGAAGTCGTCGTCCATGGCCTGGGCAAAGTCGATCAGTAGCTCCCCCTCGCTCGACGATGCCTCCGCGTCCCCGGCTCCGCCCTCCGAGCCGAAGGCGGCCGCCGTCGAGTCCGCCCTTCGCAGAGTGCTGTAGAAATAGTCGAGCTGCTTCTGAACATCTTCCATCAATGACCAGGTGAAATCCAAGGGGTTCCTGTACTGGGTCGACAGAAACAGGGCCCGAAGGACCTCAGGGTGGAAACGCTCCAGGACCTCCCGGATCGTATGGTAGTTCCCCAGCGACTTGGACATCTTTTCCCGGTTGACCGAAAGGAGCCCGTTGTGCAACCACACCCGGGCGAAAGGCTTTCCCGAGGCGGCCTCGGACTGGGCGATCTCGTTTTCGTGATGGGGAAAGATCAGGTCCTTGCCCCCTCCGTGGATATCGATCGTCTCACCGAGATAGGCCTGGCTCATGGTGGAGCACTCGATGTGCCAACCGGGCCGCCCGTCGCCCCATGGGCTCGGCCAGCTCGGCTCTCCGGGCTTGGAGGCTTTCCACAGGGCGAAATCGAGGGGATCGCGCTTTCGCTCGTCCACTTCGACCCGGGCGCCGGCGATCATGTCCTCGATCCTCCGGCCGGAGAGCTTCCCATATCCCGGGAACGCGACCACGGCAAAATAGACGCTCCCCTCGGCCTCATATGCAAATCCACGTTCGATGAGACGCCCGATGAGGCCTATCATCTCCGGTATGGTCTCCGTGGCCCTGGGCTCCTGCGTCGGGGGCTCGACGTTTAGGCGCTCAAGATCCTCGCGAAAGCGATCCTCGTAACGCCTGGCTATTGTCTCCCACCCGGTCCCCTCCTCTTCGGCCCGCCGGATGATCTTATCGTCCACATCGGTGATGTTCCGGACATACCGGACCTCATACCCCCTGTGGCGGAAGTACTTGTAGACTACATCGAACACGACCTCCTTGCGGGCGTGCCCGATGTGGCTCTCGTCGTAGACCGTGGGCCCGCACACGTACATCCCCACTTTTCCCTCTTCGAGAGGCTCAAAGGCTTCCTTTTTGTTGGTCAGGGTATTAAATATCTTCAGTGTCATACTTCATTGCTCCATACGAGATTTGCTCGAAAAAATGAGCGAGAAGAAAATCAGGCCACGGCCAACTACCTTATGTAAGTCTATCCAGCAAATGAGCACAATTCAAGCTGGGGGGTTTGGGATAAAAACTGGGGCGTGGTCGGAAAAGGGGAACTAGGGGCTCGCGAATCCTTAGTGGTCCGATTCATAAATACAGTGACGCACCGAAGCCGTCGAGGCACCCGGCCCGCAAGGCGCGAGGAGGGCGAATACCGTTGTCGTATTTAACCGACGAGTAACGTAGCGGGGCGGGATGCATCGGCGGCTGAATGCCACATTAATTATGAATCGGGCCACTTAAGCTTCGAAGATCTTCCGGACCTCTTCCTTCACCTTGGTCTCCGGGACCGCTTTGGCGACGGAGATCTCCTTGATGAGGAGGTTATGGGCTGTGTCCATCATCCTTCTCTCTCCAAAGGAGAGGTCCTTATCGACCTTGAGCACGAACAGGTCCCGAAGGACCTCGGCGATCTCGAAAATCGAGCCGGATTTGATCTTCTCTGTGTATTCTCTCTGGCGACGATTCCAGGTCTGATTGTCTACGACAATATCCCTTTTCTTTAGGATATTATATACTTTGGAGACCTCCCTGCGGTTTACCACCTCACGCAGCCCCACACTATCTACATTGTCTGTGGGGATCATGATGGTCATCCCGTTGTCGAGTATGCGGAGGATGAAGAAGATTTGTTCATCTCCGGAAATCTCTCTATTCTCGATCGATTCAATAACTCCCACTCCATGTACTGGATAAACCGCTTTGTCTCCGATTTTAAAAACCTTCATTCTGCAGGTCCCTTCGGTTGCGGGTTGGGACGAGTTCGCACCTGTTGCAAGAATGAGGAACTCCGCTTCTCCTCACTCCCCCCCTCTAAGAACGAGTGCGTAATTTCATCAAATACTGTTGAAAACCAATATTAGCATTTGACGCAAAAATCGTCAACAGTGGTCATTTTCATGGTAACCACGAATTCGACGGTTGACTTTTTAACTGATTTTCGGTATTTTGACTTGTTGGATTTTTTATTTTTCAGAAGAAAATCAAACGGTTATATTCGAAGCCGAAAAGGAAGAACCATCGCCGACTTTCGCGTCCCCGATGATAGACACCCCTCTTTCACATGGCCTCGCTGTAAAAATATTGTAGATTGTATGCAAAAAAAACATCGGACACCGCCTTCCCGAATTATGCATCAGACTTTTAAACATGGATGGCCACATGGTGAGTGAGGTCTTCTTCACCGATCTCCGGACACGTCCGGGGCTGACGATCCTGAACAAGATAGACCGTCTGTTCGAGGCGGCCGGGGCCGGGCAAGCCATCCCCCCCGGGGCCAGGGCGGCCGTCAAGTTCCACTGGGGTGAAGGAGGGAACCTGGCCTTCATCCCCCCCCCTTTCATTGGAAGAATCGTGGACAGGATCAGGGAGGCGGGCGGACGCCCATTCCTAACCGACACGAACACCCTTTACCGAGGAACACGGCACGATTGCATAGATCACATCGCCACTGCGGCGCGGCACGGCTTTGGGCCGGAGGCGGTAAGAGCGCCGATCGTAATCGCCGACGGCCTCCTGGGGGAAAACTACGCAACCATCTCCGCAGAGGGAAAACATTTCAGCTCGCTCCGAATAGCAGGTTCTATTCATCGGGCCGATTCCCTGGTCGTGGTGTCTCACGTCAAGGGACACCTTTTGTTCGGCTTCGGCGGGGCGATAAAAAACCTGGGAATGGGATGCTCCGACCCGGCCGGGAAACAGCAGATGCACGCCGACGTGCGGCCCAAGGTGAAGGCCAAAAAATGCACGGGATGCGGGTCGTGCGTCGAAGTCTGCCCCGCCGGAGCGGCCTCTCTCCTTCCGCCTGCTTCACCCGAGCAGACCTCTTCGGCCCGCATTGACCTGAACGAGTGCATCGGCTGCGCCCAATGCGTCACCACATGCCCGGTCGAAGCGATCCCGATCCAGTGGGGCCGCTCTGCAGAGCTCGTACAGGAGAAGACGGCCGAGTACGCACTGGGCGTGTACGGCCCCAAGCGCGGACGATGTACCTTTTTCAATTTTCTCATCAACATCACACCGGAGTGCGACTGCATGGACCACAACGACGTATCGATCGTGGCGGACATTGGAATTCTTGCAGCCGGAGACCCCGTGGCCATCGATCAGGCATCCATGGATCTCATCAACTCGGCCCCACCTCTTCCGGACACACGACTTCCCGAGGGTGAGACCGGGGACAAGTTCGCCGCCATCCATGGGCACTCCTGGGAGCCGGTAATGAAATACAGTGAGGCCATCGGCCTGGGGAGTCGCAAATACGAGCTCATCAAAGTTTGAGCCTTTTATCTAGACATCTACGCGACTTGCGTAGATGTGGTGCGAATGTCACACACTAATTGTGTAAGGAAAGGGAAAAGGGAAAAAGGGGGAAATGGAAAAAATTAAAAATATTTTCCCTGTTTCCCAATTTCCCATTTTTCCCTTGCTTACACATTTTTTTGGTTGCGGCTCGGCCGCAATCGTACAAAGGAGTACGCCAACATGCTAACTGCCGGCGTCGATATCGGCTCGGCCACCACCAAGACCGTGATCCTCAACGGGGACGGAAACACCCTCGCACACACCATCCTCCCCACGGGGAACAACAGCCGTACCGCCGCCGAGCTCTCGCTCGAACAGGCTCTCAAGGCGGCGGGCCTTGAGCGGGAAGCCCTGGACTTTATCGCGGCCACAGGGTACGGGCGGGAGATCGCAGCCTTCGCCGGGGCGCGGATCACCGAGATCACATGCCATGCACGGGGCATCCACCTGCTGAATCCCGACGTACAGTCCATCCTCGACATCGGGGGGCAGGACAGCAAAGCGATCCGGATCGAGTCGTCGGGCCGGGTGCTCGATTTTGCCATGAACGACAAATGCGCCGCCGGCACGGGCCGGTTCCTCGAGGTCATGGCCCGGACCCTCGAAATCCCACTGGATGAGATGGGCCCCTTCTCGCTCCGTGCCGATGATCCCGTCCAGGTGAGCAGCATGTGCACCGTGTTCGCCGAATCCGAGGTGGTTTCTCTGATTGCCACCGGCAGGGAAGTGGAGGACATCGTAGCCGGCATCCACCAGGCCATCACGGACAGGACCGCCGGCCTGCTCGAGCGCGTACGTTGGACCGGGACGCTCGCCTTCACCGGCGGGGTTGCAAAGAACGTCGGCGTAGCGCGCGCCATCGAGGCAAGGCTCGGCACGCCGGTCTGGATTCCTCCCGAGCCCCAGATCACCGGAGCCCTCGGGGCGGCTGTGATCGCGAAGGAGAAGGCGGCCCCGGCCGGGAATTCGTCTTGAAGTGCCTCGTCCGGAAGCGGTTGATCCCGGCGAGAGTTTTTGATAACGTCCCTTCTCCCACATCGACTCGGTTCGGAGCCCGTAACGCTGCTGTTCAATGGCCGCCAGACCCGGACCGTGTCTCGAATACAAGATCAAGCACCCAGGAGGTCTTTACATGAACCGAGAAGATATCGCTAAAGAGATCACATCCATCGTTGCCGAGGTCACAGAGGTCTCGGAGGAGGAAATCCTCCAGAGCGCAGACGCAAACTTTTTCAAGGAGCTCGGCGTGGACTCCCTCCTCGCCCTGGAGATCCTCGCGCTCATCGAGAAAAAGTACCGCATCCAGATACCGGAGGAGCGCCTCCCCGACATCACCACCCTCAACCAGACCATCGAACTGGCCCTGGATATCCTGGGCCAAGAGGGCAAGATCTGAGATGGAAGGGGTCATGGATTTCGAGGCGGTCCGCGCCCTTCTTCCCCAGCGCCACCCCTTTATTATGATCGACCGGGTGCTGGAGATCGAGCCGGGCAGCCGAATCGTCTGCCTGAAGAACATATCCGGCAACGAGCCTTACTTCCCCGGCCACTTCCCCGACCTGGCCATCATGCCCGGGGCCCTGATCCTCGAGGCCTTTGCCCAGGCATCGATCCTGCTCTTCCGGGCCGGCAGCCCCGACGAATCATCGGACGACAAGGTCTTTCTCTTCGGCACGGTCAAGGCGCGGATGCGTGAGCCGGTCTTCCCCGGGGACCAGCTTCGCATCGAGGTCACCCTGGAGAAAGCCGTATCGACCGGGGCCATCGTGGAGGCTCGAGGCCTTGTGGATGGAAACCTGAAGGCCACGGCCCGCCTCGGCTTCGGCCTGACCGATCGGAGCGCCCTGGCACCATGAAACGCATTGTCATAACAGGACTCGGATTCATCACCTCCATCGGCACCGGACGGGAGGACTTCTGGTCGGCCCTGCTCGAGGGAAAATCCGGAGTGGACGAAATTACGTGCTTCGACACCTCGGAGCACCGGGTCCACCGCGGCTGCGAGGTCCGCGACTTCCGGCCGGAGAACCACCTGTCCCGGCCCCTCCCGGAGGGAATCGGAAAGGGATCGGCCATGGCGGTCGCCGCCTCGGCCATGGCGCTCGAGGACGCCCGGCTCGATCCGGCCGAATTGGAGCCGACGCGAGCCGGTGTCTCCATCGGGACGACCACGGGAGAAAACCAGATTGTCGAGGAGGTGAACCTCCTCCGGCACGAAGGGCAGGAGAATCGGGTCCCCGCGGCCCTGGACGGCATTCTCCCCTGCTCGGTCATCCCCGCCCACGTGGCCTCCTATCACGGATTTCAGGGCCCCGCCCTCCTCATACCCACGGCTTGCGCGGCCGGGAACTACGCCATCGGGTACGGCCTCGACCTGATCCGCCTCGGACGCGCGGATGTGATGGTCTGCGGCGGGAGCGACCCCTTCTCCAAGGTGGCCTTCACCGGTTTCGCCCGGCTCGGGGCCGTCACCCCCGACATTTGCCGTCCCTTCGACAAGGATCGAAAGGGGATGCTCGTGAGCGAGGGGGCCGGTATTCTCGTGCTCGAGCCCCTGGAGAGCGCCCTGGGCCGGGGCGCCCGGATTTACGCCGAAGTGCTCGGCTACGGGCTGACATGCGACGGCTACCACATGACGACCCCCCACCCGGATGGGGTCGGGGTATCGGCGGCGATCGAGGCGGCCCTCCGGGATGCCGGGGTCCGACCGGATTCGGTGGACTACATCAGCGCCCACGGCACCGGAACCCCGACCAACGACGTGGCCGAGACGATCGCCATCAAGCGGGTCTTCGGAGATCACGCCGATCGTCTCATGGTGAGCTCCATCAAGTCGATGCTCGGCCACGCCATGGGCGCGGCCAGCGCCATCGAGGCCGGCGTCTGCGCCATGGCCCTCTACGAAGGCATCGCCCCGCCGACGATCAACTACGAGACTCCCGACCCGGAGTGCGACCTGGACGTTATCCCCAACGAGCCGCGCCGTGCGAAGCTCACCGTGGCCCTCAACCACGGATTCGCCTTTGGCGGGAACAACAGCTGCCTGGTCCTGCGGCGCTGGGACGGGGAGGCGCCGGCGACCGGGGCCGGAGAGGAAGGGAGGTAACGGGTGGAGCCGGCCATTGCCATCACGGGCGTCGGAGTAATCAGTCCGATCGGGACGGGGCGCGAAACCTTCGCCGAGGGACTCATGGCCGGACGATGCGCAGTCGGTCCGATCACCCGCTTCGAAGCGGGGCCGATCACAGGCGGCCTCGGGGCCGAAATCGCAGATTTCGATCCGGCCCCCTATCTTGGTTCCAAGGGGCTGAGACGAATCGACCGCACCTCGCTCTTGGCCGGATCGGCCGCCCGCCTCGCCATTGACGATGCAGGTCTAGAAGAGGTTTATCCTCCGGAGAGGACCGGTGTGGCCCTGGGATCGACCTTCGGCGTCATCGACAATATATGCTTTTTCGACCGGGACGCCCTCGAGGACGGCCCGGTCTACGTCAACCCTATGGACTTCCCGAACACAGTCTACAATGCACCTGCGAGCCGGATCGCCATCTTCTGCAAGATCACGGGCCCCACATCCACCATCTCCACGGGAAAGGCGAGCGCCCTGGACGCACTTCTTTACGGGGCCGATTTCCTTCGCCTCGGTCGGGCCGAGTTTTTTCTGGTCGGGGGGGCCTATGGGCTCAACCCGGACACTCTCTGGGTGTTCCACCGCTCCGGTCTCCTGGCCGGAAGTAACGCAGGGACCTCCGAGAAAAGCGCACCCTACGGCAAGACCCGGAGCGGCTTCCTCCTCGGCGAGGGCTCTGGGATACTGACTGTGGAACGCCTCGAGGACGCCGAACGGCGGGGGGCTTCGGTCAAGGCCGTACTCTCGGGTGCGGCGACCTGCTATGGGTCCTCAGGATCCGTAGGTCTGGGGCCGGCCGCCGCGAGCGGCGCCCGGGCAGCGGAATCGGCCATAGCGGATGCAGGGCTCTCTCCCGGGGATATCGGCCTGGTCGTCGGCGGAGCCAATGGCTCGCCACTGGGGGACCAGGCCGAGGCTCAGGCGCTCGGGTTGGTCTTCGGTCCACGCCTCGCCGAGATCCCTTTATTCCCTCTCATTGCTCTTACAGGAGAGTGTCTCGACGCATCCGGAGCCTTCCAGGTCATGTCCGCACTGGTCTGCCTGGATAAAGGCATCCCGGCCATTCCTCTCGATTGGGAAACAGATCCTGCATGCGGCCTGCTCAAACTCGATTCGGGCGAAAAAGCGCCCCCGCCCGCACACGCCCTGGTCCTGTCGCTCAGCGGAACAGGCAGT
>CAZFWM010000008.1:0-54894 GCA_964522545.1 uncultured Thermodesulfobacteriota bacterium
AGTGGAACGCGCACAGCCGGTCCCTCGTGCGCTCCAGGCTCAGCTCGAACCTCTCCAGCGCCTCGGCAATGCGCCCCTCCTTGTACAGGCACTTCCCCAGGCTGAAGAGGCACCAGTCCAGGTCCGGACGCAGATCCTGGGCCTTCTCCAGGTGATCGGCCGCCCTCTCATAATCCCCCTCCTCCATCAGGCATTCGCCCAAGGCGAAGTAGATGGCCCCTTTCGCCTCGCCACGGACCGCCTCTTTATCGAGCACTTCAAGCTCTTGTTGCAGGATCGCCCGGGCCTCTTCGATCCGGTCCGCGTCCCGGTAGGCCCTCACCAGGGCCGCCCAGCTCTGCTCCAGCCTTTCGGCCGGATAGTCCTCCTCGTCCTTGAAACGCTCCAGGGCCTCCCTCACCTCCCGCCCCCCCTCCTCGGCCCGGCCCGCCTCGATGTGCATCATCCCGAGCTCGAAGCGAAGGACCCCGCTCTCCGGGCTTTTCGCCAATTCCCGGCGCAGATACTCTTCGGCCTCTTCGGCTTCCTTTTGGTTCCCGGCCGCCTTCAGGCTCATGGCCAGCAACTCCCGGTACGGCTCAAGCTCCCGCCACCCGGCCTTCTCTACCCCGCCCCGGTACTCCAGGACCTCACGCACGTACCGCTCCACGCGCTCCGCTTCCCCCGTATCGATCAGGTCTTCCAGGCACTGCTTCAGATCCTTCGCTCTCGTGTATTGCCTCCCACCGCTCAGTATCGCCTTCCGGTGCGACTCCAGCACGTCCGCGCACCCGCCCCCCCCGGTCAGGCACTCCACGAGAAAGATCTGCTCTTCGCTGATCTCCTCTAGGGTGAAATAGTTCGTAAAGGCCGAAGCACGTACCAGGGCGTCTCTCACCGCCTCTTCCCGGCCCAGCTCGGCATTGCACATCCCCTTGAAATACCAGGAGTGAAACGCGGCCAGCTCATCCTGCGTTTCTTCGGCGCTCTGTGTGAACCGCTCCAGGGCTTCTTGGAACCGGCCCTCTTTGTACAGGCATTTCCCGAGGCTGAAGAGGCACCAGTCCAGGTCCGGACGCAACGCCAGGGTCTTTTCGAGGAGCTCCACTGCTCCCCTGTACTCCCCCATCTCCATCAGGCACTCGCCCAGGTTGAACAAGAGCACTCCGCCCTCATCGCCCCCGGCCCTCTCCCCCTCCAGGAAGCGTCTCGCCAGATCGACCCGGCCCCTCTCCTTGTAGGCCCGGACCAGGGCCGAGAGGCACTCCTCTTGCGATTCCACATCGTAGCCTTCGTCGGCCTTGAACCTCGCCAGCGCCTCTTTGAACTCCCCCTCCGCCCGAGGGTAGTCCTCTTCCTCGAGATACCACTCGCCCAGCTCATAATGGAGGATCGCACTCTCCGGATGCCGCTCCGCCTCTGCTTTCAGGTACTCCGCGAGCTCCTCCAGCCGATCCTCGGCACGGAGGCATTTGGCCAGCATGGGCCAGTACGGCTCCATCCCGCTCCGGAGATCCTCTCCCTTTTGCCGGATGTGATTCAGGACCTCCCGAATGGTCCGCTCCGCCCGCCCGACCGCTCCCGCCGCGATCTGATCCTCGGTGTACTGGGCGAGAAACCGGGAGAGGCGAAAGTCCCCTTCACCGCCGAAGATCGCATCCCGGTGCGGCTCGAGCAGGTCCGCGCAGCCGGGCCGGTCCATCAGGCTCTCCAACAGAAACACCCTCTCCTCGGTGAGCTCCTCGCCGGCAAAATATTTCCCGACGGTCACGACCTGCTCCAGGGCCTCCCGCACCGCCTCCTCGTCGCCCAGCTCGGCGTGACAGATCCCCTTGAAGTACCAGGAGTGGAACCGGCACAGCAGGTCCCCCGTGCGCTCCAGGCTCTCCTCGAACCTCTCCAGGGCCTCCTCAGTGCAGCCCTCCTTGTACAGGCACCTTCCCAGGCTGAAATGAATCGAGTCCAGCTCCGGGCGCAGCCCCAGGACTTTCCCGAAGATCCCGGCGGCCTTCTCGTACCCCCCCTGTTCCATGACGCACTCGCCCAGGTTGAACAGCAGGACTCCGTTGTCCTCGAAATCGGCGAGCTCGGCCTCTATAAAATGGACCGCCTCGGCATAGCGACTTGTCTCCTTGTAGGTCCTGACGATCGCGCTCCAGCAGCGCTCGAGATCCTCCGCCTCGGCTTCCGGCGCCTCCTTGAACTGACGGGCGGCGCGCTCCAGACAGAGTCTCGCCTCCTCGTAGCGGCCGTCCAGGATCAGGAACTCCCCCCGGAACAGAAGGAGGAGCCGGTGGTCCGGATGCGAGGAGAGCGCCTCGGTGAAGAAGGTCAGGCCCCGCCCGGGCTCTGCACTCTCCTTGAAGCACCGGAACAGCATGCGCCAGTAAGGGGCCAGGGCCTCGGCCTCGGGGACCTCGGGCCCCCGCCCGGAGGAGAGGTGGTCCACCGCCTTGCCCAGATAGGCGATGGACTTGTTGATGAAGTAGATCGCCTTTTCATAGGACTCCTCCTGGTAGAGGGATTCGATCAGCCCGGCGATGTAGTCGGAGAGGGGCAGGGCCGAGTCGCTGAAGATGATCTCCCTCTCGTAGGCTTCCAGCCCCACGTCGTAGAGGTCGCTCTCGAGGAGGCACTCGATCAGCCAGGAGCGCTGGTTGTGGTCCTCCTTGCGGGTGAAGTACCGGCCGTACCCCATGACCCGCTCCAGGGCGCCCTTGGCACCGGGCACATCCCCGAGCGCCGCGAGGCTCATGCCCTTGAAATACCATGCGTGAAAGGCGCACAGATCGTCGCCGGAGCTCTCGATGCACTCTTCGAACTTTTCGATCGCCTCTTCGTGCGACCCGGCGCAGGCGTGGCACCGACCCAGGCTGATCCGCGCCCAGAACAGATTCTCGCGCAGGGCGATGGCCCGGCCGAGAAACTCCCTGGCCTCCTCGATGCGCTCCATGGCCAGGTAGAACTCCCCCACATTGAACAGGAGGATCGGGTTCTCCGGGGCCTCGTCGAGCTCGCTCCAGAGGAAGTCCAGCCCCTCGTCGAACTCCTCCTTCTTTCGAAAGGCGCGGCTCATGGCGTTCCAGCAGTCCTCGAGGCCAGACAGGGCCGACTGGTCCTCCTTCTTCAGCAGCGGCAGAGCCCTGGCGAAATAGCCCTTGGCCCGGGTGTACTCCTCGCGCTCCAGAAAAGACTCGCCGAGATGGAGCATCAGCATGGGACTCTCCGGGTACTGGCGGATCTCTTCTGCGATGAAGTCGTGGGCCAGCTCGTACCCGCCCTTTTTCACGAGGCCCTCGATCCATACATCCCAGTAGGGATCGAGGGTATCCACGGTGTCGGCCATGGAGGCCTTCACGTGGCCGATGGCGGTCCAGGTGCTTTCGATGGCCTGGTCGTACTGCTCCCGCCGGATGAGCTGCTCCGAGAGGCCCGCCACGACCTCGTAGAGCAGGATGTCGCTCTGGTAGTAGGGGATCGTGTTCTTCAGGATCGAGAGGGCCTCCTCGTGCCGCCCGTCCTCCAGGAAGTGGATGGTCACATCCTTCACCAGGGTCTGGTCCACGGCCGGCCTCTCCAGGTCCACCCCTTCCTGGATGGCGAGCAGCTGGTAGAGGTTGTCGCGCATCGTCTTGTTTTCGAGGATCCGGTTCATACAGCACATGGTGCAGATCTCGGAGAGGTCGTGGGCGAGCATGCGCTCCCGTATCTCTTCGAAGTGCTCTCCGAACCAGATCTCCTCGAGGCCCTCGTCACGGAGGGTGATGGAGCTGTCCACGGCGAGGTTGATGCAGAACCCGATCCGGCCGTCCGCGGCAATGGAGACCTTGTACCAGGGCTGAAAGCAGGGGGCCATGAGGAACCGGTCCAGCTCCGGGGCGAAGGTCTCCCCGGGGGGGCGCACTTCCTCCCGCGCCGGGGTCCCGCACTGGGCCGGTCTCTTTTTGGGTGCGGATTTTTTCTTTTTATTTCTGGCCGGCCGGGCCGGTTTGGCCGGTCCGGTCTTTTGAGGGGCCATGGGAAGGCCTTTTCTCGTTGTCCCCCTTTTGCCTCTTCAGGTCCTTGCGAAAGGCCTTCATGTCGGAGAGGAGGACCGCGTGGACATTGTCGGAGCCCTGAACGTACTTCGGGTCGATGAAACATTCGAGATTCGTGCGTATCCCGCACTCCTCGTTGATCTCTTTCGCCGTGAGCAGCACTTCCTGCAGCTCCCCGGTCTGGGCCTTGCTGAGCTTGAGCTCTCTGCAGTCGGCGTTCACCTCCATGAGGGGCTGCAGGAGGAGCTCGTAGCAGCTCATTTCGTGGGCCAGGCGCACCATGTCGGGGACGCCGCGATAGTTCTTGTTGGTGATGACCATGTTCACGATCATGTTCACTTCCGGCCGGTCCTGTCGCACCTTCTCCGCCTTCACCCTCTTCATGGCGGACAGGGTCTTTTCGTAGCTCCCCTCTTTTCCCCTGAGCTCATCGTGGATCTCCGGGTCCGTGGAGTCCAGGCTGAAAATGACCGCGTCCCACCCGACCCGGACGATCGTCTCGATGTCCCTGGCCTTGAGAAGAGTCCCGTTGGTGATGAAGACGCCCCGGGCGCCGCCGGCCTTGATCCGCTCCATGGCCTCGAACAGGGTCTTCCTCCTCAGGAGCGGCTCCCCGCCGTTCAGGTAAAAAAAGACCACCCCGTTCTGAATGCACTCGTCGATGATGGCCAGGATCCTCTCGTGGGAGAGCTCGCGCTCCCGCATCCGGCGAAGGCCCTCTTTGTCGAAGGAGGCCCCCGGGGGAAGGGTGTTGCAGAATCGGCACCTCAGGTTGCACCTCTCCGTGAGGAATATCTCGGCCTGCAGAGGCATGGTCTTCCGCCCGCGGGCCCAGTCCATCAGGTGGTAATAGATGCGCGATTCCATCTCAGGCCCGCCTCTTCAGCTCCTCGTTCTCTGCTGTCAATCGCCTGTTCTCTTCTTCCGGCTCTATGACGCGATCGACCATCTCGGCCAGCCGGAAAAAATTGAAGCGCTCGATCTTTCGAAAGTGGATGAGCTCGCGGCGGAGCTCCTGGTTGTCCATTAGGATCCCGCCGCAGCAATTTGTGCAGCAGGTGTGATACTCGTTTCGGATCAGGCCCTCGCGCAAATCGTCGTACATGGCCCCGTTCCACACCTCCAGGAACCCTTTGTCGCGAATGTTGTCGAGCGATTCGAACTCGCTGAAAGGTATGCAGGGCGTGATCGAACCGTTGGGTCGGATTCCGATATAGAACCAGGGGTAAAAACAGGGCGAGGCCAGCAGCCCCTCTCCCGGGTTCTGATCGACCTCCTCCTGATAGATGGGCACGCTGCCCTGATCGAAATCGGTCACCAGGAATTCGGCGGCGTTGGTCTCCACTTCGAGTGCGGCCGAGGCCTCCAGGGCGCGGTGCACGTGATCGTTCAATTCCATTTTCTGGTCCGCCGACAGGACCAGCCCATTGTGTTCCTCGCCAAGAAGATAGAGGGGTTGAAAGCGAACCGTCGAGGCCCCGAGCTCTTTGGCCATGGGAAAGAAATCCGCCATCTTGTCGTAGTTGCGGTTGCATAGCACCGGCACCAGAACGACCTTGGGACGATCCCCTCCGGCACCGGCCTTGATCTCCTTCAGAGTCCTCAGACATTTCGTGATGATGTCGTAAGAGCCGGCGGCCCTTCTCAGAAAATCGTGGGTCTCGGCGTCGGGCCCGTCCAGGCTGATGAGAAGCTCGTCCCAGCCCCACTCGACCAGCCGGTCGAGGTCGCCGGGCCGGAAGAGGGTGGCGTTCGTGGTGAGAGAGGCCTCGATCCCCCCCTTCTTGATTCGCTCCATGATCGACATGGCGAGGTCGTGGCGAAAGAGGGGCTCCCCCCCGCCGCTGATCTCGATCCGGTGGATGCCCACGTTTACCGCCTCGTCGACGATCTCCAGGAATTTCTCGTCAGAAAGCTCGTCGTCGTAGTTCCACTCGCCCGCCTTGTCCGTCTCGTGAATTCTATGCCAGCAGGATATGCAGTCCAGGTTGCACCGGTTGGTGGTTCTCAGCTCGAGGATGTAGGGGGGGGCTTTGAGGCCGTCGCGCCATTTGATCAGATTGAAGAGTTTTCTTTGTAGCTCGGTAAGCATTCACCCTCCGCTCGCCGGGGCCGGGCGGTTTATTCCGGGATTTGGAAGACTCCGGCGCAATCAGCGACCCAGCCGGGAGATGAGCGCCTCCCGCAGGTCCAGATTCCGGGCCACCACCGGCTCGCAGCACAGGGCGCAGAAGCCGGGCAGATCCTTGCGCTGTATGGCATCGCGCAGGCGGTTCAGGTGGGGGTCCCTGAGCCAGATCTCTTCGAGGCTCCGCTCTCGGAGGCCGGAAGCTCGGTTGTTGTGTTCGCACGGGTCGATGTTCCCGTCGGGGTGAATGACGAGCGTGAGCCACGGCTCGAAGCAGGGGGGGAGACGCTCTTCGAGCTCCTCGGCACCCGAGGCGAACGCCGGGGCCGATCCCTGACGGTCCTCTCCGCTTCCGTCCGGGGCGCCGGCCGGCTCTTCATCCCTCTGCGGCCCGGGGCCGGACGGGCCGGACGGCTCATGCCGGTCACGCTCTGGGGGTGTCGGCCCCGGCTCCACGGACGAAGGCCGCTCCGGATTGGGCCGAAAGGTCTCTTGACGTCCCTCTAGGTGTCCCTCTAGATGATCCTCTTGATGTGCCTCTCGATGTCCTTCTCGCCGGTCCGGCTCCGGCCGCTCCCGGGCGGTCCCGGCATCGCGGCCGCCCCGGTCTTCTTCCTCCGTCCGGGACGGGGCGGGCTCGGGCCCACCGTGCCCGGAAGGCGCCTCCTGCCCGACCTCGCCGTCCGGATCGAGAAAGACGTCGATCATCTCGTTGGTTTTGTTCACCATCCGGAAGTCGAGGAAGTCGTCGATGTTGGTCTCGATCCCGGCCGCGTTGGCTATCTCTCGCGCTCCCGGGATGTAGTCCTGGAGCTCCACCGTGTCGGCCTGGGTGAGCTTGAGGCCTTCGCCGGTGGCGTCGTGGGTCGTCAGGGGGATGAAGACCACCCGGAAGATACCGAGCTCCCGGGCCAGGCGCATCATGGCCTCCACCTTCCGGAAGTTCGGCCGGACGAGCACGGAGTTGATGCAGATGTGGGGCTGCATCTTTCCGAGCCGGGCCTTCCAGTGCTGGAACCGCCGGATCGCCTCGAGGGACCGGTCGAACATGCCCGGCGCGGCCCGCAGCTGCTCGTGGGTCTCCCGGTCCGGGGCGTCGATGGAGAAGTTCACCGTGTCCCAGTCGATGCGCACCAGGTTCTCGATCATCGCCTCGGCCAGGAGGGTGCCGTTCGTGGTGAATCCCCCTCCCATGCCGGCCCCCTTGACCGCGTTGAGTATGGCCATGGTGGTCTCGGCCCGGACAAAGGGCTCGCCGCCGCCAGAGAGGTTCACGAGCTTCGCCCCCAGCCGCCCGGCCTCGCGGATGATGGAGATCAGGCGATCGCGGTCGACCTCCCGGTGCTCGGGCATGACCGAGACCGACCGGGAGCAGAAGATGCACCGCAGATTGCAGCGCTCGGTGGGCGCGATGTTGATCCCGTAGGGGGGCGCCGTCCCGCCCGAAAACCAGCTGGCGAGGCGCTCCTTCTTTTCTTCGAGCTCTTTATCCGCCATCTCTCTCTGCGACGGCGCAGGATTTCGCTCCCTCGCCGCCGTCCTCCAGGTACGGGGTCAGCCACTCCCGGACCTGCCGGTTGTTGAGGATGATCCCTCCACAGCACTTGGCGCAGCACGGGGGGAGATCGTCTCCGAGCAGCCCTTGCCGGAAGGTCTCGAACTGGCTCCCGTACCATATCTCGCGCAGGCTCTTGTCTCGAATGTGTTGGGTACCCTCGAACTCGATCGACGTGGTGCAGGCCCCGATGGTCCCGTCCACCTCCATGACCATGTAGAACCACGGGAGGTAGCAGGCGATGTCCAGAAAGGGGTGGTCGATGCGGCCCTCGGCGCCGAGGTCGGCCCGGATGAGCTCGTCCGGCTCGGCGCTCTTCTCGACCACGTTCGCGTCGAGGATGCTCTCCAGGTTGGTCTCCATTCCATAGGCTCGCGTGAGCTCCAGGGCCTCCCGGGCCCCCGCGGCCACGACCGCCCGGTCCTCCTCGTCGAGCTGAAGCGCCTCGGCCATCTCGGTGTGCACGTACAGGGGCTTCACGATGAGGCGCTCCACAGCGTTTCTGCGGGCGAGCTCCACCATGGCCGGCAGCTTGTCGTGGTTCCGGTTGCACAGGACCGGCGTGAATCCGAGGTGGGGGACCTCGCTGTCGAGCTCCTTTTTCCAGTGGTTGATGTGGGCGATCACCTCCATGACCCGGTCGAACGTTCCGGGAACCCTGCGCAGATAGTCGTGGGTCTCCGAGTCCGGGCCGTCGAGGCTGATCACGATGAGGTCCCAGCCCATGCGCACCACCTGCTCGATCTGGTCCTCGGAGAAGAGGGTGCCGTTGGTGGTCATGCTCCCGTAGATGCCCTGGCGCTTGACCTCCTCCATGATGGCCATGGTGAGGTCGGGCCGGGCCATCGACTCTCCGCCGCCCACGATTTCGACCAGGCGGATCCCGAGCTCCCCGGCGTCCTGGATGAGCTTGACGTACTCGTCCCGGGTGAGCTCCTCGGCCCAGCTCCCCTCCTCCTTGCGCCGCTGGTGGCAGGAGAGGCAGGAGAGATTGCACCGGTCCGTGGGGCGCAGCTCGAGCTTGTAGGGCGCCGCCTGCCCGCCTTTCAGCCAAGTCAAAAGTCGCTGAATAAAGATATCGTCCATTTAGTTACTTCCCGATAAAATTTGACCTCTGAATATTCAAACCTTTCGTTATATAAATTCACCACAGAGGACACAGAGGTCACAGAGAGAGAATAAATAAAATCGAACTCTTTCTTTCTCTGTGCCCTCTGTGTCCTCTGTGGTTGAAAAAAACTATTTTCATAAGTCCAACGAAATTCCTTCTTTGCGACTTTGTGTTAAACTCTTTAATGGAAAAAGTTAGACTTTCTATGCAATCAAATTAGTTGCCTCTTATGGATAAATTCCTATTTCCTCACTTCTGATTCCTCTCACTCACTCCGACCGGAGTGCATCGTATTTTCCCCGCAGGTCGTAGTACATCTCCAGGGCCGTCTTCAGGGCATACGGATAGGGCTGCAGGTTGTACGGCTCCAGGGCGCTGCGTATCCGGCGGGTTTCGAGCACTACGGCCCCGCAGCAGTGCCGGCAGTAGGTCGAGAGGTTCCCGCTCATGAGCCGCAGCCTCAGGTCGTTGAAGTAATCGCCGTACCAGATCTCTTCGAGGCTGCGGTCCAGCACGCTCTCGACGTCTTCGTCGTCCGGGATCATCGGGCACGGCCTCACCTGGCCTTGCACCCGGATGCTCATGTAGACCCACGGCTGGTAACAGGGGATCGACAGGGGGTGGTCATCCGCATACTCCTCGATGTCGTGCTCGATCACAGCCCCCATCTCGGCGCTCTTCTCCACGACGATATCATCGAGCTCGGCGAAGTTTTCGTCGATCCCGAACTCTCCGGCCCTCCCGCAGGCCTCATCGACACGCTCGTGGTAGGCCCGACGCTGGTCCTCCGTGAGCAGCAGGGGCCTCCCCTCCTCGGTCTCGGGCACCACGATCGGCTGCAGCAGGATCTGGTCAACCCCGGTGGCGCGGGCCAGCTCGACCATATCCACGGGCCTATCGAAGTTGGCGCTGCTCAGGACCGGCGCCATCACGATCCAGGGCGCTTCGGACCCGCGTGCCCGCTTGCGCTCGGCCAGGGCGCGGATCGCCCCCGTGGTCTCCTCGAAGGCCCCGGGGCGCCCCCGGAGCCGGTCGTTCGTTTCCGCGTCAGGGCCGTCGAGGCTGAAGAGGATCTGGTCCCAGCCGATCTCCACCACCCGATCGAGCATGGGTTCGTCGAAGAGGGTTCCGTTGGTCACCAGGCTCCCGTAACGGTCGGACCGCTTCACCTCCTCCATCATGGCCCCGAGCATGGCCGGCCGGGTCAGGGGCTCGCCGCTCCCCATGATGTGGAACCGACGCACGCCCATGGCCGTGGCCTCGCGGGTGATCTCCAGGTACTTGGCGTCCGGGATCTCCCGGTCCGGGGCGTAGGGCTCCTTGCCCCGGGCATAGCAGGAGAGGCACCGGCAGTTGCACTGGTTGGTCGGATTGAACTCGAGCATGAAGGGCGGCGCCGTGCCTCCCCTCATCCACCGGGCCAGCCCGGCGACCTTGTCCTCGAGCTCACCCATCCCGGTGCTCTCCATCTTCCGGCTCTCTCCGGTCGGCGCCCTTGGTCGCATCGACGGAGCGGGGCGGAGCGGGCGCGCGGAAGGGTTCCTGCTCGCCGCTCTCCACTTTGCGCATGTACTCGAGCACCTCTTCGCGGAACTTGACCCGGGCGTCCCCGATGGTGCAGTGGGAGCATACGCTCAGGGGCTCCCGGTCGAGGATCTGCCTCCGGATCTCGGCGAAGTAGCCGCTATACCAGATCTCCTCCATGGACCTCTTTGTGAGGTTGAAGTCCTCCTGCCCGAAGCCGGCGGCCGTCACGCACGATCCGGCGCTGCCGTAGGGATCGAGACAGAAGGAGTACCACGGCTCGAAGCAGTGGGATCCCAGGTAGGGATTCTCCTCGCAGGGCTTGATGTCGTCCGTGGTGTAGTGGGCCACGTCCTCGTCCTCGAGGAGGTCCTCCTGCCCTTTGATCAGTAGGAGGTCCAGGTTGATCCCGTAGCTCTCGGCGATGGGCCTCACCTCTTCGTAGTTGGTGTAGACCTGCTTGCGCTGCTCATCCGTGAGCCGGAGGCCGCCCCTCTCGATCTTGCCCCGGGTGTCGCTCGTCACACGCATGGGCGTGATCATATGGGCGTTCACTCCCACCTCACGGTCCCACTCGACGAACTCCCGGAAGCGGTCGAAGTTCTTGGCGCTCAGCACAGTGTTGATGTAGAGCTGGGGCTTGTCCACGCCGAGCTCGCGCTTGCGCTGGCTGAAGCGCTTGATCGCGGCGGTCGCCTTCTCGTGGGTGTTCGGCGTCTGGCGCAGGAAATTGTGGGTCTCGGCGTTCCACCCGTCCACGCTGAACTGGACCTTGTCCAGGCCTGTGGCGATCAGGGCCTCGATGTTCTCGTGGGTGAACCAGGTGCTGTTGGAGGTGAGCTCCACGTTGGAGTGGGGGGTGATCTCCTTGATCTTACTGATCACCTTGATGATGCGCCGCTCGTTCGACATGGGCTCCCCGCCGCCCGTGAAGTCCCAGTCGAGAATGCCGAAGGAGGCCAGGTCGGCCACCATGTCCTCCCACACCTCGGGGGAGAGCTCTTGGCTGTAGTCGTGGTCCCCGCGCTTGCGGGCCTCGCTCACCCCGCAGGCCAGGCAGTTGAGATTGCAGTAGAAGGTCGTGAAGAGGATCACCTTGAGAGGGGGGGCCTTGCCCCCGTTGATCCACTCGACCATCCGACGGATTCGCTCTTCGTACAGATTTACTTCCATTGTCTCACCTCTTGGTTTTTGACTTCTCGCCCTTTGGGCGGGCTGATGAGCTCCATTGTTCCTGGGGTTTACACCCCAGGCTACATGACCTGACCCCTTCGGGGTCAATTGGATTTCCTACGTCTCTATTCGATCGCCTCCCGCAACACCTCCCGGATCTCTCTCGTATCGAGAACGAGGGAGCCGCAGCACCGCTGGCAGTAGGCCGGGACCGAGTGGCTCGCGAGCTCCCTGCGCACGCGGCTGAAGTAATCGCCGGTCCACACCTCCTGGAGCGTCTTGCCTTCGATATCCTCGTTGATCTCCTCGTCCGGGATGATCGGGCAGGGCTGGACCGTGCCGTCCGGCCGGATCCCCACATAGAGCCACGGGGAGAAACAGGGAATAGAGAGGTACGGATTCTCCTTCTCCTCGGCCACGTCGGAGCGGATCACGTTGCCCATCTGGGAGCTGTGCTCGGTGACCTTCGCGTCCCGGAAGGCCGGGAAGTTGTGCTCGATGCCGCATGCATCGGCCCGGACTATGGCCTGCTCCAGGTGCTCCTGAAAATGGGGTGTCGCCTCCTCGTTCACCGTGAGCTCCTCGCTCTCGGGTGTGCGCACCACCATGGGCTGCAGCACGATCCCTTCGATCCCGAGCCGCTCGGCCATCTCGACCATCCCCACCAGCTTGTCGTGGTTCATCCGGGTGAGGGTGCAGAGGATCCGGAATTGAGGCTCCCGCCTCCCGGTTCCGGCTTTGTCCGCGTTGACCTGCTCGATCATCTCCATGTTCTTGCGGAACACGCCCGGCCGGCCCCTCAGGGCGTCCTGGGTCTCTTCGTCCGGGGCGTCGAGGCTCAGGAGAAAATAGTCCCACCCGACATCCACGAGCTCACGGATCATCTCACGGGTGTATAGGGTTCCGTTCGTGATGATAAAGCCCTTCATCCCGACCCGCTTGATCTCCTTCATGACCTCGAACATGACTTCCTTCTTGAACATCGGCTCCCCGCCGCCGGAGAGCACGCACTCCACGACCCCCATCTCCCCGGCCTCTCGCACGGTCTGCAGGTACTTCTCCTGGGATACCTCCTTCTTGTAGAAATCGGGACCGGGCCGGTGGCAGAACTGGCAGGCCAGATTGCAAAGAATTGTGGGCCGTATCTCCACGCTGAACGGGGCCGGCAACTTCCCTGTGCGTATCCAGTCGGCTATGCGCTTAACTTTCTCGTCCAAATTTTTCTCCAATACCTGCTTACCTAATCACAATATGAGAAAAAAACCTCTGAGGAACCCAGGAACCCAGGAAAAAAACAATGATGATTCGCCAGCAACGTTGTCATTTCGAGCGAAGCGAGAAATCTTGATAGGGCCATTAAGAGTATAAGATTTCTCCCTGCGGTCGAAATGACACAAAAGGGGCCGCCGAAATTACATGTGATAAGAAACAGTCTTTTTACGAATTCCTTTCCTGGGTTCCTGGGTTCCTCAGCGGAAATTCTTTATGCGTCCTTACCTGAAGTTACTCATATATTAAACGACTGATATTCACTCCCCCTAATTATATCCTCTACACCGCTGACGCCAGCGCTTCGCGCAGCTCGGGGTCTTCGGCCACGCGGCGGTCGATCTGCTCACGCAAGAGCCGGTTGTCGGCCACCACCGGCTCGCAGCACCCGGCGCAGAAGTCGGTGAGCTCCTTGCGCAGGAGCTGGGCCCGCACGGCGTTCAGGTGCTCGTCGTTGAGCCAGAGATCCTCGAGAGCACGCTCGCCGATGAGGGAGCGCTCCGAATCGTATTCGCACGGATCGATGTACCCGTAGGGGTGAATGACGAGGTTGAGCCACGGCGCGTAGCAGGGGAGCGCGAGGAAGGGATTGTCCACCGGGGCGGTCTCCTCGCCCTCGGACGCGCTCTCGAGCATCACCTCGTCCATGGCCCCCGTGTCAGTCACCATCCTGGAGTCCACCAGGTCGCCGAGATTCGACGGCATGTCGAACTCCCCGGCCCGGGCCAGGGCCCTCTCGATCTCCGGCTGCAGGGCCCGGATATCCTCCTGGGTGATCTTGAGCCTCTCGCCCGCCGGGGTCCGCACGATCACCGGGACGAAGGTCGCGTCCACGGCATCGATCCCGCGGGCAAGGTCGATCATGTCCTTGATCCTGTCCGCGTTTCGCCGGTTGAGCACATTGTAGACCTTGAACATCGGGAGCGGCCGGTCCAGCGTCTCCTTCCAGTGCCGGATCCGATCGACCGCGGTCATGAGCTTCTCAAAGGCGCCCGGCCGGTCCCGAAGCTCGTCGTGGGTCTCGGCATCGGGACCGTCTATGCTGAGGATCATCATGTCCCAGCCGATCTCCACGAGCCCCCGGGCCACCTCATCCGTGATCAGGGTCCCGTTCGTAACGATGGTCCCCCCCATCCCGCCCGCCTTGATCTCGCGCATCACGGCGAAGGTACGCTCGGTGCGAAGAAATGGCTCGCCCCCGCCGGAGATGTTCACCTTGCACACCCCCAGCTCGCCCGCCTCCCGGACGACCCTCACCAGGCGCTCAGACTTCAGCTCCCGCGCCCCGTCCGATGCCGGCGGCTTTGGCGGACAGAAGACGCAGTCCAGGTTGCAAAGATATGTGGGGCCGATGCTCATGCTCCAGGGAGCGGACGGCCGTCCTGCTGCCCACTCGAGCACCCGCTCGGCTTTCTGATCGATGTCGACTCGCTCTGACAAGTAATCACTCCGGTTTTCTATCTATATTATCTCTACTTTAACGTTACCGAAATTCACCACAGAGGACACAGAGAGCACAGAGAAAGGAAGACCTTGATCCCATTCATGCTCCCTCTGTGACCTCTGTGTCCTCTGTGGTTGAAAAAAATCTTTTCACAAGCTCCACGTTTTTTTCTCAGCGTCTCTGCGTTAAAACTCTTCAACGGAAAACATTGGATCTGCTATGCGATCCAGTTATCACTCCCTCCCCACCAGCCGGGCCCGGAGGCCGGGGTCGCTCAGCACGCGGTCCTTTAGGAGATCGCGAAGCTGCCGGTTGCGCATCACCACGGGCTCGCAGCAGCCCGAGCAGAATCCGGTGAGCTTTTTCTTGAGGAGCGCCGCGCGCACGCGATTGAGGTGTTCGTCCTCGAACCAGATCTCCCGGAGGCTCCTCTCTTCGACATGGGCGAGGTTCGACTCGTACTCGCACGGGTCGATGTGCCCGTATGGGTGGATGACGAGAGTCACCCAGGGCTCGAAACAGGGGAGCGATATGTAGCCGTTGTCCCCCTCCACCTCCTCGCTCACCTCGTCGGCATCCTCCAGAATCACCTCATCCATGGCATTGGCCTGAGCAAAATAGCGGGGATCGATGAAATCGTCCAGGTTGGTCTCGATCTCGAGCCGCTCGGCCACCTCCTTCGCTCCCAGTGCCGCCTTGTGGAGCTCAACGTTGTCCGCCTCGGACATTCTCAGCCGCTCCCCCTCGGGCGTGCGGACGATGAGGGGGATGTAGGTGATCCCCTTGGCCCCGATCTCGTGGGCCAGCTCCACCATGCCCGCCAGCTTCTCTCGGTTCCGCTGGTTCAGCACGGTCTGCAGGAAAATGGACGGGCCCCGCTTCCCCTGCCTCTCCCTGCACGCCCGGAAGCGCTTGGCCGCGCTGACCGAGTTCTCGAAGGCCCCCGGCTTGTTCCGCAGGTAGTCGTTGGTCTCGGCGTCCGGGGCATCGATGCTGAAGAAGAGGGCGTCCCACTCCATGTCCACCAGGTCCTCGATCACCCAATCGTCGAAGAGGGTCCCGTTGGTCGACGTGCCCCCACCCATGTTCCCCTCTTTGATGGCCCGCATCACGGCCAGGGTCTTGCTCTTGCGGAAGAAGGGCTCGCCCCCGCCCGAGACGTTGATCACCCGGACCTCCATCTCGGCCGCCTCACGCACCAGACCGACCAGCCTCTCCTGTGAGAGCTCCCGCTCCAGCGCGCCCGGCTCCACGTCCTGGGGGCAGAAGACGCACCGGAGGTTGCACATGTGGGTCACACCCAGGCTGATGCTGAAGGGGCCGGTCGGCTCACCGACCGCCCAGCGGAGCATCCGGTCCGCCTTTTGGTTCGTCTCGTCCGGCATGATTATCTCATTCCTATCTTTCTCGCTCTGGGTTGATTTGTTCGTTCAGTTCCCTCAAATGATGCCGGCGGACTTCATCCGCCCGGCGATCGCCTCGGCCACCAGCTCATAGCCGCGCCGGTTGTAGTGCACCCCGTCGCGATAGCGGATTTCGACGGGATCCACCCCGTCGAAGATCCGATAGAAATCGATCACCTCCAGATCCAGTTCCCGGGAGACCTCCATGATCCAGCGATACTGCGGGCTGAGCCTCAGAAGGCTGAAATCCTCCACCGGTGGAGGGAAGACGATCATCCAGAAGGGGCACTCCCTTTGGCGGCACAGATCCTTCATCCCGGCCAGGGAGCGGCGACAGTGCTCGTGATCGGGATTGTAGTGGTCGACCTCTCCCTTGCCGGAAAACCTTTTTCGGAAATGATAGCACTGTTTTTGCAGAAACCGGTAGAAGTGGGACCGGTCGAGTAAAAAACTCCCGACCGGGTCGGGAAGATTTATGGCGATCGGCACGACTTCGTTGAGGTATTTTTCGACCCGCACGTCGGAGGGGACCGCATAGCGGGAGCTGGGGACCACCACGCGGGTCGACTCGAAGTCATCGAGCACCCACTGGAGTATCACGAGATCGGGCTCGAATCGAAGGGCCTTGGTTCGAAGCACGATCAGCTCCTGGTCCGTGTTGTATCCCCCGATCCCGAAGTTCTGTGTCTCGAATCTCGGCTCCCCGGCCTCGACGTTGAGGATCTCTTCGAGCTGGCTGGCATATGTGGCCTCTTCGGTCACTCCGTGGCCGAAAGTGAATGAGTCGCCCAGGCAGGCGATCCTGAAGGTGCCGGGATCCTTGGATTCCCGTAATTCGGCGCCCCGGAATCCGAGGGAATTGATGCGCACCGGGGCCTCCGGGTCCCCGTCGCATAAAAACGAGCTGTTCGGCGGGAAGGTATAGATCGTCCCGTCATCGAATGTCTCGGTCACCAGCTGTATCGCGAAGCTGCTCGTTATCTTTTCCGGGGCTTTGAAGACCTTTCGGGCGACGATCTCCGCGCAGGCGAAAAAAAAGAACAGGGAGGCCATCAAGAGCATTGCATTTCTCAATACGGCCCTGCCTCTACTCATTGCCACTTTCCCCTCGAGCTCATCGATTCTCTCTGCGGCCGGTACGATCGAAGAATCTTCGCGGCGGAGATCTCGGCCACGACCTTGTTTCCGAAGATACTGTAATGTCCACTCCTGTCGAGTTTTCCCTGGTAGCTATTCTGAATCGTCCCAATGTTATAATTCCGGAAAATCTCGAAAAAGTCAATCGTATCCAGGCCGATCTCACTCGTAACCATTCGAATCCATTGATGATTATCGTCACGATCCTGGATTTGGAAGTCCTTTGTGGCCGGTGGGAAGATCAGGAAGAGCAACGGGGCGCCGGACCGATTGCACAGATCTTTGATCCGGGCGATCGATTCGGCACATCTCTCCTCCCCCGACCTGTAATCCCCGAGCCCGGCCTGTGGGAAAAAACGCACGCGCACTGCATAGATTCTCTCCGACAGCCAGCGGTAGAAATAGGAGTGCTTCATCAGCATCGGGGTCAGTCGCCCCGGCAGGGGGATCGATATCGGGACCGGCTCCTCCTCGAAATAGATGATATCCGTCGTGGCTGGAACAGCGTGCCGGGATTCATTCACCCGGATACGCGGAATCTCCGTGTCATTGAGCATATACTGGAGAATGACAAGGTCCGGGTTATAGGGGAGGACCTTCTCATCGAGAAGGATCGCCTCCTGCTCGGTGTTGTACCCTCCCACCCCGAAGTTGAGCACCTCGAAATCCCCGACTCCGACCGCTCGGTTCAGGACCGTCTCCATCTGGCTCGGGTAGGTATCCTCCTGGCGTACGCCGTGGCCGAAGGTAAAGGAATCGCCTATGCAGGCGATCCGGTAGACGCCCGCCTTCTTCTCCAGGGTGAACTCGTCGCCCCGGAACCCCTGGTCATTGATCCGCCCGATCAGGTCTTCATCATTCCACGGAGAGAGGAGGCGGTCTTCGGGTTTCAGGTAATAGATCGGTCTCTCCTGATCCACGGTGTACATCCAAACGTCCTTTTTGACATTTGTGATCCGTTTCTCTAGGAGACGGTCCGCCCGGCTGCGGCAGACCCACTCGGCCGCGACGAGAAAAACGATGAAGGAGACTACCAGGAGCAGGGCGCCCCCCCACTCCATCCTCCCCCGCGCACACGAGCCCCGCACCCTCAGGCCCCCTCTTCGGTCTTTTCGTACACAATGACCTGGTTGCGGTCCCGATCGGGGAGGGTGAGGGTCTTCCACGGACGGAATCGGTCCATCCCCCCCTCCATACAGGCTGTGAGCCGGTCGTAGAAGGGCCGGCCCGGGCAGTCCGGAGAACAATAGGAGAGGACGATAAAATCCATGCCCTCCATCCATGCACAGAGATCCTCTATGCGCCGGATGTCCTGGTACTCCGCCGGATCGAAACAGCGCACATCGATGCGGTCCTCCCCCCGGAGGAACATGTAGAACTTGAATGTGTGCGAGCTCAGAACGAAGAGATCGGTGAGGAGGAGAACGCCCCCCTTCCGCTCTCGGCCCATCTTCAGTCTCTTTCGCTCGATCAGATCGTCGATCAGCCCTTCCACGCCCCAGTCGGACGACTCGGGGCTTAGGACCCCCACCTCCAGACGATTGTTGAAGGCCCTCCCGTACCGGTACCCGGTCTCCATGCTCAGCATGTAGTCCATTTCATTCCCGAGGCGCCGGAACAGGCGGCCGTGGGCCGGGCTGTACGTGATGACGCAGAGCTGCACGATCCCCACGCCGACCGCGACCGCAGCCACCAGTCGCCGGATCCACCGGGGACGCAGAGAGGCGACGGCCGCCGCCATGAAGAGGCTCACGGCGGGAAGGGCGGGCAGAAAATAGCGGGGCGTCTTGTTCACCACGACGATGAGTGTGAAAAAGAGGTACGGGACGATGAACCAGGATACGAAGAGCCAGAGCCACCGGTCGCGCCGAATGAAGCACCATGCCGCGGAGGCGAGAAAGAGGATGAAAAAGAAATCGAGGACCTGGGCCAGGTAGAGGTGGTGGAAGTAGAAGAGGAGGTTCCCCGGGCTCCATCGCCCCGGAATATGGATGTTGACGTGCCCCTGGGCGTCTAGGACGTGGGCCTGCACTCCCCCCCAGTTCGGTATATACCAGATCGCCGCCAGGCCGCCCCCCAGGCCGATGGCCAAAAGGACGTTCAGCCACCGCCTGAGCGACCGTCTCCCCCTGGCGGAGGCCGGCCCGGCCCGCAGCGACTGCCACAGGTACCAGGCGCAGGGCCCCGCCACATAGATCGGGTAGGTCCACTTGGCCAGCATCCCGAGGCCCGCGCTCAGGCCGACGAGGAGCATCGGACCGGTCCTGCGGAGGTGGTCGGTCTCCAGCAGGATCCAGACCGAGACGGCGACCATGGCCGTAAGCGACATATCGAGCATCGGGACCCGGGCCTGGCCGTAGATCTGGGGGAAGAGCGAGAGGAGGAGGGCCGCAAGGATCCCTACGTCTCGTGAATAGAGGTGGCGCCCGATCTTGTAAGTCGCCAGGAGCAGGAGTGCGAGATAGAGGAGGTTGGTCATGGCCGCCCCCACGCTCCCCTCCCCGAAGAGGTGGTAGAAGAGGGGGGTGGAGAGGAAGAACAGAGGCGGGTAGGAGGTGACGGTGTCGGCCGGGCGATCGGGGACCCAGGGGGAGAGGCGGGCGTTCCAGATCAGGCCCATGTGGGAGTTGTGGGCCAGGTCCTTGAACAGAGGGAGGCGGTCGGCCCTGGCGATCCGATAGTTTACGATCCCGTGGGCGAATACAAGCGCCGCCAGCACGAGGGCGGCCGCCGTCGCGTTCAGAGTCCCACTGCCCGCCGGACGTTCTCTCCCCGGGCCCTCACCGCCTGTCATCCCCCCCCCTTTCTCTCCCGTGATCCCCTTCCACGATAAAACTTCCGATGGCCAGGCAGTCGAGGCCCCCCTGCTCGAATGCACGGATCGCCTCTTCCGGCGACTGAACGATCGGCTCCTCGTGGATATTGAAGCTGGTGTTGATCATGGTCGGCACGCCGGTGATGCGGTGGTATTCGGTGAGGATCCGGTGGAGGCCGGGATTGACCTCGCGCCGCACGAGCTGGGGCCTGGCGGTCCCGTCGACGTGCACGGCGCCGGAGCAGGTCTTCTCGAACTCCTCGGTGCAGTCGAAGCAGACGGTCATGAACTCCGCGCTGTGGGCGGCGCCCCCGAGCCCCCGGTAGCACCGGTCGGCGTACTCGGCCAGGGTGACCGGCGCAAAGGGCATGAACTCGGTGCGCTTGAGCTTCCGATTGAGCCAGTCGTTCACTGAGGGATCGTCGGCCCGGACCAGGATGGAGCGGTTCCCCAGGGCTCTGGGGCCGAACTCCATGGGTCCGTCAAAGCGCGCCACGGTCTCGCCACGGGCCAGGCGGTCCGCGATCTCCGGCTCGATGGGCTCGACCTTCCGGGCCTCGATCCCCTTTGCGTCGAGGACCTCTTTGATCTGCCCGTCCGTGAAGGCCGGGCCGAACAACGCGTGTTCCAGGAGAGCGGGCTCCGGTCGCACATGGGCCAGGGCCGCCCCCGCCGCGAGCCCCCCGTCTCCCATATGGGGAAAGACCCACAGGGACTCCACGCCCTCGATCTCGTGGAGGCACTTGTTGATCTTGACGTTCGCGAAGACGCCGCCGGCCACGGCCAGGTTCTTCATTCCGGTGGCGCGCAACGCGGCCTTCGCCCATCCCACGGTCACTTCTTCGGAGCGGCTCTGGAGGGCCGCGGCGATCTCCTCGCGGCTGAAGCGCCCGAGGATCCGCTCGAGGCGGGCCCGGTCAAAGCCGACCCGCAGGAAGGGGGCCGAGTCGACGACCCCGTCGTCGTCCAGCCAGAGGAGCTTCTCTATCTCCGGCCGGCAGGGCCCGGGGTCCCCGTAGGCGGCCAGACCGGTTACCTTCCCCTCGTGCAGGTGCGGTCGGAACCCGAGGAGCTGGGTTATTCGCGAGTAGAGATGGGCCACCGTGGCGCCCCACCCGTGGCGCCTCAGCAGCTTGATCTCGTGGCCGCGACCCACCCACTCCGCCGAAGAGCACCCATCGCCGTAGCCGTCCATGGTCAGGATGAGGGCATCGTCGAAGCCCGAGGTGTAATAGGCCCCGGCCGCGTGGGCCAGGTGGTGGTCCACCACCCGGACGCCGGGCCTCGCGCCGTCCTCTCCGAAGAGGCGGACCACGCGACCCCGGTGGGACCGCCACATGCGCCCGCGCAGGAGGAAGAGCTTCTTTGCCACCCTCACCGCCGGCTCGACCAGGGGGAGGCGGGGGAGGAGGCGACTCTTATAGTACCACTGGTAGGCATCGCCAAGGTCGCCGAGGAACGACTCATAGCCGGCCATGGCGACAAGCTCCATATGCCTGCGGCTGTGGCCATCCTCTTCGGCAAGGCGTCGAGAGGAAAGCAGGGGAAACCCGGCGTGCATCTTGCGGCGGCTGAGCCGCTCTTCGTTGATAGCGCTCACGATACGGCCCCGGCCGTCGACCAGGGCGGTCCCCGCGTCCAGGTTGTCCGAAATGCCAACGCAGTATCTGTTATCGTCCATAATCCATTGTAAAATTCACCACAGAGGACACAGAGGGTACAGAGTCAGAAACAGCGTGATCGCATTCATTCTTTCTCTGTGTCCTCTGTGGTTTAAAAAACATTTTGAGAAAGCACCATTGTCTAGTAAATGGATTCTATTTTCACCGGAGCTATGCTTTAACGCCTCTTGCATTTCCCCGTCAGATCCAGCTCGCGAACTCCTTCAACATGGAAACAAAATGGCGCAGGGCCCGGACCGAGCGTACTCTCGCGGCGGTGCGCAAAAGCACCTTGGGCCTCAGGTAGAAGCTGCGAAAGGCTCGCGAGCGCGCATCCATGACGTCGGCCGGACTGAATCCCTCTATATCGAGGATCGAGTGATTCTGTTCGAAGAGGCTCCAATCCCGGATCGTGAGCCAGCCTTTCTGCAGAGCTTCTTTATAGATCCGGGTGGATGGCCAGGGCACGGCGCAGTAGAACTGGGCGAACTGGACATCGAGATCCTTGACGAACTCGATGGTCCGCCCGGCAGTATCGACGGTCTCTCCCGGCAGACCGAACAGCACATGGGCCGTCACCTCCAGCCCGGCCTCCCGGGTCTCCCGCACGGCCCTGCGGATCTGCTCGACCTTGATCCCCTTCCCGGCCCGGTCCAGGATCTCCTGGCTGGAGGATTCCACCCCGTAGCCCACCATCCAGCAGCCGGCCCTCTTCATCTCCCGCAGCAGCTCGGGGTCCACGGCGTCGACGCGGCTGTTGCAGACCCACCGCACGCCCGGGCACGTCCTGCCCATCTCTTCGCACAGGGCCAGGACGAAATCCCGCTTCGCCGTAAATGACTCGGTCCAGAAGAGAAAATCTTTCACCCCGAATTCGCTCCGGTCCCAGGCGATCTCTTCGGCCACTCTTGCGGGATCGCGCAGCCGAAGCCGGCTCCCGTAAAAGGGCTTGGCAGGACAGAAGCTGCATCTCCCGGGGCAGCCCTTGCCGCTGGTGACCATGAGGAACGGCCGGTCGGTGAAGGGAAGGAGATAGTTGCGCAGGTCGATCAGGTCCCATGCCGGGAATGGAATCTCGTCCAGGTCTTCGATGAAGGGCCGGTCCGGGCCGTGCCGGATATCCTCCCCCCGCCTGGCGCTGAGTCCTTTCATCCCCTCCGGCCCGGTCCCCTCGCGGAGGCGGCCCGCCAGCTCGACCAGGGCCGATTCGGTCTCGCCCCGGATCACGGCGTCCAGGTTCCGTGTCGCCTCCAGGCTCTCATCGGGAAGCACGCTTACGTGGATCCCGGTGGCCACCGCAAAGGATGCCGGCGCGGCCTCCTTGACCAGATCCGCAGTTCGCAGATCGGAATCGATCGAGGCCGTGGCGGTGTTGATCACCACCAGGTCGGGCCTCTCTCGCTCGAGGGCCGTCGCCAGTGCGGACTCCCCCATCCCCTCGATGGCGCAGTCGCTCACCCGGACGTCGAAGCCCTCCCGTCTCAGCGCCGCGGCGGCGCTGGTCAGGGTGATGGGGGGCCACGGGGCGGTCCAGGCCCCGACGCGCTGCATGCAGCGCCCCTCCCTGACCATCTTCACCCCCTCGACGGCCGGAGGATTGAGGAGGTAGACCTTCATCCACCGGCCTCCCGCCGCATCCGTGCGGAGAGATAGCGGGACTCCACGGCCTCGATCACCTCATCGGCGGAGATCTCTTTCATACAGAGCACTCCGATGCGGCACTTCACCGTCTTGGCCATCTCCACTTTCATACAGGGGCTGCAAGGTAGGGCCTTGTAGAAGATCGTGTGCTCCGGGTCCCGGGGACCATAGGTGGTGGGCGTCTCCGGACCGAAGAACGATACGGTGGGGGTCCTCATCGCCACGGCCACGTGCAGCGGGCCGCTGTCATTGGTGATGCAGAGCTCGGAGCGGTCGAACAGGGCGGCGAGCTGCCCCAGCGTGAGGCGACCGGCCAGATTGATCAGGGAATCGGAGTCGGGAAGGGCATCCACCAGGCCCTCTACATAGGCTGCGTCCTCAGGGCCGCTCACGAGGACCACCGCCACTCCGTCGCGATCCAGCAGCCATCCCACAAGGCGCGCGAACCTCTCCCTCGGCCACCGCCTCTCCCGCGCCAGCTCGCTTGCATTGATGTTGACCACTACCACGTACTTCTCTCGGAAGACGGTCTTCGCGAGGATTTTGCGGCGGTCCAGGATCTCCTCGATGGCCCTCCCGTCCCCGGGGGAGTAGTGCAGTGTCTCGAGGGGCGGCGAGCTCTCTTCGGTCGCTCCAGGGTCGAGGAGGTGCAGGAAATTCGTCGTAGCGTAGAGGTCCAGGTCGAGAGGGCGGCGCACGTTGAACAGCCAGCGGCGCTCGGGAAACAGATCGGATGAAAAGCCGATCCTTGCCCGGGCAGAGCTCAGCCAGGTCAGGATGGCGGAGAAGCGGGCCATGAACTCGAGATTGACCACCAGGTCATACCGCTCCCGCCGGAGGTGCCCGATCAGGCTAGCGAGCTCCCTGAGAAAGGGCCGGGCCCGGGAGGCCTCCAGGGTGATGACCCGATCGGCCAGCTTCGTGAGCTCCACGGCCTCTCTATTGGCCGGGAAGGTGAGGACCGTCATCTCGGCCCCGGGGAATGCCGTGCGGAGACTTCTCATCAGCGGCGTGGAGAGCACGATGCTCCCCATCCCCCAGAACTTGATGAGCAGGATCTTGCGGCAGTCCCGGAGGTCGTCCAGATCCAGCTGCGCCCCCCTTCCCCACTCCCGCAGCCGCTGGATAAAGCCCAGAAGGTGACAGACCGGTACGCCCACGTACCGGTCGATGATCTTCATGGTGCCCAGCTTCATGGACCGGAGCCCCCTCCTGATCTCCCCTGGGAGCTTTTGTGGTGCACGATCGACTCGATCTCACCCTTTCCCGACCGCGTCGAGTACAGGTAGAATAGGAGGGCCAGCGATTGATTGGACCGGTAGTATCGTATCCCTTTGGATTCGAAGATGACCTGGGAAACAGCCGAGTTCACCCGATCGAAGGCGGCGATGATCTGCCTCCTCTTCTCCACCCAGCCGAGGCCGTCCACCTCGTCGAACCGATGGAGGAACAGGCCCTCTTCGTCCCCCTCCTCGGGCTCCTCGATGCGCGAGATATTGGCCAGCCCGAAGCGGGCCGGATCGTGCAGGAGCCAGCTCTTCTTCAGGATGAAGCGATTGTTGTTGCAGTAGTTGATGGCGTGGGCGTTTTCGTGGATGAAGCGCATCGTGGCGTCCACGTCCTCGTCCCGCTCGTGGGGAAGCCCCGAGATCAGCTCGATCTCGTTCCAGATGCCGAGCCGGTGGGCCTCCCCGAGCAGTCGCCGGGCCGCATCCGCGGTGAACCCCTTCCGGATGAACTCGAGCAGGCGCGGGCTGGCCGTCTCCAGGCCGAAGATCAGGCGCACGGCCCCTGCGCGGCGCAGCTTTTCCAGGAGCCGCTCGTCCATGTTGCGAAACTGGGCGCAGCTGCTCCACATGATATCGAGCCCGCGGCGCGAGACTTCGTCGGCAAAGGCCTCGGCGTACTTGTACGTGGGGTTTATATTGGTGTTCAGAAAGAAGAAGTAGCGCGTCCCGTACCGACGGCAGAGCTCTTCCAGGTCCGAGACGACCTTGTCCACCGGCTTCATCTCGAAGGCCTTGTCGATCGCCTCGGAGCAGAAGACACAGCGGTGGGGGCAGCCGAAGGTGAAGACATAGGGAAGAACGAGAACCGGCCTCTCTTTGGCTCCCTCCCCTACGAGCTCCGGAAAGTGACGGGCCGTTTCGTATCGATAGAGGTCCAAGGGCAGCCCATCGAAATCGGGTCGAAAAAAGCAGTCCGGCCCGATACGGTGATAATGAGGGATATCCTGGTGCTCTTTGTTCCGGTAGCTGACCCGCTCCAGGCACATCTTGTTGAACAGGTCGTTCTCGAGGGCGTAGATCAGGTTGAGCAGGGGCTCGCCCCCGTACCCTGTAATGGCGAAATCGATCGGCTCGAAATCGACGATCCGGTCGAAGGGCAGCGGGCAGTCATGATCGTCCAGGCCCCCGATCACGACGAGGCATCCTTTTCGCTCCTTGATGCGCTTTGCCATGACCAGGGCGCTTCCCAGGGCGGAGAAATTGTGCTGCCCCACCAGGGAGAGGCCGACGAGGTCAAAACCGTCGAGACCGGTGAGCGCCAGAAGCCGGTCGGCCAAGGCCTCGAGCTCCTCGTCGCGGCCGCTACTCAAAAACGCCTCGATCCGTCCACGGTCATCGAACCCGGCAAGGTCGAAACCCTTCCCCGCTCCCGGGGAAGGCCGATGGAAAAACACCCTGGCGTCCAGATCGTCTTGATCTACGATGTGACCGTGATTTTTAAGGACCGATGAGATCGTCGGGATGCCGAGGGGCGGAGTGCAGGTGTGCTCCGATGTGTACTCGTGCTTTTCAGTCCCGTAGAGCCTCGGCACGAAGAGAAGCTTGACCTTCATCTGCCTTCCTCTCTCTACCCTACCGTTGCATAAAACGCAGAGCGGAAACGCGTCAGAGTGCGTCAGATGTGGCCGCGCGCAGGCTCGGACAGGCCGGAGCGTACTTTCCAGTACGTGAGGACCTGGCCGAGGCGAGCACGGCCGCAGATGGCGTGCTCTGGCGCGAGCGTTAGCGGTTTCCGCCTGCGGCTTTATGCAACGCTAGGGTCTAGTCGAGAGTCCACAGTTCAGAGTCGAGAGTCTCCTGCTTCTCACTCTCGACTCTTGACTCTCGACTGTCGACCCACATGGCCCCTGACATTCAATCACCTGATGGGACGACTTCCACGCCGTCCGCGGTCCGGGTGGAAACGCCCCGACCGAAAGAAAGCCGGGTCCGAACAGTGAACAATGACCAACAATTCAATTTAAATGGTATCTATCCGTATATTACTGTTTTTGATGGAGTATGATTTATTGCTGTCCTCGATACAATAGCCTGTTTCGGCCTTGTTGAAAAGACCTACTTCTCCATTTTCAACCTCATTCCTCACTCGAAGTGCCTTCCGGGACTATTTCACCAGCCACGGCGGCGGTCCGACCTATCCCGAGAGCGAAGAAGAGCGAGAACATCAAAGCTCGAATTCAGAAGACTACCTATAGTGCCTCATGTCTCATTATGTCTCTTTTTCTCTAAATAAGACGCCTTCCTTTATCTCCATCTCATCTTCCGATTGTTCTATCCTGTTGTATCTCAAAGGAAATCGCAGTGAATTCGGTATACATAGCATGAGTGTGTAGGACAGACCTCCCCTCAATTCCTGTCTCATTAAAAATAAATAAAATAAAGGATTCCCACCTGCCCGGCTGGATCATACCGCGCTTAGCTTCAGTATTTTCGGATGGTTACGACCTCTAGCCATGTCTATATGAGGCTCTGGCATATTTATTGCCAAATTCCTCTTATTTCACCCTAGCAAGGCTGAATGGAAGGGAGTATGAGCGAAAAAAGATTGACAGCTGCTTATCTCACTATCGTTATGTTCCTTGGATTCTTTCTCTTTGCCGCGACGGCATGGACGGCGAAGAAGGGCAAGGTCGCTGTGAGAGAGGAGCCAATGGAGGGGGCTTGCCCGGACTGGATGGTCCTGGTGCCTGCGGGATCGTTCCTGATGGGGAGCCAGGATGATGAGGAAGGTAGAGACCTACATGAAGGACCGATCCACGATCTTCAAGTAGATGCCTTTTGTATGGCCAAGACCGAGGTAACGGTTGGGCAATTCTCCGCCTTTACCGGCAAGAGCGGGTACAGGACCGATGCGGAGAGCGAGGGATGGGCTTATATTTTTGATAAACAGTGGAAAAGAACGAATGGAGCGGACTGGAGAAATCCGTATTTCCTGCAGGAAGACAACCATCCTGTGACCTGTGTTACCTGGAAGGATGCACTGAGGTACTGTAACTGGCTTTCCAGGAATGAAGGGCTGCAGCCTGCTTATGAGATCAGCGGCGGTCGGGTGACCTGGGACCGGAGTGCGAGCGGGTATCACCTACCCACGGAGAGGGAGTGGGAGTATGCGTGTAGAGCCGGAACGAAGACTCCCTTCTCTCACGGAAATACCATAACCATTGATCAGGCCAACTATGATGGGCGCTTTCCTTATGGAGCAACTCCAAAGGGGATGTACCGAGGGAAGACCACGCCGGTGATGAGCTTTCCGCCCAGTCTGTGGGGGCTATATGACATGCACGGAAACGTGTGGGAGTGGTGCTGGGATTGGCATATTGGTTTTACACGTAAAACGAAACCAGTGACAGCCAATGTGGCAATCCGCGGCGGCTGCTGGCACGGCCCGGCAAGTTTCAGCCGGTCGGCCTACCGCATCAGTAAATCTCCCAGCCTTCGCGGAAGCTTTATCGGTTTTCGTCTCTCCAGATCGCTATCAGACAGCTATCAACTAAAGTTGAGGGTCTCGGGGGTTTTATAGCAATCGGACAAAAACCGTCTTTGTCTTTCTGCATCCCAGATGGACTCGAGGGGTTCTTTTCTCATGAAACCGATTCCTCATCCTGAGACAGCTGCTATGCCTGCTTGACCTTCTGTCCCCACTTCGGTCCCTTTGGACGGCCTCCAGTCTCCCCCGCGTCACTTTCCGACCGCCTTCCAAACCCATAGCCCAGAAGGAAACAGTCTCATTTTTCAACCAAGGCGAACTTGCGGGCTCACCTGGTGAAGGGGGCCAGCCATTCTATTGCTTTTTCAAGGAAGAAGTGACAGAATTCGTTGTTATTACGATCCCGAATTTCACAGGTATTTTCGCCTGCCAACGCACGAGCAACTGATCGGAATGAAAAAAAAAGAGAACAGGTTCAGGCCCGAATACAAAGATATAAGCCTCGACTACCTTGTCATGTATTACCGGCACATGGCGGCCTACGATTTTGCGAAGAGGTACGTTGAGGGCAAATCGGTCCTTGAGGTCTGCTGCGGGGAGGGATATGGAAGCTTTCATCTCGCCTCCAGCGCCGGCTCGCTCCTGGCCGCCGACATCGACCGGAAAACGGTCGCGACGGCTGCGAAAAAGTACAGCCGGCCCAATTTGACCTTCAAGGCCTTTGACGCATGCGACATGCCCCTCGACTCGGGCCAGTACGACATCGTGGTCGGGCTTCAGGCGATCGAGCACATTGAGAATGTGGACATATTCCTGGAGGAGATCCGGCGGGTCTTGAAGCCGGACGGGTTTTTCGTCTTCTCAACCCCAAACAGAACCATACGGCTCGAGCCTGGAGAGAAGAGCTACAATCGGGCTCACTGCCGCGAGTTCAGCGCCGGCGACCTTCGGGCCCACATGAACTCGGGCCCCGGATCATTGCACCTCTGGGCCCTGCATTACACCGAGCCGCTGTTTCAGCTGGAGCTGCAGAGAATCCAGCGCCTTAAGCGGATCGTCAAGTACGACGTGCTCGGAATGATCAACCTGATTCCCTACCGGTGGGAACCCCTGACGACCAAATACATAAAAAAGCTGGAGGGGCTTTTGCGAGGGAATTCCGAAGATCTCCAGATCAGGAAAGAGGATGTCTACATCACCCGGGATGGGCTCGATAACGCAGTCGATCTTGTTGGACTTTGTCTGATGAATGGATCGACCCCACCTGATCCATGCGGGGCGGAAACGGCACAGCCATAGCCAAATCAGCTAAACATGACGTGGCAAATTCGAAATTGAGTCCTTAGTCGACAGTCAACAGTTCAGAGTCGAGAGTTACTGGATTCTCACTCTCGACTGTCGACTGTAAACTGTAAACTCACTCGGCCCATTTACATTGAGCCCACATCTACGCAAGCCGAGTAGATGTTGTGATGAAATGCCCTAATTCTCACCGCTAACAATATCGGAGTGCCCAAAATGGGATCGCTGTCTATTGAAGAGGTTCTTGCCCGCTACGAGAAGGACAAGAACCTCAAAGAGATCGATATCGAGAAGGCCAAACTGAAACAGATTGCTCTTGAAGGAGCTGATCTCACCGGCTCTAGCATGGCCAAGGCCAATCTCAAAAGGGCCAACCTGAAGGGAGCGGTACTCAAGGGAGTGAAAGCCGACAGGGTCAATCTCGCCGGGGCCGATCTGACCGGATCCGACCTGAGCACGGCCGATCTGGAGAACGCCAACCTGACAAAGGCCGATCTCACGGGAGCGAACCTGGCAGGGGCGAACCTGGCAGGGGCCACAATGGAAAACACCATCCTCAAGGGGGCCAACTGTTCGAAGGTGAACCTCTCGAATGTGGACCTGCAAAACGCGGATCTGGAGGGCGCGGATCTCAGCGGTGCAATCCTTCACCGGGCGGTACTCAGTGAACAGGGGCTATCTTCAGTAAACCTGATGAATGCGGACCTGGAGGGGGCCGACCTGAGTTTTGTCGAGGCCAAGGGAGCCGAGCTGAGAGGGGCCAACCTGAAGGACGCCAATTTGGAAATCGCGGATGTTACAGACGCCGACCTCACGGATGCCGACCTCACGGGCGCCAACATGCGATACACCACGCTCAAGGGCGTCCGGCTCGATGGGACAACGCTCGACGGGGCCGACTTCCGTGGGGCCAAGTCCCTCTCCCAGGAGATGAAGGCCCGCGTCGCCGAGGCGGGAGGCAGACTTAGCCGGGAGCTGACCGCCAGGGCGGTACGTTGGTACGGGGCCAGGCTGAAAGCGGGCTGGACGGCCCGGATCGTGACCGCCGCAGTCGCGGCGACGATTGCCATTTCAACCTCTCTGTATCTCGCCAATCCGCGGAATTGGAACTTTCAGAAACTCGAGAAGCAGATCCTGGCATCCCAAAAATCAGAGGATTGGAAACGGGCCATCGGGCTCTATCGCATCATGGAAGAAAAATGGGCTCACAATCCCGGGGTCGTTTCCAGAGCCCGTTGCTCCATAGGCTGGATCTATGTCGATGCGGGCGAACTCGAAAAGGCCGAGACCCTCTTCGACTCTATCAGAGAACAAGAGATCGATGATGAACAGGTCCGGGAAAATGTGTTGAAGGGAAAGTTCGAGATCTATAGGCGAAATGGCCGGCCGGAGCTCGCGATTGAAGAGATTGAAAAAAAACTCAGCGCTATGGACAGCACGTCTCCCGGCCGGCTGTCGCTGCTCTACCAGCTCGCCGAAATACATCGGACCATGCAGAATTATGAAAAAGTGGTCGAAACATACAAGACCATTACCCAAGAACCTATCGAAAACCCAAGATCTCTCCTGGAAACCTACCAGAGGATAATCGACAGCTGTATGCAGCAGAGAGACTATCCGGCAGCCATGGAGCTGATCGAACTGGGCATGGAAAAATTATCTCACGATCCCCGGCTCGCCGTGTCGCTGGTATCAGTCAAGGGTCAAATTCTGAAGAGAATCCACCAGTATGATGAAGCACTCCTATCCTATGAAGAGGCCCTCTCCATGGTGGGCGACGATTCAGAAGCCAAGGCGAGAATCTACAATGAAAAAGCATATACGTATTTGGAAGTGGGTTCACCCGATGAAGCAGAGATAACATTTCGTAAGGTCCTCACACTGAAATCCTCCGACCCCAAAGCCACCCTGGACGCCGAACGGGGCCTGGCAAAAATCGCTCTGGACCGGGGCAGGGCCGACGAGGCATTGACTTTTTACGACAAGATCATCGCTGGCTCAGAAAACGATCCGGAAGCACAGGGCTCGGGTTATACTGAAAAAATCGAGGCGCTGCGCTCGTCGGGACTATTGAGCGAGGCTCTCGAGGTCTGCGAAGAGGCCATCTCCACAACCCAGCGTCACCCGACCATTCAAGCGCGAATCATCTTGTCTCAGGCCTTCTTGCTCCATCAGATGAAGCGCCTGGATGAAGCTCTGGCTTCCTATGATAAGATCCTCGACATCCCCTCTGCCGATTCCGGGATCGTCCGTGAGGTCGAGCGCGGCATAGCTAAGATCGCCCTGGAACAGGGCAGAACAGACCAGGCGATTGCCCTCTTGGAGAAAATAATCGCCGAATCCAAGAAAGATCCCGAGAGAGTGGCCTCGACTTACCGGGACATGATCGAGGCACTGAAAAAATCAGGACGTCCGGGCGAAGCGCTCGAAGCTGCAAGGAAGGCGATCCCCGTGCTTCGAGGCCACACTGACGAACACGCTCATTTTCTCTGCCTTCAGGCCGGGCTACTCCGGGAGATGAAGAACTTCGATGAAGCCATTACGGCCTACCGGAAGGCCCTCGACCTCCAGCCATCGGACCCGCATGTCATCCAGGATGCCGAACGTGGCCTGATCCAGATCGCCCTGGAACAGGGCAAAATAGACGAGGCGATCGCGGCGTATGACAAGATGATCGCCACACACGAAAAAGACCCGGAAGTCCTGTCGCTGGCCTACCATGGCAGAATAGAGGCACTGCGCGCCAGGGGAAGGAACGACGAAGCCCTAAAGGCCTGTGAAAAAGCACTTGCCTTATCTACGAACCAACCCAATACGCAGGCCCGCACGCTCTGCATCCAGGGCGGCTTGTATCAGGAGATGGGCCGCCATGAAGAAGCCATGGCCGCCTATCAGAAAGCTCTCGACCTCAATCCCTCCGAGCACTGGCCCATCCTGGAGGCCAAGCGCGGCATGGCAGATATCGCCCTGGCACAGGGCCGAACAGAGGATGCGCTGGCTATCTATGACAGTGTCATATCGAAGTACAAGGAAAACCTTCAGGCCATGGCTGTTGCCTACGAGGGTAAGATCCGAATCCTGGAGACGATGGGGCGACTGGCCGAGACACTCGAGCCCTTCGAGGAAATAATCGCCCTGCTTGCCAACGCCCCCAGCGAACAGGCTCGCTTTTTCGGCCTCCAGGGCAATCTGTACCGGAAAATGAATCGCCTGGAGGATGCAGCCGCCGCTTACCGGAAGGCCATCGACCTCAAACCTTCCGAGTCCATGATCGTCCTGGAAGCCGAGCGCGGCCTGGCCGAGACCGCCATGGAACAGGGCAGGACAGAGGAGGCCGTGGCGGTCTACGACAGGTTGTTGGCTGCGTACAAAAACGATTCGGAGGGCCTGGTCATAATCTACAGGGACAAAATTCGAGCCCTGAGCAACTCGAGACGAACAGCCGAGGCCCTCGGGATCTGTAAAGAGGCGATCGCCACCTTCGCGGACGACCCCGGCAAACTGGCTATCATAACCTGCTTCCAGGCTCGACTGTACCACGAGATGGGTCGCATCGAGGAAGCGGAGGCCGCTTACCGAAAAACCCTCGACCTCAAGTCCTCCCAATCCTGGATCAACAAGGAGGCCGAACGCGGCCTGGCCGTTATCGCGCTGGCACAGGGCAAGGCAGAGGATGCTCTGAAAGCCTACGACCGGATGATCGCGAGTCATAAAAACGATCCGCAAACCCAGGCGAATGCCTACCAGGGCAAGATCGAGGCTCTGCGTGCCCTGGGAAAAACATCGGAGGCCCTGAAGGTCTGCAAAGAAGCGATCGCCATCTTCACGGGCCTTTCCAATGAACAGGCCCGCATCCTCTCCGTCCAGGCTCACCTGTACCGGGAGATGGGCCGCTCGGAGGATGCCCTGGCCACCTACCAGAAGGCCATCGACCTCCGGCCATCGGACTCCCATGTCATGCTGGACGCCCAGCAGGGTCTGGCCGAGGCCGCCCTTGCCCTGGATAGAGTAGAGGTTGCGCTGGCCATATACAGCAAGTTGCTCGACAAGCACAAAGACACCCCGCAAGCAATGGCGAATGCCTACCATGGGAAGATCGAGGCCCTGCGCAATTCGGGCAAAATAAAGGCGGCCCTTGCCGCCAGCAAGGACGCGATCGTCGCATTCACGAACCGCCCCAACGAGCAGGCCCACATCCTCTCCATCCAGGCTCGCCTGTATCAGGAGATGGGCCGCTTTGAAGAAGCCGCGGCCGCCTACCAGAAGACCCTCGACTGCAATCCCCGGGACTCCCATGCCATCCTGGACGCCGAGCGCGGCCTCGCTGAAATCTCCATGGCCCGGGGCCGGGCGAAGGAGGCGATGGCGGCCTATGACAGGATGGTCACCAAGTACAAAAGCGACCCACAGGCTCTGACCATTGCCTATCGGGGGAAGATCGATGCCCTGCGTGCTTTGGATAAGACCCCCGAGGCCCTCCGCACCTGCCTGGAGGCGATCAAGAAGTTTTCGGACAGGCCCGACGAGCAGGCTTCCTTTTTCTGCAGGCAGGCCGACCTGTACCGCACGACCGACAGCCTCGAGGAGGCCAAGGCGGCATTTCAGAAGGCCATCGACCTCAATCCATCCACCCCCTGGGTCATCCAGGACGCCAAGATAGGGCTGGCCGAGATCGACCTGGCCCAGGGCAGGACCGAAGAGGCAATGGCGGCCTATGACAAAATAATCGCCAGGCACAAAAACGACCCGCGGGCACTGGCCAACGCCTATCTGGGGAAGGCCGAGGCCCTGCTCAGGTCGGGACGCTCGGAGGCTGCCCTCGAGATAATCAAGGAGGCCATTGCCGAGTTCAAGAACCGGCCCAACGAGCAGGCGCGCATCTTCTGTTCTCAGGGACGACTGTACGGCCGGATGGACGCTCCGGAAAAGGCCAGAGAATCATTTAAAAAAGCTTTGAACCTACATCCTACCGAGCCTTGGATATTGCAGGATGCGAACAGGGGATTGGCCGAGCTTGATGCTCATTGAGAGGAGTACTCGCTATGGGATCGCTGTCCAGAGAAGACATTCTTGCCCGTTATCAAAAAGATAAAAATCTCAGAGAGATCGACGCGCAGAAGGCCCGGTTAAAACAGGTCGTCCTCGAAGGGGCCGACCTCACCGGCTCCAACCTTGCCAAGGCCAATCTCAAAGGAGCGAATCTGAAAGGGGCCGTCCTCAAGGGAGCCAAGGCCGATCAGATCAATCTGTCCGGGGCCGCCCTGGATGAAGCCGAGCTCTGCGAAGGGGAATTTCACCAGGCAAACATCTCCCGTGCCGGCCTGGCCGGGGCCGACCTGAGATCGGCCCGCCTGGAGAGCGCCAACCTGGCAAAGGCCGATCTCACGGGCGCCAACCTGACCGGGGCGAACCTGGCCGGGGCCGCGATGGAGAACTCCATACTCAAAGAGACCTGCTGTTCAAAAACAAACCTCTCGAGAGTGGACCTGCAAAGCTCAGATCTGGAGGGGGCGGATCTCAGCGGGGCCACCCTTCACCAGTCGGTCCTCAGCGAAAAGGTCCTCTCCTCGGTGAACCTGAGGGATGCGGACCTGGAGGGGGCCGACCTGAGCTTTGCCGATGCCACGGGGACCGATCTGAGAGGGGCCACCCTGAAGGGCGCCAACTTGGAGAACACCGATTTTTCCGGCGCCGACCTGACGAAGGCCGATCTCACGGGCGCCAACATGCGATACACCACGCTCAAGGAGACCCGGCTCGATGGGACAAAGCTCGATGGGGCCGACTTCCGGGGGGCCAAGCCTCTCACCCCGGAGATGAAAGCCCGAGTCGCCGAGGCGGGAGCCAGGATGAGCCGGGAGCTGGCGGCCAGGGCCGTGCGGTGGTACGGGGCCAGGCTGAAAGCGGGCTGGACCGCCCGGGTCGTGACCGCCGCGATCGCGGCGGCGATTGCCGTCTCGACCTATCTGTATCTCACCAATCCCTGGAATTGGAGCCAGGACAAAATTCAGCGGGCGGCCCAGGCATGCTATGATTCGGGAGAGGTCGAAAGGACGCTCGAGCTGTACGGAATCATAGTAGAAAAATGGAAGGACCAACCCCATTTCGTCTTCGCCGCCAATCAGATGATCGGCCGCATCTACACGGATACGGGAAGAAACGAAGAGGCTCAGGATATCTTCGACTCCATCATCGAACAGGCCGAAGATAATGTCCTGGCACAGGTTCAGTCCATGAACTCGAAAGCGGAGCTCTATGTACGCACGGGCAAGGTAGACCTCGCCCTGGAGCAGATCGAAAAAGCCCTGATCCTGGCCGAGGATATGCCTCGAGAGGAGATGAACCTGCGCGGCCAGCTCGCTCAAATCCACCGCTCCATGGGGAATCCCGACAAGGCCATCGCCGTATACAAGACCATCCTGGCGAAATACCCGGAAGAGACGGCCGATATCCAGAGGACATTTGCCGAGATCATCGATGTTTACAAAGAACAGGGAGAGTACGCGGCCGCCATGGAGCAAATCGATGAGGTCCTCGAAACGTACAGCGATAATCCCCAGATCGTTCTGTCCATGACATCGGCCAAGGCCGGCCTGCTCCGGAAGACCGACAAGAACGATGAGGCGCTCGAGACCTATGACAGGGCCATCTCCCTCGCCCACGGCAAACCCCAGGAAGTGGCATCGCTGCTCTTCGAGAAAGGCCAGTTCTATTACGAAACAAGACAACTGGCCGCGGCCAGGGAAACATTCCAGGAGATCATCGACCTGGACAGTCCGGACAGTAAAGATCTCTGGACCTTCCATGAAGCGGAACAGAGACTGGCCCAGATAGCGAAAGATGAAGGCCATGTCGAGGAAGCGCTGGCCGCCTATGACAGGATGATCAGCAAGCAGAAAAAAAATCCTCATGGCCAGGTAAACGCCTACCAGGGTAAGATCGAAACTCTGCGCAGAATGGGAAGGCAGGAGGCGGCATTCAAGACCTGCGAGGAGGCAATCGCCAGATTCCAGGGACGGCCCAATGACCGGGCTCGCATCCTCAGCGACCAGGCCCGCCTCCTCAGCGAGATGGGACGCCAGAAAGAGGCCGGGGCCGCCTACCGGAAGATCCTCGACCTCAAGCCGTCCGACAGATGGATTCTCCAGGACGCGGAGCGGGGCCTGGCCGCCATTGCCATGGCCCAGGGCAAGACCGAGGAGGCGCTGGCCGCCTACGACAAGATGCTCACCAAATACAAGAGCGATCCCCAGGGACTGGTGAACGCCTATCAGGGCAGAATCGAAGCGTTGCGCGTATTGGGGCGGACCGAGGAGATCCTCGAGACCTGTGAGGAGGCGATCGCCAAATTCAAAGAGCAAACAGACTACCACGCCCGCTTCCTGTGCGAGCAGGCCCGTATCTTCCAGGAACAGGGAAGCCGGGAAGAGGCCGCCGCCGCCTATCAGAAAGTTCTCGAACTAAAGGGCGTCGACACATGGTCTATCCAGGAGGCCGAGCGGGGCCTGGCCGGCATCGCGATGGCTCAGGGCCGGACGGATGATGTCCTGGCCGCCTACGACAAGATGATCCAAAAGTACAAGAACGATCCCCAGGGACTGGCGAATGCCTACCAAGGCAAAATCGAGGCCCTGCGCGATTCGGGACAGCCGGAAGCAGCCGTCAAAGCCTGCGAGGAGGCGATCGCCAGCTTCGAGACCAGCCCCAATGAGCAGGCCCGCCTCCTCTGTGAGCAAGCCCGCCTCCTCGATGGGATGGGCCGCCGTGAGGAAGCCGCGGGCTCCTATCGGAGAATCCTGGAACTCAATTCCGCCGACGCCTGGACCCTGCAGGAGGCCAGACAGGGCCTGGCCGGGATCGCACTGGCTCAGGGAAAAATCGACGAGGCCCTGGCCGCCTACGACGAGCTGATCGCCGATTATCAAGACCATCCCCAGGCCCTGGTGAGGGCCTGCCGGGGCAAGATCGGTGTCCTTCGAAGCGAAAGACGGTCGGAAGAGGCGCTCGCGACGTGTGAAGAAGCGATCGCCCTGTTCACGAACCACCCCGGCCAGCTGGCCGGCCTTCTCTGGGAGAAGGGACGGCTGCTCCGAGAGCTGGGCCGCCGGGAAGAGGCCGTGACCATCTACAGGAAGGTCCTCGAGATCGAGACCGCCGACGCATGGATCATCCAGGAGATCGAGCGGGAGCTGGCCGATATCACACTGGCTCTGGGAAAGGTCGATGAGGCTCTGGCCGCCTACGATAAAATAATCACAAAGTACGAGAAGGATCCTCATTCCTTGGCAACCATATACAACAGCAAGATCGATGCCCTACGCAACGCAGGTCGTAAAGAGGAGGCCATCAGGATCGGTAAAGAGGCGATTGCTCTGTTCAAGGACCATCCGAAAAAGCTGTCATTAATCCTATGCTCCCAGGCTCGCCTGTACCGTGAATTGGGACTCATCGAGGAAGCCCAGGCCGCCTTTCAGTCAATCCTCGACCTCGAATCATCCGCCGAGGATTGGACCCTGCAGGAGGCCGAACGAGGCCTGGCCGAGATCGCCCTGGAGAACGGCAAAGTCGAAGAGGCCCTGGCTGCTTATGACAAGATGATCGCCGAGAATAAAAACAATCCCCTGCCTCTGGCGAACGCCTACCACAGCAAGATCGATGCACTGCACAGCAAAGGACGACTCGAAGAAGCGCTCGAGGCCACGGAGGAAGCGATCATACGGCTCACGAATCAGGCCAACCTGCAGGCACGGATCCTCTGCACCCAAGCTCGCCTGTACCAGGAAATGGGCCGCGCCAAAGAGTCGGAGGCCGCCTTCAGGAAGGTCCTCACTCTCGAATCGGCCGAGTCCTGGACCGTCCAGGATGCCGAGCGGGGCATAGCCGAAATGGCCTTGGCTCAAGGCAAAGTGGACGAAGCGATCACTCTGTATGATAAAATGATCGCGAAGCATAAGAACAAACCGCAGATCCTTTCCGATGCCTACCACAGCAAGATCGGTGTCCTGCGCGGCACGGCCCGGCTGTCCGAGGCGCTGGAGGTCGCCGGGGAGGCGATCCCGCTGCTCATGAATCAGCCCAACCTGCAGGCACGGATCATCTGCGCTCAGGCACGGATCCTCCAGGATTTGGACCACATCGATGAGGCAAAGGACGCCTATCAGAAGGCTCTCGCCCTGAATCCATCGGAGGCGTGGGTGGTCGATGAAGCCGAACGCGGCCTTGCTGATGTCGCAATCGCCCTGGGCAAGACCGATGAGGCGTTGGTCATCTATAACGCAATGATTGCAAAGCACAAAGACAATCCCCAGGCCCTCGCGAACGATTACCAGGGCAAGATCGGCACCCTGCAGAGTTCGGGCCGCAAGACAGAGGCGATCGAGGCCGGCAAAGAGGCGACCGCCCTGCTCGCGGACCACCCGGGCGAGCTGGCACGCATCCTCTGCTCACAGGCCCGGCTGTACCGGGACATGGGCAGCATCGATGAGGCAAAAGCAGCCTATCGAAAGGTCCTCGACCTCGATCCGACCGATATCTGGACCCGCCAGGAGGCCGAGCAGGGGCTGGCCGAAATCGACCTTTCCCAGGAGAAGTATGACGAGGCGCTTGCCGCTTTTAAAAAAATAATCACCAAGTACAAAGACAATCCGCAGATCACGGTCAATGCATTCAATGGAAAAATAGCCGCTCTTCAACTCTCCGGACGGGCGGCGAAAGCGATCGAGGCCGCCAACGAGGCGGTCGACCTTCATGCAGGACATCCGAACGAGCTGGCACGCGCCCTCTTTACCCGGGCCCGCCTCCACGGCGAGACGGACAGCTCCAAGAAGGCAAAAGCGGACTATGAGAAAATCCTAGAGCTCAACGCCGTTGATCAGTGGATTGTCGATGAGGCAAAACGCGGCCTGTCCGAACTGCCCGACGAGTAAAAGGGGGGGGCGGCCCTGATCGCGGATCCGCCGACGGCCCGGAGCACGCCACAATCAGCGACCACTGGTAGGACCGATGGTATGAGAAAGGCCCCTGAAAGGGGCCATCGAACTTGCTCGCCCTCGAACATTCTCTGGTCGCTGATTCCGTTTGGAGAATTTTGACGCATGATATCCCATGAAATAATGAAGAGATTTTTCCATTTTTTTTTTACGAAAATTCCTTCCTTTTCCACTTTTCTTCTAAATGCTCAATCGGTTCCCCCAGCCTCCATTCCAAACAAACAACTCGCACAGCCAACCATGTCATGCTGATCACGAGCCAAAATTCTCCAATGAATGAATCCGAGCCAATCGGCTGGATTCACTCTCTCTCGAAACGGTCGAACCTTGTCAATTCTCGCCGGCTGAGCCGAGGGATTGGCTCGGATTCATGAAAATTCCATCCGGCTCAAGCAAGATCTTTTTCGCCTTGGTCATCCTCTGTTCTCTCGCCGCCAAGATCTTCTACTTCGACTTTGTATGGATCAACCAGCACAACGATCGTCAGCTCTTCATGGGGCTACGTATGATCAAAGAGGGGGTCCTCAACCTGAGTCCGGGGATCACCGGTGTTATGGGGCCTCTCTATTTGTATACACTCTCCCTTGTGCTCCTGATCAGCGAAAACCCGTACGCCCTGCTCCTGTTCGCCGCTCTCCTCAACCTGGCCGCCCAGATTCTGATCTTCAAATTCGGCAGGGAGTTCTTCAACGACCGGATCGGCTGGACAGCCTTTCTCTTCTTTTCCACATCCTTCTCCACGACCCTCCTTCTCGGCGGCGTCTTTTACCAGTCCTATCTTTTACCGCCTTTCAATCTCCTCTTCTTCTATTCGCTTTTTTATTACCTGTTCAAGAAAAAGCCCGCAGGCCTTGTTCTCCTCTTTTTTTCCTATTTCATACTGGCCCAGCTCTATTCCATGTCCCTCACGCTCCTCCCCCTGCTCGGCGTCCTCCTCTTCGTACGCCGTCCCAGGACATCATGGATTCATTACGCGGCCGTGGCGCTGATTTTCGTTATCATGTCGATACCCCAGGGAATCCAATTCCTTCAGGATGCGGAGGCGACGTATCGGCTGAAGAATTTTATGACCTCCGTATTTTTCTTCTACGAGAAGCAGACCGCCATGGAGAACCTCTTCGACCGGATCTTCGTGGCAGAGTCGTACGGGTCGGCGGCGAGCCGGATCATCGTCTTCTTCGGCCGCGTCCTGAATCCCGTCGACTTCCATCTCCTCTCTCCTTGCGGGGGTTTCTGGCCCACCCTGTTTTCCACCATGTCCCGCTGCTATATCGGCCTCTTCTACGTCGCCCTCGTCTACACTCTATTCTCTTCCGGCCGCATCCTTATCCGATCCCGGCTCCGGCAGGAGACACTATATCGCCCCGACTCGCCCCTGATGCCGGCGCTGATCGCCTTGTGGTGGATCGTGCCGATGGCGATCCTCTCGGCCTTCAAGATCGTATCCGACCTCAGGTACTTCCTCCCCATCTTCCCCTGTCAACACATCGTCATGGCGATCTTCACATGTAGTGTCTACAAGCGAATCAAAGTGCGGAACGCCCGGCAAACGCGTCTCCTCCGCTTACTCTTCGCGGGCCTGATCTCGACGATCTGCCTGTCCCAGGTCGCGCAGACCTGCTGGTTCCACCGGATGAACAAGGGCCGATTTTACGTGACGGGAGGAGAGCGGAGCCCCCTCATTCCGATCTCGAGCAAAACCAAGATCGTGAAAGCCCTGATTCAGGACTTCGGGATAGAAGACCTCCACACGTACAAGGAGACGGTCCGGTACATCGACGTCGGATCACACCATGAGGACATCGGCGGGTTCCACTATCTCTTTTATTACTACGCGGGAAAGGACTGGTCCGAGGCCTGGGCCGAACAGGGCCGGGAGCCGGAGGGCCGTCGCGTCATCGTCATCGCGCAGAGCGACCCCCGCCTCCGGGACTACGAGGGCCGGATCGGGAAAACCAGCTCCGTCGGGCCGGTCCTCATCGCGGAGATAAGAAACACGGAGCCGCCGGGGATGCCCTCTTCGGACCCGGCTCCTCGAGAGAGATAGCATGCGAACCCATCTTCATCGCCATCTCTATCCCGCCTCCCTGCTGCTCATCCTTTTCCTCGCCCTCTGGGTGCGCCTGGAACAGCAGCCCCTTTTCTGGAACTGTTACATCAACCGGACCATCGGGTGGCTGGTGAACCTCCCGTGCACCGAGCTCTCCCTCTCCGATTTTGGGGAGGACCTGATCAAAATCATCGATCCGCGCAGCCTGGAGCCGCACCCCCCCCTGTTCGAGAGGATCCGGCAGATCTACTTCCTCGCAGTCCCGGGCGCGGGCATCTCCAACTTCTGGCTCTTCCTCCAGGGATGCTCCGTGCTGACCATCCTGCTGCTGTCCATCCTCGCAGCCGAGCTCTTCTCCAGGCGGGAGAGCCTGATCACCGCCGCCCTCCTGGCCGCCTCCCCCGTGGACGTCCACCTGGCCTACCTCATCTCCGTCTATCCCGTTACGCTCCTGCTCTGCGCCAGCCATACCCTGGCCCTCGTCCTCTACCTGAAGAAGGAAAAATCGTATCTCCTCATCTACGCGCTGGTCTCGGCCTTTCTGGTCCTCTATCTCAACTACTTCACCGTCTCCCTGCTGATGGCCGAGCTCGCACTGCTCGCCCGCTATCCGGATCGGGGCCGGCGAACCCTGATCATTGTCTCCGCGACCTATCTCATCGCCCTGGCCCCGCTGGGGATCCGCTTTCTCTACGCCCGCTTCTCCGGGTTCGGCCAGGAGACGATGCTCTTCGAAAGAGTCCACATGGAGACGACCGCGGCGGCCGGGCTCAAGACCTTCTGGGCCATGATCCTGATCGACCTGCGCATCAACACCCTCTTTTACATCCTTGCTTTCTCTCTTTTCCTGGCCGGCCTCTTCGGCCTGGCCGACATTCGCGCCGAGATCTCGGCGCTGCGGAAATTCCCGGCCTACGTGGTCGTATCGAATTGTCTCCTCCTTCTGTTCATCGGGGCCGGGCGCCTCTACGGAAACCGGGCCCTCTTCGACCCGATCACGCGCTATTTCTACCTGGCCTTCCCGTTCCTGCTGCTTCTGGCCGGGCGGGGCGTGGTCGTCTGCTCCGGACGGCTGAGCCGGCGGGTCCGGGGCGCCGGGGGGCACGGAGAAGGGAGGCCGGGGATCGAGGCCTCGGCGGCCTTCTTCCTGACGGCCCTGCTCCTGATCACCACGGTCTCCGACCTGATCCTCAAGCCGCGGGCCGCCGGGGCCCGGCTGGCCCCCCAGACGGGGAGATCAGAAGTCGAAGCCGTCCTGGCCTTCTCCGAGCCCGGCGACCTGATCTTCTTCCAGCCCCACATGGAGGAAGCAAAGGAGGTGCTGGAGCTGGGCTCTCTCATCGCCCTCGGCTTCTCTCGGGCCGGGGCGCTCAGGCCCGCGACGAGGCTCCCCGAGAAGATGGATTTTCTCTGCCCCTTCGCGGAGCTCTGCTATCCCTACGAGGGGAGGATCTTTGTTCTGAACTGCCCCCACATCGGGCGCAACGAGACCCTCTTCATCCGGGCCGCGGGCGAGGCGGTCGCCCGGGGGGTTCCGTTCTTCTACTTCGTCGGGGAAGGCGCTCGACGGGATATCCCGGAAAAGATCGGAATCACCGGGGACGACCGCTGTTCGACCGTCACGATCGGGGATGGTTCCGAGCTGCTGCACTGCGGCCCTTAACATGAGCGAACGGTTTTGCTATTTTTTCGCAGTGAATGATTTTGCATTCAACCCTATAACCAGGAAAACAAGCTCTTGATGCCAATGCGATCGCGATTCAATGATCTGATCCTCTTCCGTCACTTCTTTCTCTCAGGATCCAAATGGCTCAAGACCCTCGGACTGGTCGCCAACTATCATCTGCGCAGGTCCGGGACGATCCGGTTCCCCCTGTTCATCGACCTCAACCTCACATCGCGCTGCAACCTGGTCTGCCGCATGTGCCCCAATCTCCCCGTGCAGGTCCCGGCCAATCACGACCTGGACATCGAAGTCTACAAGGAGATCATCGATCAGGGGGCGCTTCACGGCTCCGGATTCTTCCTGACCGGAGGAGAACCGTTCCTCTACCGGGGGACACTGGAGCTGCTCCGACACATCAAATCGAGGGGGCTGGTGTGCGGGATCGTGACCAACGGGACCGTTCTGACCCCTGAGCTGACCCGGGAGATCGCGGGCATCGGGCCGGAGGTGATCCTCTTTTCCATACTCGGCCAGGAAAAGTTCCACGATGCGATCGTGGGCGAAGAGGGGGCCTTCGACAAGGTGTACAACAATTTGCGGCTCTACCATGAGCTTGCCGGCCGCCGATCCACGATCATCGTCAACTTCACCGCCGTCGGCCCCAACCTGGTCGACCTGGAGGGCCTCGTGGGCCGGCTTGCCGATCTGCGCGGAATCCATGTACGCATCCAGCACTTCGGCTTTGTGACCCCCGCGGAGATGGTGGACCACGCCCGAGTCTTCGAAGAGGACTTCCCCGGCGAGGAGGCGGCCCTGAGGGTCCTGGAGACCGACCTGCCCGAGGTGGACGTGGGGCTGCTCGACGAGCTGGTCCGAAAGAAGTACGATCTGCCGGTCTCCTGGAGGCCGGTCCTGAACGACGGGGAGATCCGGCAGTGGTACAGCGAGCCGCACCGAACGGAGCGGCCCTGTCACTACCTGTGGGGGTCCCTCTACGTGAACCACGACGGGTCGGTCTTCCCGTGCCAGAACATCGCCTACCCGGTCGGGCACGTTTCTCGGGACTCCCTGGAGGAGATCTGGGCCGGCGATGCGCTGCAGGCTTTCCGAAGGGCGATAAAACGCCGCCGCCTCCCCGGATGCGCGCGCTGCTGCAAACTTTAAATACGCAATGAGTATTCACTATGACTCGGCAAAGGAATTTCCTCTGAGGAACCCATGAACCCAGGAAATGAGAACAAAACCGCGTCTTCGACGCGGACTCAATTGAGGGATGTCGCGAGGAGCGCCAGCGACGAAGCGATCCCCCGAGCCCATTTGCATACTGAACACGGGGGATTGCTTCGCTTCGCTCGCAACATGCTCAAGGTACTCAATTGTCAACCTTATAATTTCCTATGCATAAAAAAAGGGATGGACAAGAGTCAATGGAACCTTATCCTATTTTTATTCCTGGGTTCCTGGGTTCCTCAGAAAATTTTTTAAAACGTGATGATTCGTATTCGCTAGAGAACTGGGATGAAAACAACTGAGAAGCAAGACATCATTCTGGGCATCACCGACAACCACGAGGCCGGGGCCGCTCTGTTCCGGGAAAACGAGCTGCTCGCCGCCGTGAGCGAAGAGCGGCTCAACCGGAGGAAGAACTCCAACGCCTTCCCCCTGCAATCGATCGAGACGGTGCTGCGCACGGCCGGCGTGCGCCCCGAAGAGGTGGGTCGCGTGGCGGTGGGCTCCCGCATGACGCCGACCTTCCTGCTGCGCCTGTTCAAGCGCCGGTACGAGAGATTCCGAGAGACCCGGAGCCAGTTCAGCTACTTCTTCAACCTCTACATGATCTACTCCCACATCGCCCGCACATCCAGGGCTGTGGAGGGGATCGACGTCCTCTGCTCCAGGGGGCTCATACGGGGCAAGCTCAGGGACCTCGGCATCGAAGGCCCCATGGTCATGGTGGACCACCACCTGGCCCACGCCTACTCGACCTACTACACGGCCAAGGGGATCGACCGGGCCCTCATCCTCACCGTGGACGCCATGGGCGACGGCCTGACCCTCTCGGTGAGCACCGGCGAAGGGGACACGGTCACCCCCGTCTACAGGCAGGATCCCTTCTCGGCGATCAGCTCCTACTATTCGAGGCTCACCGAGTACCTGGGCTTCAAGCCGATCCGCGACGAGGGCAAGGTGATGAGCCTGGCCGCCAAAGGCGATCCGGACCGGCTGCTCGGCCTGTTCAAGGAGAAGCTCCACTTCAAGGGCGGGGGCTTCAACCGGATCAACTACTTCCTCAAGCAGACCCCCTCGATGGACCTGTACCGCAGCCTTCGGGGCGAGAAGCGCGAGGACATCTGCGCGGCGGCCCAGAAGAACCTCGAAGAAGAGTTCGTCAAGTTCGTCACACACTGGGCCGGCCGCACCGGAATGCGCAACGTGGTCTGCGCCGGGGGGCTTTTCGCCAATGTCAAGCTGAACCAGCGGATCCTGGAGCAGGACGCCATAGACTCGATCTACATATACCCCAACATGACCGACGGCGGGCTCTGCGCGGGCGCGCCCTTCCACTGGATCCGCAGAAAGATCGCGAACCCGGACACCATGTTCCACGGGCCCTCCTTCTCGGCCCGGGAGATCACCGATCTCCTGGACAGAGAAGGAGTCGAGTACCGGCGCTCCAAGCAAATCGAGAAAGAGGTGGCAGGGCTGCTTGCTCAGGGGAAGATCGTGGGCCGTCTGGCCGGGCGCATGGAGTTCGGCCCCAGAGCCCTGGGCAACCGCACGGTCCTCTACCAGCCGACCGACCCCACGCTGATCGACTGGTTCAACAAGAGGCTCAAGCGCTCCACCTTCATGCCCTTTGCCCCGGCCACCCTGATCGAGCACGCCGACCAGTGCTACCTGCGCATGGACGGAGCGACCTTCACCGCGCGCTTCATGAACATCAGCTTCGACTGCACCGACTGGATGGTCGAGACCTGCCCCGGCGTGGTCCACACGGACCGCACGGCCCGGCCGCAGCTGGTGGACGAGTCCGAGAACCCCGGGCTCCACCGGATCATCGAGGAGTACCGCCGCATCACGGGGCTCCCTTCGGTGGTCAATACGAGCTTCAACATCCACGAAGAGCCTATCGTCTGCAGCCCAGAGGAGGCCCTTCTCGCATTCCGCCAGGCCCGGCTCGACTATCTGGTCCTGGAGGATTTCCTGATTCCAGGATAACATGACAACATGAAACAACGGCTATCAGACGCGGCTTGCGTAGATGTTGGCCGCGAAATTTTCTTCTCTCGCAAAGCCACAAAGAGCGCTAAGAACAGATAAATATTATTAGCCCAATCTTCTTCTTTGCGATCTTGGCGTCTTGGCGAGAGACAAAAACACGACTTCCGTTAAGGTAGTTCTTTTCGGTTGCGGCTCCGCCGCGTTAAGCAAAAAGCTCTGTTTCTCTTTGTGCCTATGTGCCTTTGCCCCTTTGTGCCTATCTTTTCCTCGGGGACGTCATGAAGCGTCGCACCGCTCTCATCAGCATCGTCCTCCTCGTCGTCCTCTTCGGGGCGGTCCGGATTCCGGTCATCCTGGCGAACATCGACCTGCTCCACGAGCTCGACCTGGCCGAGATCAAGAACTTCAGCCTTGCCAAATCATTCACCCACAAAGGTCTCAGCGGGAAATGGGTCGACACGCAGGGCCACCACGGAGGATTTACCCTCAATGTCATCCTCTACTACCTCGTCTCGCGAATACTCGGAGAAAATTTTCTCTCCCTCAAGGTCGTGGCCTTCCTCTACGCCCTCGGCACCCTGATCGCGTGGCTCGTCCTGCTGACCAGGCTCTTCTCCCCGGTCGTCTCCCTGCTCTTCGGCATCCTCACGGTCTTCTCCTCAGCGGTCTACGTGGCCTGGACCTCCACGGTCTGGGGCGGGCACCCCGAGATGTGCCTGTACACCGGAATCACCATGCTCGTCTACTTTCCGCGCATCTATTACCGCACACGTGCACGGACGGCGGACCTGGTGCTCTCCGGCTTCCTCTGCGGCCTCTTCTCCTATCTGGCCTTTCTCTTCATCCCCTTCATCGCTTTCTTGATACTATTTCATCTTATCGCACGAGGTCTCCCCAAGCTCTGGGAAGCTGTGGTATGGATTGCTTCCCTCCTTGGGGTGTTTCTTCCGCTCATCATTGCCAAGGAACTCTTTGGACAGACACATTGGCATCTTCTCTCGACCAACATCGGAAATGCCCCGGAGACGACTATCTACTATATGCTGTTCCAGAACGATCCCGGCATATTTTTTCGCACCCTTGCCAAGGGGCTCGTTCTCCCTCTGGCCCCCGTCCTACGCCCCTCCTGGACGTCCGTGGAGCCGGCCTCCCTTCAGCTCGCGGCCACCCTAGTCACGGTCACCCTGGCGCTGTTGAGCCTGACAAAAAAAAGAAACAGTCCATCGGAAAGGTCTTCCCCAACATCCTTCTTCCTTTTGTTCCCACTGTGGTTCTACATCGCCGTCGGATTCCTGAATCCTGATCGGCCCAAGCCGCAGTTCCGCTACTTCATCCCGATGTTTCCCTTTCTCTACGCCCTATGTGCCATAGGCGCAACGGCGACCTTCTCTCTTTCACGGCGATTTCTGTCGCTTAAAGTGTTGGCGGTGTTACTCTTCCTCTCTCTCGTCGCTTTTGGAATCTCGGACAACTGGTTGATGCTCACGCGAGAGGGGCGCGAACGCTGGCGGACATTCGATGGTATAACCTATGCCAATCTCAACATCGGCAAGGTCCACCTCGACCATACAGACGGAGTGAACAGATTCATAGCCTATTATGAAAAAAATCCCTACATCCCGTTGCTCCAAGGATTTCGTCTCGCTTTTCCGCTCCTGGCCAACTACCACTGCCTATACGTTGGGGCCGGATGTATCGACGCCTTTATGTACCATTCAGAAATGGAGAAGTTCCTCCCGCAGCCTCCTCTCACTGGTGCAGATCGGGAGGAAATGCTGCGCGGATTCGGTTGGGGTATCGGGATCAAGCGGCGGTGGGATCTGCCATCATCGATTGCCTACATTCGCACCCACCAGCCCGAGGACGAGGCGCACCTGCTCCGGGGCCTCGGTTTCGGGTTGGGCATCACCCTCCCCCCCGAGGAGGTCCAGGCCAGCATGGCCGGATTGGAGCCTCGCGACGCCGGCCCGATCCGGGCCGGCCTCCGGGAGGCCGGATTGGACGCCGACCGTGCAGGCATGTCGGCCAGAGACCCGGTCGAGGGCGCTCCCAAATCCGGGGCACGGCCGTGAGCCGATCCGACGTCCCTTCCGTGCAGCGGTGGGCCACGGCCCTGGGCCTCGTCGGCCTGCTCTGCCTGGCCGCTATGCTGCGACTGCGCCTGCTGCCCCACATCCCCGTGCCCGACTACATGCTCCGCCAGACCCTCAACGCCCACCACCTCCTGAGGGCGGGACACTCCGCCCTTCATATCGAACAGCTCACCCACGGAACTCTCGGATTCACCTATCTCTACCTACAGCTCCCCGCCCTCCTGCTCACGGACCATCTCTACGGAATCTGCACTCTCTTCCTCCTCCTCCACCTCGGCGCCGTGATCCTGTGCCACCGTGTCGGCTCGATCTTCTTCGGCCCCCTTGCGGGGTGGATCGCGGCTGCGCTGCTCGCGACCTCTCCCTTTGCGGCCCGCTACCTCGGAGGGGCCCTTTACAACTCCTACATCCTGACCCCTTTTGTGGTCCTCTTCTTCTACGCCCTCCTCTCCTACGGGACCTCGGGACGGGATAGGCTCTTCGCGGCCGCCTGCGTGCTTGCCCTGGTGCTGGGCCAGATCTACATCATCGCCTCGGTTCAGGCCTTCCTCTCCATCGCCGTGGTCTGCCTCCTGTGCCGCCGCTTCCCCTCGGCCCGGGCCGTCGCGGCCACGGCCGGTCTGCTTTTTCTTCTGTTACTCCCCTATCTTTTCACGGTCGACTGGGATGCCCAGGTGGCCATACGGAAATTCACGGCCGGCCGTCTTGAGGCGACCCGGGGGCTCATGGAGATCCTGGGACCCCGGGCGTCCACCGTGGCCCGGACGATCCACAGCATGTTCCTCTACCCCTTTGGCGGGAGCTGGCTGGATCACCCCCTTGCGTGGCTCCGGTGGACCCTGGTCGCCCTGGAGGCATTGATCTGCCTGCTGTTGCTCATTACCCTTGGGAGGGTTGCCGCGCAGGGAATCTCTTCGGTGGTGGGTCGCAGGGGCTTGCCCGTGGGGGAATGGATCTTTCTGCCTTGGATTCTCTTACTGGCCGCGGCCGGGGTCGCTCTGGAGCTCAACAGCACATCCCACTACGCCTCCCTCTTCCCGGTCCCGTACCTCTTTGTGGCCGCTGCGCTGGGACGCGCCGCCACCGGGGTCCGCCGCCGCAGGATTTTCGCCACGGCCCTCGTCGCCGTCTGCTGCGCCCAGGCGGCCCTCGCATGGAGCCACGCCTCGATCCTGGATGCGCGCAACTCCTTCCCCATGTCAAAAAAGATGGCCATCGCCCGCCACCTCGTGGACGAGGAGGGCGTGAGCGGAGTGGGCGACTTTCTCCGGCGCGTGCGGCTCGCGGGCATGGACGAAAAAATGAGTTACCTCTTCTGTGTCGCGGCCTGCTCAGCCGAATCGCTCCACGAGCCGCAGCTTCGCCCGCCGAGCCCGGGCCCGTATCTCCTCGTCGCCCCGGAGAGTGTGGGGATCGAGATGGAGGGGCTGCGCGCGGTCGGCCGCCGCACCGCGGGCGGATACACCATCATCAAACACAAAGGGCTCGACACGGGTGAGGATCATCTGTCTGAATTCGATGGACAGCTGCTGAATGCAGAGGGTGCCAACCTGCGCCTCCGCGTGCGCCAAGAGGGGGATACCCGGAGGAGAGGCGTCGAGGTCGGGGCTTCTCCGGAAATCGAAGGCTCAAATCCCGAGCAGGAGGGGGTGCAGGTGCGAGTGGATTACGAGCTCGATCCGGCCCGAAACCACCGATGTCAGGTGAGCTTCACTGTTCACGTGGTCACCCGGTCCTCCCACTTCGATCGCTTCGGCCCCGGAAAGGGCACGCGAACCCACTCCTACGACCGGCTGCGGGACACGATCCGAAGACATCTCCATTCGTGGCGTCCGGAACCCCCGTCGTGGTGGACCGAAACCTTCTATCTCCTTGAGGCGGAGGCCACTCTCCGGCAGGACCCGGCCGGCGGCCCCACCGATCTGCGACGCATGGTCTTCATCCCTCTGAGCGGCCGCTGACGCATAGACCTCTCATCCGGTTTCTTCTCAATAAGTCCGGGCAATTTTCATAGGGCGGCCCGTGGCGGCCGGTATGATTGCATTCCGTAAGAGTCGGCGGGCATGGCCCGCCCTATGTTTCCAATGTTGCTAACATATACACAGGGTGTTATTTTTTTTAGCCAGAATGGGTACCGCATTGAGAAGATAGCTGGAACAGGGACTGAACGAGCTTTCCGAAGGAATGACATTTGAAGTACTGAATTTCGGCGTTGGGGGATACAACCCGTTGATCGATGAGATCTATCTGAGCAGGTAAATCGGAAGAGTGATGCATGAGGGGGAACGATCGAACATCGCACGCAGAGCCGCGCCCGCGGCGGCCGCCCTGGTCGCGGCGGCCCTGCTGGTCGCGGTCCGGGGGCTGCTGACGCTCAAAGGGGACGTCGACTTCCTCTGCACGGTCGACGGCCTCTACATGGGGTGGATGGCAAAGGCGCTGCTCAACGGCTTCGTCTCAGATCCGTCCATGCTCCAGTACACCCACTACCAGGGGGGGTCGGTCATCTTTTCGCTCCTCCTCGTGCCGATCTTCCACTTCCTCGGGGATTCCCTATTCCACCTGGTCCTGAGTGCCATTCTCTGGCAGGCAGCGATTATGGCCTTGCTGGTGGCCCTCTGCTGGCGGGCCTGGGGCCCGGGATCGGCACTCTGGGCGGGACTCCTGCTGCTCTGCGCCCCTCTGCCCTATCTCCAGTATTCTCTGTTCGCCATAGCCGACCACAGTGAGATACCGCTATTCGGCCTCATCAACGCACTGCTCCTCTGGCGCATATTCAAAGACCTAGAGGCGATGCAGGACGAGCAGCCGGCCATCTGGGCCCTTCTCGGGCTGGTCGGTGGACTCGGTCTCTACTTTTCATACGGCTACCTTACCGTGTTGGCGGCCGACGGGCTGGTCCTCTTTCCGCTGCTCCTCCGGGGCAGGATGCGACCGGGTAAGGCGGTAGCCGCCGTTGCCCTGGCGGCCGCGGGGATATGCATGGGCCTGACGCCCTGGTTCTATCATCTGGCCCGGCACGCTGAATCCCTCCAGCAGGTTATGATCACTTCCGGGGACCAGGCTCCACTGGGTGGCTCCCTCTTCACCGTCATCCTTGCCCGGTTCGAGAGCCTGGGCAATGCCATCAGAACAGCGACGACCATGGATGTCGATCGATACATAGACAGTGCGTTTCTCAGGCGTTTCGGCCCGGGTCTCGACCTGGGTCCCAGAGCCCTATTCCTGATCTTCCCGGTCGTCACGACCGCGACCTTCGCGGCCTTCACGCTCGCCGGTCTGCGGCGGAGATTCACGGCCACGAGGGGGCTCGAGGCGTGGTGCACCATGTACCTCCTGGTTCACCTGGCCGCGTGCTGGGCCTTCGGAACCGACCTCCCCTTCCGGTACATCTTCCCCCTGTTCCCGGTGCTCTGCGTCATGGGGGGGGCCGTGGCCTCGAGGGCGCCGGGGCTGAGGCCGAGGGCCCTTCGATGGGTCGTACGGACATCTATGATCGTCATCTGCCTGACTGTCGTCGCCCTCGCTTCTGTCCAGTGGATCCTTGCCTGTGCCGACACATCGAGCGGCGATGGGAAGAGCCTGGAGTACAGGGGCTTCTCGGACCGCGCCAAGCCGAGCCTCTTCGCGGATCCAATCGCCCGGACCAAGAACGCGCGCCACGGATTGGATTCGCTCTCCTTCCATCCGGAGCTGCAGCCTTTTTTCACTCTCGCCTCCGTCGAGGCCGGCATGGCGTACTGGGAAGCCCTCTCCCGGAATCCTCCGGACGGCGATGAAACCCTGGAGCGCTTCGGGCCGATCATGTTCTTCAACATCGGGGAGACGGCAGGCCTGGCGGGTCTCGGAATCGAGGCGCTGCAGAGGGATCTGGACCCGGCCGTGCCAGAGCGGTACCGCCATTTCCTCTACATGGGGTACAGCTATTTCCTGCGTCTGGGCGGATTCGAGGAGATGGGCCGCGCCCTGGATTCCCTCGAAAAGGTGGATCCCAGGTACCGACACTACTTTCTCATTTCATATGGCGCCTGCCTGGGAATGAAGTACAGGACGGCCCCCGGGGAGATACGGCGGGCTCTCTCCGGCCGCGCCGGGCGCGACTTGGGCTATCTGGCGACAGGGGTGCTCGGGGCGCCCGCTTCGCAGAGCCGGGAGCTGGGCGCCCTCCTCGTGGAGGCCCTTCCCGAGCCGGTCCGAAGTGTGATCGAATGCGAGCGCCTGGGCTCCTGCTCTTCGCCCTTCGAAAAAGGAGTGTCGGCCGCCGAGAATTCCGTCGATTGGGGTACGGGCCGGATTGACTGGATGAAGGTTGCAGAAGGCATCGAGGGCTCTGCCCTTCCGGGCGAATCCGGTTTCGAGGCAGGAGCCGCCTTCGCCCTCTTCCATCCATGGATACAACTATCTTCGTGGAGGGATCTCGAAACGATCCCTGAGCCGCTCAAGGACGATTTCGCAGGCGGCCACCTCGAATCGACCTCGTGGCTCTTCGGAGGAGACATCGAGCCGTTTCAGAAGCCCTCCCCTCTTCGTGAAACTTCCGTTAGGGGGAAACAGCAAGGATGAAAACAAATCCCGAGCTATCCATCATCATCCCCATATACGATTCCGCCTCGTTCATCATGGAAAGATATCGGACTCTGACTTCCATCGTCGCCGGGGTCACGGAGCACTACGAGATCCTCTTCTGCAACGACGCCAGTCCCGACAACAGCCAGGAGGTCCTTGAGACCATTACTCGACAGGACGAAAAGGTTCGGGTGCTGTGCAACACGATCAATCGGGGTCTGGGCTTCTCCTTCAAAAAAATGGCGCAAGAAGCTTCCGGCGACATCATCGTGGCCACGGATATAGACCTCTCCTTCGACATAACGCGGCTCGGTGAATTCAAGGCCATGATGGAGGACCATGATGTCGTCGTAGCGTCCCGCTATGCCGGCATCAAGAGCCGGATTCCTCTTAACAGGCGCCTGGTGAGTCGCTCGTACTGGCTTCTCTGCAAGCTCCTCTTTTCCATACCGATCGCCGACATGGGGTCGGGGTTTTTCCTCGTGAGAAGGGAGGCCCTGAATCGAGTCGATCTCGAGGCGGAGCGGTTTGGCTTCCACTGCGACCTCCACTCGAAGCTCTCCCGCCTCGGATGCCGGTATATCGAAGTACCGGTCCGCTACGACCACGACATCGGACCGGGAAGCACCTTCAAGGTATTCCGTCACGCCTGGCCGACATTTCTGGAGACCCTCCGCATCTGGTGGGGCTCTTAGACGGAAAGTTCATCGAGCATGAGGATCCGTAAAGACAAAAGATTGGTGGTCATGGTCTTTCCGCGATCGGGCGGCTATGACCATATCATCAAAGATCTTCCCCTCAGCCTGCTCTATGCCGCGAGGCCCCTGGTGAGAGACGGGTATCGGGTCGAGATCATAGATCAGAGGGTCGAGCCAAGTTGGCGGGAGCGTCTCAGGGAGTGCCTGGATATGGGGCCCCTCTATGTCGGCGTCTCGGCCATGACGGGGCGGCCCATCAAGTATGCACTCGAGGTGTCTCGGTTCGTCAGGGAAAGCTCGAATGTACCCGTGGTCTGGGGAGGCATTCACCCCACCATCGAGCCGAAGACGACCCTGGACAGTGACTATGTCGACATGCTGGTTCGCGGATCGGGTGAAGCTTGCGCGTTGAAGCTGGCCCGCGCCCTGGAAGCGGAGGACCTCGACTCCCTCCGACATTCCAGCGGCATCTGCTACAAGGACGGAAAGGAGCTCATCATAAATCCGGCGGCGAATTATGATCGCCAAGGGCTGGAAGGCCTCCCCTTTCCCCCTTACGAGCTCACCGACCTGGACAGGTACTTTCGATTTACAAAAGAGCTCAGACTCTTCTCCCTCGTGACCAGCTATGGATGCCCCCATGGCTGTTCCTTCTGCTACTCTCCTTCCTTCTCCGACCGCATGTGGGTGGCCGAGGCGCCGGAGGTCGTTCTGAATCACCTCGACCACATCATGAGCCGGTATGAGCCCGACTACGTTAGCATCATAGATAGCGATTTCTTCGTCGATCTCGAAAGGGTGAAGGAGATCTTCCGATGGATTTCGAAGCGGGACTGGAATCTGACCCTGGGATTCCGGGGCGTCCGGATCGACGAGATCCGGAGATTTGACGGGGAGATGGTCCGGCTGATGAAGGCCGCCCGCGTGAAGCACCTGCACATCGGGGCCGAATCCGGCTCGGACAGGGTCCTGGCGTCTCTTGGAAAGCGGATCAACAGGGAGATGATCGTCGAGGCCAACAAGAAGCTCGCAGAGCATGACGGCCTTGTGCCGGTCTACAACCTGATCGCCGGCGTGCCCGGCGAGCGTTACGAAGAGCTGCTGCTCACAGGCGAGCTCATTCTGGAGCTCCTGGAGGACAATCCGAGAGCGCAGATCGCGAGCGTCACTCAGTACACTCCCTATCCCGGGACCGGGATGTACCGGGACGCCGTTGCCGGCGGCTTCTCGCCCCCGGAGGCGCTCGAGGAATGGATCGACTTCGACCAGGAGGACAGCTCCAAGCTCTGCCCGTGGGTCGACGGGCGGTCGAAGCGGCAGATCGACATGATGACCTTCACCGCCTATTTCGTAGATCCCAAGTTCGAGATCTACTTCTCCGACGACTCTCTCCTGCACTGGCTGATTCGCCTGGCCGCGCGCCTTTATAGGCCCATCGCGAGGTTCCGGCTGAGGAGGCACTTCGCGCACTTCCCCGTCGAGATGAAGTTGAAGAACGTGTTGATGAGGAGGATGTAGGAGTGGGTATGGTGGGATAGGTCCCGCGCCTGGAACGAGAACTTATCCCGGCTTCGCCGGGGACTTTTTCTCTGCCGACTCCCCGTCGTTCCCGCGAAAGCGGGAACCCATTGTTGTGCTCATTTGCTGGATCCCCGCCTTCGCGGGGATGACGGTGTGAAGGGTAAATTGGATTTCCTATTGAATGCACTTATCGC
>CAZFWM010000009.1:0-54403 GCA_964522545.1 uncultured Thermodesulfobacteriota bacterium
GCATAAAATATGCGGCGCCTCTATTAAGCACATGAATACTTTCATGTTTCAAGGGCTTTCGGGATTTTTTCATGATAGGACTGCGCGAATACTGGCGGACAATTTTGAAAAATTTCATACTCCAAATTCCAGTCTGCAACATGAAAGCATTCATGTGCCGTATAGACCTGGCGCATGAATTTTTAATTTATGCGCCAGGTCTATAGAATCCATGTTTTTCGATATAGTCCGACACCTTCTCAGGAACGAGGAATCTCACCGAGCGTCCCTTTTCTATATTGTCGCGAATCCGGGTTGCGGATATATCGAGATGCGTTATTTCAAAGGGAATGATGGAATATCCGCTCTCATGGTTCCAGCATTTGCTGGCAGAATCGTAACAAAATTGTCGCGCGATTTCAAGAGGAACGATCTCTTCCAGGGTCCGGAGAACATATCCGGGTCGCGTCATCACTACGAAATGACACAGTGAGAAGAGGCGATCCACCGACTTCCATGTAGCGATCTCGAGGAAGGCGTCCATGCCCATGATGAAATAGAGGGAAGTCTCCGGTCGAAACGTCAGTTGGAAGTATTGGATCGTCTCTATGGAGTAGGACTTCCCCGTCCGCCGGATCTCGGCCTCGGAGACATGGAAATCCGGGTTGGGTTCTGCGGCAAGCCTGACCATGGCCATACGGTGGGCGCTCGATGCAACGGCGCCGCGCGTCTTGTGGGGGGGGAGCGCGGCGGGAATGAATATCACTCGGGAGAGGCCGAGCCCCTCCCGCACCTCTTCGGCCGCCCTGAGGTGGCCGTAGTGGATCGGATCAAAGGTTCCGCCGAATAGACCTACGGTCATGTGTCCGGCACAGTTGCGCATGCAGGATCGGTCGGTCTCTCCCGTTCCGGATGGCTTAATCATATCGCCTCCCCATTCGACTCTGGAGGAACCAGGACCATCTCGGCCAGGCGGTCCATGAGGGGGGCCACACCCTCCCCGGTGGCCGCCGAGATGGGAAAGCACGCCCCACCGGAGCGCTCGAACGATTGGATGGTCCCGTCGATCTTGCTCCGGGCCTCAGGCAGGTCGATCTTGTTGAGGGCGATCACGAACGGCTTTTTCGCCAGGGCCGCGTCGTGGGAAGAGAGCTCTTTTCGCAGAGTCCCGAAAGTGGCTCCCGGGCCCGGGTCCCCTCCCGCTCCGGGAACGGATTGGGGCGCGGAAAGGTCGATCAGGTAGACCAGGATCCGCGCGCGCTCGATATGGCGAAGGAATCGCAGCCCCAGGCCGGTGCCCGTATGGGCGCCCTTGATGATGCCCGGGATGTCGGCAATCACGAAGCTTGCTTCATCCTTGTAAGAGACCACGCCGAGGTTGGGGACCAGGGTGGTGAAAGGGTAGTCGGCTATCTTGGGCCGGGCCGCCGACACTCTGGCGATCAAGGTGGATTTGCCCGCGTTCGGGAAGCCCACCAGCCCCACATCGGCGAGGAGCTTGAGCTCGAGACGGAGCCGGAGATTGTCGCCGGGCTCGCCTTTTTCGGCAAAGGACGGCGCCTGGTTCCGGCTGGTGGTGAAGCGTGCGTTCCCACGTCCCCCTCGGCCCCCGCGCGCGACAAGGAGCTCCTCGCCGCTGGAAGCCAGGTCGCCCAGCTCGCTGCGGGAATCGGCTTCCTTCACGACAGTGCCGACGGGCACGGGAATGACGAGATTCTCTCCGTAGCGGCCGTGCATGTCCTTGCCGCGGCCGTGAGAGCCGCGTTTCGCGCGATAATGTTGCCGGTATTTCTGGTCGAGGAGGGTGGATAAATGGGGGGCTGCTTTCAGGATCACGTCCCCGCCCCGGCCGCCGTCGCCGCCGTCCGGGCCGCCGTGGGGGACGTATTTTTCACGACGGAAGCTCACGCATCCGTTCCCCCCGCTGCCCGCTTCGACGATAATCTCGGCTTCGTCGATAAATTTCATGGTCAGGGAATCAGGCGGGGAGGTCTTGCGCGTGGGCCGTCATCGACGTAGTCAGGCCTCGTATACGCTGACCTGTTTGCGGCGCCGATCGTAGCGTTCGTACTTGACGATGCCGTCGATTTTGGCGAACAGGGTGTAATCACGGCCCAGGCCTACGTTATTGCCCGGGTGGATCTTCGTGCCGAGCTGCCGGACGAGGATGCTCCCGGCGCGTACCTTCTGCCCGCCGAAGATTTTTACACCCCGTCGCTGCCCTGCGCTGTCTCGGCCGTTACGGGAGCTCCCCACTCCTTTTTTATGCGCCATGGGTCTGTTCCTCCAGCTTCGAAGTCGGATCCGCCTCTACCTTGAGGGCGGCCCCTTCAGGGACCGTGATCTCCTTGATCTTCAGGCACGTGAACTGCTGACGGTGTCCCTGCTTGCGCCTGTATCCTTTGCGTCTCTTTTTCTTCAAGACGACGATCTTGCGCGCCTTGCCCTGCTCCACGATCTCACCGGTCACTCGGGCGCCCTCAACCGTGGGGCTTCCGACGTGGATGGAATCGCCCTCGCTCACCAGCAGGATCGATTCGAGTGTGACGATCTCCCCGGGGTTCCCCTCGATCTTCTCGACGTGCACCAATTCCCCCTGGCGAACTTTGTGCTGCTTTCCCCCGCTTTCGAACACTGCGTACATTAAAAACCTCCTGATTCGGCTGTCTCCCGTTGAAAACCGGGAATTATACAGCTCGGTATTTTATTCCTTAATTTTTGAAACCCCCAGATTAAATGATATTTTCATATCTGTCAATTGGCTGCAGGTGAAAAAAATTGCGCTTGACCTTACGCACCAAAAAGCTAGGATAGGAGTGGAGATGAGAAAGATCGGATTTAGCATAATCGTTGCAGTCGTAGCGTCCTTTTTTCTTGCGGCCCGGCCCGCCTTGTCCGGCTATCGCTATGAGATCGTCTTCCAGGAAGGCAAGAATCCCCTGGCCTGTACCGAAACGCAGTACCTCTGCACAATTCGCGATCAGGTCGCGGCCGGGGGCAATCCCAACGGAGTCGGCCCGAATCCAGGGGATCCCTTGGTTTCGTTCGTCGAGCCTGAGGATACGGCCTATCCTCTTGCCTACGAACGTATAGCCCAGATCTTCGAGAGCCCCCTGGCAGGCGACCTGATCTTCGTACCATCTCCTTACGGGCACGGTGATCCCGAACTCCCGGCCGCGGCCCCTCCCACAGGGAACCGCGGATATCTGGACTCAATACAGTCCCGCTCCGTCCTCATCCTTTCCGGACCCGGAGTTCATAGTGGAGCGGTCATCTCAGCCGAGGCCGGGACCGTCGACATCGCCCCCACGGCTGCCCACCTGCTCGGCATTGCCGGGCGCGCCGGGGTAGGACCGGACGGGATGCCCAGGGAGGGGCTCTTTCTCGGAAGGCAGGACGGGAGGGTCCTCGAGGAGGCCCTCTCCGGGGGGATGAGTACTTTCGGCGCGACCGACAGCCTCATCCTGTTCATCCTGAACGGCCTCAACCATGCCCTGCTTCTCGATGCTCTCGGCCTGACAGGACATTTCCCGGGTGCGCCCAGGCCCGAGATCGGTGCCCTCGCCCGTCTGGCCGGGGAGGGCACCGTATTGCAGTGCGGCGCGGTCGGGAACTTTCCCGCTTACCCGTACGCCGGTTCCGTGACGATCGGGACCGGCGCCTGGTCGGGCCGCCACGGCATGGCGAACGACCGCTTCTACTTGCGGGACCGGCGCGAGGTCTTTGCCCCTTCCCGCTACCTGGCCAATGTAGAGCCCTGGCTTGCCGAAGGGGTCGAAACGCTCCACGAGGCGGTGCATCGGACCTTCGGGCCATATGGGGGTGAAGGGCGCGGCGCCCTCACGGCCGCGATCAATGAGCCGGCCAGCCGCGGCGCCGACTTCTATGCCTGGGGCGGAAGGTGGAGCGGGGCAGGGCCCGCCTTTCACCTGCTCTGGCCGGCCATCTGGTTCGCGAGCCTTGCCGACTCGGATCCGCACTGGGCGGACGATCCCGACTACCTGCTCGAAAGCGCGATCGACGCCCTTGGAGAGGCCCACGCCCGCGCTCTCATCATAGAGGGCGACGGAGCGCCCCGGTACATGGGAGTGAGCTTTGCCCTCACCGACGGGGCGGGTTTCCGGTATGGACCGTACAGTGAAGGGCTGGCGGCCGCTTTGGAGGACACGGACCGGAGGGTGGGCCGGATCCTCGACGCTGTGGAGAAGGCGGGAAGGCGCGACTCCACCCTCTGCATCGTCGCCTCGTCCCACGGGATGGAGCTGCAGGATCAGACGCGTTCGATAAATGTGCCCCTCCTGCTCGCCGAGGCGGGTCTGAAGTGCGAGGTGACCTATGGATTCATATACCTCATGTGCATGACCGCGGCCGTGAACAGCGATCTTCTGGAAGGGAGCACCGTACCGGAGCTCGTGGTGACGGTGGCCGATGACGACCGCGGCCCGGAGGTCGATCCGCTCCCGCTGCGTGAGGGCGCGGCCGAGGTCACCCTGATAAACGGAGATGGGAGGATGTTCGGGCCGGTACAGACCGACTGCCAGGGGATGGCGAGGTTTGCTCGTTTCAGGCCTGTGGGCCCGGCCGTGACGGTGCGCGCGACCCACCCGGCCTACAACCCCCTGGAGATGAGCCTGCCGGTGTCGACCGCCGGGTCGGAAAGGGAAGAGGACGTCAAGGAACAGAGAGAGGGGGACCAAGGAGTCAATGAGAGCGAGGTCGATTCAGCCGCACTGGCCGTGGACGCACTCCTCTGCCACGAGGGCGTGGACATGGTCCTGGCGATGAGGGAGGACCCCGAGGGACGGACCGTCTACGAGGTGAGCGCTCGTAGGGGGCGGGTACAGTTCATTCGCGAGCGGGATGGGGAGAATGGAAGCGGGGGGCACGCATCGGGTGGGTGCGGCGGTTGCGCGGCACACGGGGCAGGGGGGGGCGCCCCAGCGGGGGCGCTATGGCTGATCGCGGTTGTGCTGGCTATCGTATGGATGAAGAGGCTCTCGGTCTGATATACATTGTTTTTTGCGTAGATATTCTTAGGAACCTTTTGCTGAAACGAAATGAGAATTTCGAACAGCAGAACAAGGAACCGCAGAATTTCGAAGGAAAGAAAGATCCCTTTTCCTTTTTCCAACCTTCTGCGGTTCGATATTCCTTGTTCAATATTCGACATTCTCTTTTTTGATTGCGGCTTTGCCGCATTAGGAGTTCAGCATGACCAATGCTAAAGAGCAATACGATCTCGCCATACTCGGTGCGGGACCGGGGGGGTACGTGGCGGCCCTGCGGGCCGCGCAGCTCGGATGGCGGACCGCCGTGATCGAGAAGGATCGCCCCGGCGGAGTCTGCCTGAACTGGGGCTGTATCCCCACCAAGGCAATTCTCGCCAGCGCGGAGCTGTACCGAGCGATCGGAGGCGCCGGAGAGTTCGGCATCGAGTGCGGCGCCCCTGATGTCGATTACGCAAAGGTGATAAAGCGCAGTCGTGATGTGTCGGCAAGGCTCGCCCGCGGAATCAAGTCTCTCCTAAAAAAGAGCCGGGTCGAGATCATCTCCGGCACGGGAACGATCCTGGAGGAGGGGGACCTGGTCGTGGAGTCGGGGACCGATGCCGGGCGGATGGTCGGCGCGCGGCACATCCTCGTGGCCACCGGATCGCAAGAGCGCCTGCTGCCGGGCCTGTCGCCCGAGGACCCGGGAATCATGACGAGCCGCGAGGCCCTCGAGTGCACCGAGATCCCTGAATCGATACTCGTCATAGGCGGTGGCGCGGTGGGGCTGGAGTTCGCATACATCTACGCGAGTTTCGGTAGCCGGGTCGATCTCGTGGAAATGGAGGACCAGCTCCTGCCTGGGCTCGACTCGGAGGTGGCCACTGCACTGGAGCGCTCCCTCAGGCGAAAGGGGATCAAGATCCACACGCGCACGGCCTACCGCGGGCGTAGCGATAGTGCGGGCGCCGTGGTGGTCCTGTGCGAGGGGCCGGAGGTTGATGAAAAGACCTTCACCGTCGACAAGGTGCTCGTGGCCGTTGGGAGGAAGGCAAACACGGGTTCCATCGGACTGGACAAGATCGGCGTCAGGCAGGAAGGGGGATTCATGAAAGTTGACGGTGGCGGGCGAACGGATGCGGAGGGGATCTGGGCCGTGGGGGATGTGATCGGCCCGCCGCTTCTTGCCCACGCCGCATCCGAGGAGGGAGTGGCGGCTGTGGAGATCATGGCCGGCGTCCGGGAGAGGGGGGTGGACTACGGCATCCTGCCCGCCTGCGTTTACTGTCATCCGGAGGTTGCGACGGTGGGCCAGTCCGAAGGAGAGGCCCGCCGGAGCGGCCGCGACCTGCTGGTAGGGCGATTCCCGTTCCAGGCCCTGGGCAAGGCGGTGGGGGAGGGGAAGCGGGAGGGATTCACCAAGGTGATCGCCGATGCCGCCGACGGGCGCATCCTGGGATGTCACATCATCGGTAAAGGCGCCACAGAGCTGATCGCCGAGTGCGCCGTGGCGATGCGGGCCGGTCTGAGCGTCGCCGAACTGGGCGCTACGGTCCATGCGCACCCCACCCTATCAGAGGCGGTCAAGGAGGCGGCCCTGGCCGCCGCAGGCGAGGCGCTCCATATATGAGAATGGGATCACCGATACGATGGATTGCGCGGTCTACCCTTTTCCTTCTTCTTTGATAGGATGGCACGGGATCAATCCAGAACCGACCAGGTGGTCCGCGATGATCCCTGCGAACTCGCCGTACCCCTTGGCATTCATATGCTGGGGGTCGGCCATGTTCGTGGAGACGTCGAACTCTTCGATCCGGAACATGTGCACCGGTTCACCTGCGTGGCTTCGAGCTAGCTCCTCGAATATCGAGTCATAGGGGTGGCCCTTCCTCTCGATCACGATTTCCGGGATGAGGAGGATCGCCGTGCCGTTTCGCAGGGCCGCCTCTACAAGGAGATCGGCCGACGTCGCATAGAATTCCCTGTCGGGGGCGGGTGCCGCCCCCTCCCCGCCGTCGGGAAGGATGGAATCGATCAAGAGCTTCAACCCCACGAAGAGTCTGGTTCGTGCCAGAAAGAGGTAGCTCCTGATGAGGGCCGGGTGCGGCCACCTGAGGCTCAGTGCCGCCTCGACCTCATTGGGATGGGTGATCGTGGGATTGGCCTCGAGCAACGCTTCGACCCGCTTGTAATAAGAATAGTCCGAGGGCCGGTCACGGTTTCCGCCGAAGTAGAGTATCAGGAGGTCCGGCTCCAGGTTTGCGAGGATCTGCTCGAAGTATACTCTGAGCTGTGTCAGCCCGTAACCGCCTACGCCGGCGTTGATGACCTCGATTGAATCATTCGAGCCGCTTCGCAGTAGGAGACCCAGCTGCGCGGGATAGCTCTCGGTCTCGGGATTGTCGGCGCCCACCCCTGCGGTCGAAGAGCTTCCCAGGCAGATGATTCTATAGGCCCCTTCGGTTTTCTCCCTGCCATGAATGTTTCCGTACGGTTCCTCGGGGGCATGCTCACCGGTCTGTTTTTCGATCAGGTTCGTGTGTTTTTCCAGATCCCAGAACGAGCATGAAATCCTTCGGTCGAAGTCCAGGATGGACTGGGCCGGCACTGATCGGATCGTGAACTCAACGCAAACGACCAGCAGGGCTACGACCAGGAGCCTTCCGGAAACCCTCATCCAGGCTGGTTTCCAGATTGCGCCCGCGTACAGGCTTATCAGAAGGATTGCCGAGATCATGGAAACCAGGACCATGGTTTCCAATCCGGCGAAAACCCAGATCTTCCGGAACCAGAACCAGTGGAGTGCCTGAATACCGCAAAGGAAGAACCATGAGACGAACCGTCTTTTCTGGTCACGTAACACCCACTTTCCGGACAGGATCAGGAGCATTGCGGCGATGGAGGCCGATGCGAATGTGCCGCCCGACAAGGCGGTTCGGAGCTCCGGCCCAGGAAGCAGAGGGAGCACAACCGAAACAGCGATCAAAGCCAGAGCCGGGAGAATCCTGCGCCTCGGGTAGTATATGCGGCCCACTTCCCGGGGAAGCCCGCTGAAAGAGAGAAAGGCCTTGGCTGTCCATACCGCGCTAACGGAGCAGAGCAGGGGAGCCAGGGGGAGGAGGAAGGCATTTTGGAGGCCGATCATCGTCAGCATCTGGGGCACTGAGGTAAGGAGAAGGACCTGCTCCGGAAACCTGCGTCCGAAGAGGGCCAGGGCGGCAAGATCGAAGAGCAAGGCTGCGGCGATCAGTGCCCAGGTCAGGATGATTCTCGAGCGCAGGGAATAGAAGTCGAACCTGGATGCGAGCCGGGCGTTTTGGAGAGGGCTCGCATCGAATCGTTCCTCCAGATGCGGGGTCCACCCGGCTCCGAGCTCATCGAGACGAACGTGGATGTCGTCGAAGGCGACACAGGAAAGCGCGACGGTCGAGAGTCCGACGGTGAGCTCATCGGGGCGATGGCCCATGGCGGCGGAGATGCACAGAGCGCCGTCGACCAGCGCGGACACGGAACGGTCCTCGCCCCTCAGCGTCAAGGTGTGATCGCCGCTTCGGATGGTCTCCCTGCACCACGGCAGGCACTCCCCGAGGACCTCGACCTCACCCTGCCGCTCATGGTAAAAGCCGCACCCGTCCGGATCGTCCGGTTCGAATTTGAGACGATGAGACCCTCGATCCGAATCAGAGAAGGTCAGATAAAAAATGTTGTTCGACAATTCCGAGCACCATCGATCGTAGGGCCTGCGCTCACATCCGTCGCTCCATCGCATGGAGATCTCCCATGGACGGCCGGCCAAAGGGAGAGGCTCTCGGAGTCGGATGGCGGACTGCTCCACCATGACGAGTCTGTTGAAGGCGATCCCGGAGCAATTGTGAAGCTCATCCAGAGACCATCGATCCTCGAGGAGTCCGGTCTGCACATAAGCGCCTTCCATGCCTCTGTCTTTGGCGAGGAGGATCTGGAGCCAGTCAGAATTCAAGATCGGGTGAAGCAGGAGCTGGACCAGGGAGGCAAGGACAGCCGCGCAGATCGAGACCGCCAGATGGCGGGACCAGACAGTCCACATACGGGTCCATGGAGGGTGCCGGCTATGGTGCTCTCTCACTGTAACAATCCTATCAAGTCGATCCATTTGGGGAATTGCACTGGACCAGGTCGGAGCCGACCAGGTAGTCCGCGATGACCCGGGCGAGCTCGCGGCAGCCGCCGGCGTTCATGTGGACATCGTCCACGATGTGCTTGGAAGTGTCGAATCCTTCGATATTGTACATGGTGACCGGCCGGCTGGCGTATCTCTTCGTCATCTCCTCGAATATGGATCTGAAATAACTGCCCCCGTGGGCGGAAAGCTCCGGAATGAGAAGGATCCGCACTCCCTTGTCCACGGCGGCCCTCACGAGACGATCGGCCGACTCCAGGAGAAAGTCTTCTTTCGCGGGTGCTGCTTTACGCACATGTCCGCGATTGCGGGCTGCATCGATCATCAGTTTCATCCCCGTGAAGAATCTGGATTGGGACAGGAGTCGATAGGTCCGGACAAAGGCGGGGTGCGTCCACCGGAGGCTCAGGGCGACCTCGACTTCCAGAGGATAATCAAGGGCCGGGTTGGACTCCAGGAGGGACTCGACTCTCTTGTAATAACCTATGTCCGACGGCATGTCGCTGTTCAGGCCGAAATAAAATATCACGAGGTCCGGGCCCAGGTCCAAAATGATTTGCTCCAGGTACACCCTGATCTGGGTCAGTCCGTATCCCCCGACGCCGGCGTTGATGACTTCGATGCGGCCGGAGGAGCAGCTATCCAGGACCTTGCCGAGCTGACTGGGGTAGTTGTCGATCCTGGGGTCTGCCAGTCTGGAGGCCGCCTTTACGGTAGAGGAGCTGCCCAGGCATACGATTCTGAATACTCCTTCAGGCTTCTGGCGCGGATAGATGCCCAGTGCGGAGTCCTGGAAGTGCTCTTCTTTGGAGTGGTCCATGATGAGAATGGTGTGCCTCTGCAGGTCCCAGAATCGGTTCGCCGTCCTCCACTCGAAGTCCAGAAGATGCTGCACGGGCGTCGACCGTATGGTGAGCTCCATACAAACTACCAGCAAAGCGACAATGAGGATCCTGCCGCATATCCTGAAGAGGGCACCTGTTCTGATCGCTCCCGCGTACAGTCCGACCATGAGGAGCGCAGGAATCAGAGAGGCGAGAGCGATGGATCCACTGCGGACGAAGGTCCAAAGCTCCCGGAACCAGAATCCGTTCAGGACCTGAGCGACGCACAGGGAGAACCAGGGAAGGAGGCGTATGTTTTCTTTGGGCCCCAGGCGCCAGAACAGTGCCAGCATTGCCTTGGATGCCCATAGAGATCCGACGGAAAAAAACAGGGGGGCATAGGGAATGGAGAGAATGTCCTGAAGAGCCAGGATTGACAGGGCCTGGGGCAGCGCGATCACCAGGAGCGCCTGTACCGGGTCCCTGCGGCCGAACCAGGCCAGGGCCGCCAGGTCGATGAGGAGCGCGGCGGCCAGGACGGCCCAGGTGGCGGCGATTCTGGACATCTTGGAGCCCAGGTCGAACATGGAATCGAGCCGATCATACAGGAATGGAGTGATGTTGAACCGTTCTTCGAGAAGCGTCCTCCATCCGGCACCGGACTCTTCGACCCGGACCGTCAAGTCGTCGAAGGCAACACACGATCCTGCCTTGGTCGAAAGTTGGATCGTGATGGTCTCGAGGGATTCGGTCAAAATCCCGGAGGCGCAGGGGGCGCCGTCGACCAGCGCAGTCAGGACCTCGTTTTCGCCGCGGAGGGTCAGGGAATGAGGGCCGCTTCCGAGGGCCGCCCTGCTCGCGGGCGCGCATTCTCCCGGAAGGGCCTCTCCTTCCGGACCTTCGACGAAGAGACCGCATCCGTTCGGGGCGTTCAGGTCGAGATCGAAGCGGTAGAGCCCTTGATCGGATTCAGAAAAAACGAGCATAAAGGTGTTGGCCTTCGGTTTGTCCAAGACGTCCCTGTAGGGCCTCTGCAGGTATCCCTCCTCCCATCTCATCGAGATCTCCCACGGCCGGCCCGAAACTTTGAACCTCTCTGGCGATCGAATCGGGTACTTTTCGGCCAGAACAAGCCTGTTCCGTGATATCCCGCTGAATTCGCTCTGGTCATCGAGGGCCCATCGGTCCCTGACGGTTTCGGTGTGGACAAAGATGCCGTCGAAGTCCTTCAGCCTGAACGAGTTGAACAGGCCCAGATAGTTCTTCGTCACGGACGGGTGAATCAGGACTTGGAGCGCGGTGGAAAGGATGGCCAGGCAGACGGTGAGCGCCACGTGACTGGACCAGACCTTCCATAGGGAGCTCGACGGACGGCCTGCGGGATGTCTCTCTTTCATCCGGCCGTTCCCGTCTCTGCTCTGGGGCTGCATCGGATCAGTCCGGAGTCGACGAGGTAATCGGCTATGATTCTGGCCAGCTCGCGGTGGCCTTCGGGATTCATGTGTTGAGAGTCCACCATGTACGAGGATACATCGAAGCCATTTATGCTGAACAGGTGTACCGGCTCACCTTCATGCCGCCGTGCCAGCTCCCGGAATACGGCTTCATAGGGGTGGCCGTGGCCATGCCCATCTGTGGTGATCTCCGGGATGAGCACGATCGCGGCATTGTCTCTCAAGGCGGCCCTCACCAGATGATCGGCTAATTCCCCATAGGAATCCTTGTCCCGAAAGTCCGATCGTTGCGGCCGACTTGTTTGCTTTATCGAATCGATGGAGAGCTTCAGACCCATGAACAGTCTCGATCTCGTAAGCAGGCTATAGATCCGGATGAGGATCGGCTGCGGCCACCTGAGGCTCAGGCCCGACTCCAGCTCTCTTATCTCTCGAATCCACGGATTCGCCTTCACCATGGCCGCGGCTCGCTCGTAATATTCCAGGTGAGAGAGACTGTCACCGTTCCCGCCGAAGTAGACCAGCAGGAGATCCGGCTCCAAGCCCGAGAGAACATGCTCATAGAATATTCGCAGTTGAGTTAATTTGTAGCCGCTAATGCCGGCATTGATGACTTCAAATGACTCGGGGTGTCTCCTTTCCAGAAAAAGACCCAGCTGCACAGGATAGGTCTCGAGCTCCGGTCTCTCTGTGCCCCACCCGGCGGTCGAGGAACTTCCCAGGCAGACGATCCTGAAAACACCATCGGCCTTCTTTCTTGAATAGACTACCTGGAGATAATTCTCGAAGACCTCATCACGGGCGTGGTCTACGATGAGATTCGTGTGCTTTTCCAGGTCCCAGAAGGACTTTCCGGCCCTCCACTCGAAGTCCAGGAGAAATTCGGCCGGAGTCGATCGCAGGCTGAATTCGATACAGGCGACCAGGAGTGCTGCGGCAAGCAGTCTTCCGGCTGTCCGGATCAGCGCGTGTTTCTCTATGGCACCTATGTAAAGGGCGATGAGCAGGATTGCAGGGACGAGAGAGACGAGAACAAGGGTTTCGAGGTCAAATAAGATCCAGATCTTCCGGAACCAGAACCAGTGCATGGACTGAAGGGCGCAAAGGAGGAACCAGAGGATGAGTCGACTCTTTTGCTCGAGCTTCCAGCGCCAGCCCAGCGCCAGCATTGCCTTGGACATCCACAAGGCACCGATCGAAAAGAACAGGGGGGCAACGGGGAGGAAGAGAATGCTCTGGAGAGACAGGATCGCAAGGGCCTGGAGCACCGCGAACACGAGGAGCACCTGTACCGAGGCCCTGCGGCCGAACCCGGCCAGGGCCGCCAGGTCGATGAGCAGGGCCACTATCAGTGCGGCCCAGGTGATGGCGATCCTGGATTCCCTGGAGTCAAGGTCGAACCTGGAGTCGAGCCATCCGGTCTGAAATGGAATGACGTCGAAGCTCTCCTCCAGAAGAGTCGTCCAGCCGGAAGCGGACTCTTTGACCCGGAACCTCAAATCGTCGAAGGCTACGCTGGAATTCGCGACGGCGGAGAGTTCGATGGCGATTTTCTCGCTAGGCACGCCGATCTGCTCAAAGGCACATATATTGCCGTCGACCAAGGCGGTGACGGAATCATTATCGCCCCGGAGCAACAGGGAATGGGGGCCGTTTTGGATGAGCTCCCGGCATAAAGGCGTACACTCCTTCCATGTCTCGATGGAATCCCGGCCTTCGAGGGAGAGGCCGCATCGCCCCTCGTCGCTCGGATCGAGCTCAAGTAGATATCGCCCCCGATCCGACTCGAAAAAAGTGAGAAAGAAAGAGGGGCTCCACTCATCGCTTCGTCCCAATCGGGCACCCAAGGCACTTCCGGATCCCTCCTCCCAGCTCAGGGAGATCTCCCAGGATCGGTTTGCCACAACAGGATTTTCTTTTGTCCTTATGGAGGCCTTCTCGGCCAGGATCAGCCTGTTGTGGGTGATTCCGCTGTATTCGTTAAAGTTCACAAGAGACCAGCGATCCCTGAGAGGGGCCGCCTCGGTGTCCATGCTATCCGGATCGTTTCTTTTGAGATGGTTACGCCAGTTCTGCCAGGTGACGGATGGAGGTATGAAGAATTGAAAGGCCGTGGCGAGGAGGGCCAGGCAGGCGGATAGAGCCAGGTGTCGGATCCCGACATTCCACAGGGTATTCGACAGTGAATGCCCGCCGGGCAGGTTACTCATTCAGGCCGATCTCCCGTTGCGATACGTGAAAGGAGAGTGCATTCTCACGTGTTGATTTGGTACTGCTCTACGTGAAAGTCCTCCTGGGCCTTGATGAGGATCCTCTTCCCGGAAAGACGCTCCAGGGCCTCGACCCCGTCGTGCTCCCGGTCGTACAGGAGGTCGGCCACCTCAGGGTGGACGCGAAGCACGATCCTCCTGGCCTTGGAGGTTGTGAGCTCGCGTCGAATCTGGCGGAAGATCTCATAGCAGATCGTGGTGGTGGACTTGATATAGCCCCGGCCCTCACAATAGGGGCAGGGATCGCACAGGGTGCGCACGATGTTTTCGCGCGTGCGCTTGCGGGTCATCTCAACGAGGCCCAGCTCCGAGATCTTGAGAATGTTCGTCTTGGCCTTGTCCGTCTTGAGAGCCTCGAACAGGGCGTTGAAGACCCGCTCCCGACTCAGCTCGTTCTCCATGTCTATGAAGTCGATTATGATGAGCCCCCCGATGTTACGGAGCCGGAGCTGGTATACCACTTCCTTGACCGCCTCGAGATTGGTTTTGAGGATCGTATCCTCGAGGGTGCGCTTGCCCACGTATCGGCCCGTGTTCACATCGATGGCCGTGAGCGCCTCGGTCTGGTCTATGATTATATAGCCGCCCGACTTGAGCCAGACCTTCCGCCCCAGGGCCTCACTGATGTCCATTTCTATGCCGAAGTGGTCAAAGATCGGCTCCTTGCTGTCATAGTGCTCCACCAGCGACTTGAGCCTCGGCATGAAGGCCTCGATGAATTCCAGGGCGTTTTCGTATTCCTGGCGAGAGTCGATGATCAGACGGTCCACCTCGGGGGTAAAAAGATCCCGTATGGCGCGAAGCGTGAGGTTCAGATCCTGGTGGAGGAGGGAGGGGGCCCCGGATCGCTCGTCACGCTTTTGGATGTCGTGCCACAGCTTGATCAGGAAGTCCATGTCCGACTTGAAGTCCCGCTCCTTTTTTCCCTCCCCCACGGTGCGCACGATCGCCCCGTAGCCGGCGGGCTTGTTCTTCTCGATGATCTTGCGCAGGCGCTTGCGCTCTTTTTCGTCCTCGATGCGGCGGGAGATGCCGATGTGGTCCACGGTCGGCATGAGGACCAGGTGCCGCCCGGGGAGCGTGACATAGGTGGTGATCCTCGCCCCCTTCCCGCCCATAGGCTCCTTGGCGACCTGCACGAGGATCTCCTGCCCTTCCTTGAGCAGGTCTTCGATCTGGCCGACCTGTTCGTGCCTGGAAAAGGCAGGCCCCTCCGAGTAGTCCAGGTCGATGATTCCCTCTTCCGGAAGTCCGTTTCCTTCGATCCTCGGCTCCAGCTCCGCATGTTCGGTGAACACATCGGTGACATAGAGGAATGCGGCCCGATCGAGTCCGATGTCGACAAAGGCCGCCTGCATTCCAGGCAGAATTCTGACCACTCGGCCCTTGTACAGGTTGCCTACCACTCCCCTGTCGCGAGTGCGCTCGATGTAGAGCTCGGTGAGAACATTATTGGCCATCAGGGCGACGCGAGTCTCCTGGAGGGTAACGTTTATGATCAGGTCGGTTCCCATGGATATATCCTTTTCAATTTTGTTCTTCGCGTTCTTTGCGGCTTTGCGAGATAATCATTTTCCGGGATCCAGGGCTTCATCCTCCTTCACAGTGGATTTGACTATGCGAAGGTCGGCCATGGCCTTGCGCTCGCGGCCGAAGATCAGCCGGAGGAGGTTGAATACACCGGTGCTTCCCTTCTTACCGTTGCGGCAGAGGATCTCGACGGTTCCGCCTCCGGATGCGGTTATTGTGTAGCGCTCGCCGGGATTCGCCGGCCGCGGCGAGCCGGCGATGAAGTTCACGGCATCCAGGATACCCAGTCCGCGGGGGAGCTCTCGGTTCATCTGTTCGGCAAAGTCGGACGCCTTCATCGGCTCGGCGAGAAGACACTCAAAGCTCTCGGCGATGCTCTCCACTCCCACTGGGAGGGCCGGGCCGAAATTCATTCGCGGCATGGGGTGGTATCCACCGGAATAGGCAAGCGGGATTCGGGCGCGCCGTGCGGCCCGGTGAAATGTGGCCGCCATCTCCAGGTTGCCCAGAAACCGTGCGGGCCCGGCTTTCTTGAATCGCCCCCGAATCCCATCCCCGGTCGAGTCGGTCGTCGAGGCCTCTTTCCGGTCCATATGCAATTCACGGGGATTTCTTTCTGTCATCCCCTCTTCCCCGTCCATCCCCATTTCCCTCTCCCCCTTCCGGTCGGCAAGGTGCGTCCGGACCCCGGGAGAATCGCATGCCCCGCACATCACGCACCCGGTCTCCCGGCAGTCCGGGCTGATCTCTCCGGCCATGGCCTTTCGGTGCTCGTCCAGGAGAAATCTCCTCTCGACCCCGGCGTCGATCCGATCCCAGGGAAAGGGCTCGTCCGGGTCTCGCTCCCGGTGGAGGAAGAAGGCCGGATCTATCGCACAGTCCCGCAGGGCCTGCTCCCACAGGTCGAAGCGAAGCTTCTCGCCCCAGCCGTCGAAGCGGCACCCGTATCGCCATGCCGCGCGAACCGCCGCTCCCAGGCTGCGGTCCCCCCGGGCCAGCAGACCCTCGAGAAAGCTCATCTCCGGGGAGTGCCACTTGGCCTTGATCCCGTTCTGCCACAAAGCTTGTTGGAGGCGATGCTGCGTGGCCCGGATGCGGTCGATCGAAATCTGGGGGGCCCACTGGAACGGAGTGTGGGCCTTGGGCACAAAGGTAGAGAGACTCACCACCACGTCCCCCTTGGCCCGGCGGCCGCCCCGGGCAGAGTGCGCGGCCCTGCGGATCCGGCGCGCCAGGGTCACGATGGAATCGCAGTCCGCCTCATCCTCCGTGGGTAGCCCCACCATGAAGTAGAGCTTGATCCGTCTCCAGCCATACCCGAAAGCGGCCGCGGCGGCCTCCAGGAGGGCCTCTTCATCGATCGGCTTGTTGATCACGCGGCGAAGCCTCTCGCTCCCCACCTCCGGGGCCAGGGTGAAGCCGGTCTTTCGCACCCGCAGGATCTGGGGTGCCAGAGAGCTGAGCAGGGCCTCCGGGCGCAGGGATGGGAGCGAGAGTGCCACGCGCCGGTCCGCGTGCTCGTCCATGAGGCGTCCCATAAGGTCAGGCAGGCACGAGTAGTCGGCGGCGCTGAGGGCCAGGAGAGAGAGCTCATCATAGCCGGTCGAGGCGAGGCGTTCGCGCGCGATCGTGCAGACCTCCTCGGGCGGGCGTTCACGCACCGGGCGGTAGATGATCCCGGCCTGACAGAAGCGGCAGCCCCGGGTGCATCCCCGGGCGATCTCGACGCTCGCGCGGTCGTGAATCCGCTGTGCCAGGGGCACGATCGGGGCGGTGGGGTACAGGGTGGGGGAGAGGCGCGCAAGGGTTCGCTTGCGCACCCGCGCCGGACCTGTTCCGTGGGCGTCGAATTTGTCGACAGGAGGGCCGCTTTCCTCGGATGCCGCGCCGTAGAGTCCGGGCAGATAGATCCCGCCGAGACCGGCGAGCCGATCCAACAGGGCCTCCTTGCCTCCGCGTCTCCCGGAGCGCTTCCATCGACGGACGGCCTCGCAGATCTCCAGGATGACCTCCTCTCCGTCGCCCACCACCACGGCGTCCAGGAATTCGGCGAGGGGCTCCGGATTGAAGGCGCAGGGCCCACCGGCGATCACCAGAGGGAAGGACTCGTCCCTGGCCCGGGCCTCGAGGGGGAGGCCGGCCAGGTCCAGTATGTTGAGGGCGTTCGTGTAGGTGAGCTCGTAGGAGAGGCTCAGGCCCAGGACGTCGAAATCGCGTACGGGTGTGCCCGACTCAAGCGATCGAAGACTCATGGAAGAGGCGCGCATGGCCTCTTCCATGTCCGTCCAGGGGGAGAAGACCCGCTCGGCCCAGATCCAGGTCGCGCGGTTCATGATGAAATAGAGGATCTCCAGGCCGCTGTGGGACATCCCGACCTCGTAGGCGTCGGGGAAGGCGAGGGCCACGCTCACTTCGACACGGCCTCGGTCCTTCTGAACGGCGTTCACCTCTCCGCCGATATAGCGTCCCGGGCGGGATACGGAGAGCAGGATCTGGTCCAGGATCTCTTCCATTGCGTCGTGACTCAGCGGCTCGAGGCGCTCGGTGCGCGGCTTCCGTGCAGGGCCTTTTCGAGAGCTAGGGAGGCGAGGTTGGCGTAGATGAGGATCGATTGCATCTGCTCATCATCGATGGGGCGGTCGATCGAACGGCTTCCGGCCACGACCAGGCCCACGACCTCTCCCCGCAGGCTGAGCGGAGCCGTGGCGAACGATTGCAGGCCGAGCCGGGCCGGATCGTCAGGGCTCAGGATGCTCTCGTACAGGGGGGAGGCGATGTCGATCACGTTGAAGGGCTGCTTGCGGAGCACGGTGAGAGCCAGGACCCCCTCATCGGGCTTGCTGGGCACCCGCAGCCCCTGAGCGATCGGTTCGGCCTCGGGTCCGAGGCCCATCTTGCCGACGATGTCATCCTTCTCAACCAGGGCGAGGACGGCTGTTTCGCACACGGTGCTGGCCAGGATACCCTCGAGGGCCAGGCGAAAGGCCACGTTGGCCTCGACCCCCTCGACGATCCGGCTCCCCAGCAGGTAGATGTCGGCGAGAAGCAGCTCCTGAACGCTCTGGGGCGCACGGGAGAGCTGGGATGCGATTCGGAGGTTCTCTTCCTCCACGAGGAGTGTGTAGTGGGTGAGCTCCTTGAGGCTGATCTGGAAGGTCTCCTCGATCTCCTTGACCCTCTCGCTCAGGGTCATCAAGATCTCCTCCATTTCGCGTCGATCCAGGGATAGGAGGAGGTATGCGCGCTCGAAGAGCCTTGTAAGGGAGATCCTCTTATCGCCCCCGAAGATGCGGCGCGCCATGAGATCGCCCACCTTGATGATGTTCACCAGGTGGGCCTGGTCGCCCGAATCGATGTGGTGCTGGCGGATCGGGTCGGTGAGGGTGGCGGGGAAGTTCCATTGCCTGGCGACCTCCTCGCCCACCTCGCAGTGGTCGGCGCCGATCACCTCCTGTTCGGCCCTGGCATAGCCGGACCCCTTCTCGACCCGCTTCACCACTTCGGCGTACGGTTTTGGGATGTTGCTCGCCAGGATGAGCTTGCCGATGTCGTGCAGGAGCCCGGCCACAAAGGCCTCCTCGTTGACACTGAGCTTGGTGGCCTCTGAGAGCATCTGGGAACAGATGGCGCAGCCAACCGAATGCTCCCAAAATCCTTTCAGCAATTTCGACTTGAGGTATTTGCCAAGCAGGTCATAGGCGGAGAGGCCGATGGCCACCTTGTTGATCGTCTCGAAGCCGAGTAGCACGATCGCCTGAGAGATGGTGCCGACCTTCTCCCTCGTGGACAGGATATAATAGGATGAATTGGCGACTCGCAGGATCTTGGAGGTAAGCGCCTGGTCCTCGAGGATCACCTTGGCCAGATCGGAAGCCCCTGCGCTCTCGTCCGCACTGATCATGTTGATACGCGCTATGACCTGGGGCAGCATCGGCAGGTCGCGATTAAGATCTATTTGTTCAAGTATTTCTTTAAGCTTTTTCGACTTTTCCTCTTTTTGCGGTCGTTTTTTCATATCTTTCGCTTCCCTCTCAAAAGGTCACGGAGTCCGGCAACCGCCCCGGATTCGCTGAAGACCGGGATTCCCTCGCGCCTGAGCAATGCGGCCGTCACGCCGGACCCGTTCACCATCCTGCGCCTGCGGTTGGTCTTGTTCACGCCGCAGGAGGGGCTGGCCTCCTTGAGCACGGCGGCCTCTGCACCCAGAATTTCTACCATCCGGAGCGACTCGGCAGCTCCGCGCAGAAAGTGTCCGGTAACGTCACGGCCCTCCACGTCCAGAAGCGACGAGTCTCCGTCGAGCACGCCTTCGCCCTCTCCCAGTGTGATGGTCGCCGGAGGCCGCGGCGTACAGAGGCCCCCGAGCTGCTCCGGGCAGGCCGGGATGAAATCGAAGCGGCGCGCCAGATCCACCACGCCTTCGTCCAGACAGTGGGAGCCGTCATAGCGGCATGAGGCGCCGAGCAGGCAGGCAGAGACCAGGACGCGCATGGAGGCCGGGCTACTCCTCGAAAACGAGGGCCTGTTCGTCCCGGCCGCAGTCGGCGACCCGTCCGATCTCGAAGACCCTCTCTCCGAGTTGCTCCAGGTGGGCCAGGGCCTCTCGGGCTGCCCCGGCAGGGACCACGGCGACCATGCCGATCCCGTTGTTGAAGGTCCTGAGCATTTCGTCCTCCGGGATCTCTCCTGCTTTCTCGAGAAAAGGGAATATCGCTGGAACGGGCCAGCTTCCTTTCTTGAGTACGGCCCCCAGTCCCGGAGGGAGCACGCGGGGAACGTTCTCGACCAGGCCGCCGCCTGTGATGTGGGCGAGGCCGTGGACCGGGAGCTCCGCGATGAGCGAGCAGATGGATTTCACGTAGATGCGGGTCGGCTCCAGAAGGGCCTCCACCAGGGGAGAGCCCAGGGCCTCTACATGATCGTCGAGGCCGAGGCCGAGCCGGTCGAAGACGATCTGCCGCACCAGGGAGTAGCCGTTGCTGTGGAGCCCTGAAGAGGCGAGGCCCAGGATTCGGTCCCCTGCTGCGATCTTGGTTCCGTCGATGATCCGGCCCCGGTCGACAACGCCCACGGAGAAGCCGGCGAGGTCGTACTCGCCTTTCCGGTAAAAGGAAGGCATCTCGGCCGTCTCACCCCCAATGAGCGCGCATCCCGCCTCGGTGCAGCCCCGGCCGATGCCGCGGACGATCTCTTCGGCCACGCTGGGCTGCAGGGAGCCGGTGCTCAGGTAGTCGAGGAAGAAGAGAGGCTCGGCGCCGAGGGCGAGAATGTCGTTCACACACATGGCCACGAGGTCGATGCCCACCGTGTCGTGTCTGCCCGAGAGAAAGGCGAGCCTGAGCTTCGTGCCGACCCCGTCCGTCGAGGAGACCAGGACCGGACTTCTGTACCGGGCGGTGTCGAGAGAAAAGAGGGCCCCGAATCCGCCGATGTCCGTGATCACCTCCGGGCGGAAGGTGGAGCGGGCGATCGGCCCGATCCGCTTGACCGCCTCATTTCCGGCGTCGATGTTCACGCCGGCCCCTTCGTAGGTCATGGGCCTCTTTACGTTATTCGTCATCTTCTGTCGCCCCTGAAAAACAGTCGTCAACCACGCCTGAACCAGTGGCGAAGCTATCCGAGATCTGTTGAAAAGTCAATGGGATCGCTATGATAGGCCCCCCATGTCCTTGACTTTTCAGGTCCCCTGTGCTTTTTCTTTCAATTCGGAAAATTGAAAAAAGGAGGCAATAAGTTAAGTCATGGATGATATCTCCAATGTCTCCACGGGAATGGCATTCATAGCAGGAATCCTCTCGTTCGTATCCCCCTGCGTGCTCCCCCTCGTCCCCGCCTATCTCTCGTTCATCTCGGGGCTCTCTCTCGAGGAGATCAAGGGCGTGGAGGATCGGAGGCGGATCCTCTTCCGGGTCACGGTGCGAGTGATCGCCTTCATCCTCGGCTTCTCGGCCATCTTCATCATACTCGGCGCCACCGCGACTTTCCTGGGTCAATTCCTCCTCTCCAAACTCTTCATCATCAGCAAGATCGCGGCCGTGGTTATCATCCTCTTCGGCATCCACATGACCGGACTCTTTCGGATCTCCTTCCTGGATGTGGAGAAGCGCTTCCAGGGGGGGAGTCGCCCCGTCGGCCCCTTCGGCGCCTTTCTGGTGGGCATGGCCTTTGCCTTTGGGTGGACTCCCTGCATCGGGCCCATCCTCGCGGGCATCCTCGTTCTCGCCGGGACACACGAGACCCTGGGGCAGGGGATTTTTCTCCTCTCCGTCTACTCCCTCGGCCTCGGCCTTCCCTTTCTCCTGACCGGCATCGGGATCAACTACTTTTTCGGCGCCTTCAACTGGATCAAGCGCCACTTTCGCGCCATCGAGATCGCGAGCGGATCCCTCCTGATTGTCGTGGGCCTCCTGATCTTCACCAACCGGTTCCAGATGCTTGCGGGCTACCTCATCAAGTACAACAAATAGGGCCATGAAGAAACCGGCCAGATCCTATCGCTACATTGCCATTTTTCTGGGCATCTTCCTGCTGGCCGCCGCGGCCGTGGTCGCCTCGGTGGCCCTTCTCGACCGCTACCAGCAGGAGGTGGTCGCCCGCGTGGAGGAGGCGACCGACAAGGATGTCTCCATTGGCGAGGTGCGGGTGAGCTTTTACGGGGGGGTGGGATTCAAGCTCTCCGATATCGCGATCTGCGAACCCGGGAGCGGAGAGGCCCTGGTGCGGGCCGATTTTCTGTTCGTCGGGCTCGACCTATGGTCCCTTGTTCGGGCCGCGATCAAGGTCGACCGCGTCTACCTGTACAGGCCTTTTCTCCAGGTGAAACGCTTGCGGCCCGAAGCGGATGGGGAGACGGCCACGTGGGAAATCGGCGGGGTGATAAAGATCCCGGGGCCGGCCCCTGAAGAGGAGCCGAAGACCGGGGGCGTCGAAGTCGAGGAAGGTGCAGGTGATGCCGGGAGCATACAGGACCGCGTAGAGGACCTGCTCGCCCTGCTCCCCTGGGAGGATACGGTAACGATCAAGGAGGGTGAGGTTCGCCTCGTCGACGTTGGCGAGAAGGATTGCGCCTTCGAGCTCCGCGCACTCGACCTCCATCTGGGCCGCGGCAGGATCGGCAAGGGGGTCAAGGCCTTTCTATCCGCCGAGCTCGACCAAGAAGGAGAGCCCGCCAGGCTGAGAGTGGAGGGGCATCTGGGGGGGCTCTTCAAAGAGAAAATACCTGGCTCAAGGCCTGTAGAGCTCAGGGTGAAGGTGAGCGATCTTTCTCTCGAGTCCCTGTGGGCGAGGCTCATCGGCCCGCCCGAGAAAGGGCTCGCCCATGATGGAGAGGAGGGGGGCTCGCGGGTCGCAGGCGAGGCTCTCGGAAGAAAGGCCCTGGCGGCCCGGGCGCTCAGACGGAGTCGGCTGTCAGGACTCGCGCGGGCAGAGATCGTGCTGACAGGACGAGAGCTCGACGATCTCGAGCTCGACGCAGGCGTTTCAGCGGCATCCTTCAGGGCCGATTTTTCGGACCTCTTCGACGGGCCTTTCGAGACAGCCGAAGCGAACCTGACCTGCAAGGCAAGGCTCAGGGGGGAGCACCTGGATATCGAGACCCTGGCCCTCGACCTGGCGCCCGTGGTGCTGAGGATGGCCGGAGAGGCGAGCGGAGTCGGGAAGGGGCAGGTGGATCTCCGGCTCGAGGCGGACACGCCCTGGATGCCTCTCATGGCGGTCAAGCGCTACATCCCGACCAAGCTGATCAACACGAGGACCTGGTATTTTCTCACGGCCATGACCGAGGGTGGCAGAGGGCGACTCGCGAGCGTCCGATATGCGGGCCCCTTGAAAGAGCTGGCCCGCCTCAGGGCGAAAGAGAATTGGGGCAAGCTGAAGGTCGTCATGGAGTTCGAGGAGGGGGACGTCATCCTGCCGATGGATGAGCCCTACCTCCCGATCAAGAACGTGAAGGGCACGATCGTTCTGGATCAGGGACAACTGGAGTTCCTCGACGGGGCCTGCATCTACGGTGGGTCCGTGATCGAGCACCTCTCAGGCAGCATGACCGGCATCTACACAAAAGAAAAGCTCCTTCGCATGACGATACTGGCGAAGCCCGACCTCTCGGAAATACCCCTGGAGCTACAGCACTCTTTCTTACCCCCGGGCGTGGTCGATCTGGCCCGAGGAGTCGAACGTGTCGGCGGCCCCTCCACCCTGGCCCTGGAGCTGGAGGCAACGATAAAGGATTGGGAAAAAGGGGTGGAGTGCGACTGGTGCCTCGAGTGCCGGGGGATCGAGCTCCGGCACGCCCTGAGGGCCGGCACATTCACCGATGTCCACGGCTCTCTCTGTTTCGAGGAAGACGCCTTCAGCGCACACCGGCTCGACGCCCGGTACAGGGGGGACCCGGTCACACTGAAGGGGGGCGCGGTCGGACTGTTCCGGGGGGCCCAACCCCAGGTCAACCTGGAGGCGAGCACTCTCGGCTTCGGCCTCCAGAATGCCATCGAGCTGCTCCGGATGGAGGACGCGGCCTGTGCCACGGGGATGCTCTCCGGAAGCCTGGCGGCACTGGTCGACATCGCCCGCACGGGCCGGCCACGGATCGCCCTGCGCGGGGGGCTCGACCTCGAATCCGGCTCCCTGGAGCTCCACGACTTCCCACTCCGCCCCGTGGAGGAGCTCAACGGCGCCTTCCGCTTCGAGGATGGCCGGTTCGTCTGCGATCACCTGGAGGGCCGTGTGGCCGGGGATCGGGTAGAGATCACCGGCTCCGTCGATTACGGGGATGAGACGGATGTGAAATTCTCGCTCCATTCGCCCCGGCTCAGCCTCGCCTCCCTGATTCGAGACAAGGAGCCGGAGACGCTGGCTCCTGTATCCGGCAAGAAAGAGAGCGCAGCGGAGCCGGCCGGAGACGCGGGGGGAATCCACAGCCGGAGCCCGCTCATGAAAACGCGGGTGGACGGAGAGATCGAGATCGCATCGGGGCGCCTGGGCCTGCCCTTCAAGGATCTCACGGCCTCGGTCGGAATGGGCAAGGGGGTGCTCCGGATCCAGGACATTCAGGCCGAGCTTCTGAGCGGGGATCTCGAGGGGGGGGGATGGATCAACCTCCTGGCCCCGGATGGGAAGCGGCTCGGCATACACCTCGCGGCGAGCGGCGTGGACCTGGCCGCCGTGATGAGGGCCCTCGATGCCCAGGAGGAGCTCTTTACCGGCCGGGCGTCACTTGAGGGGGCCCTCGAGGGAACCCTGGGGCTGCCCGAGGGCTTCTGGCGCACCACGGAGGGGAGGGCAACCCTCAGAGTCGGAGAGGGAGTGCTCCGGAAATACGCTATCCTGTGCAAGGCCCTCACCCTGATCGATGCCACGAAATGGCTCGATCTCAAGCCCTCCGAGGTCATGGCCCGCGGCCTGCCGTACCGGGGAATCACCGGCACGTTTCAGATCAGAGACGGTATGGCCTATACCGAGGACCTCCTCATCGACAGCCGGGTCATGATGGTCAGCGTGGTGGGGGCCATCGACCTCATGGAGAAAAAGGTGGACCTCCTGGTCGGGATGAGCCCCCTGGGAAACTTCGACTCCGTGATCGACATGATCCCCATCATCGGCCATGTGATCACCGGAGAGAACCGTTCGATCATCATCTTCTACTTCAAGATGGAAGGGCCCATCGGCGACCCCAAGGTAAGACTCGTCCCCTTCAAGGCCCTGGACAAGGGCGTGCGCGGCATATTCCGCCGCCTCTTCAATCTCCCCCAGGACCTCATCGAGGGGGGCAGGCGCTCCCGGTGAGGACTGTCTTCCGAAAAGGATTTTTTACAACGAGGAACGAAATCATGAAGAGAAAACACCACTGGACATGGAACCAGACCTACGAGACCTATACCGGATGCGAGCCCGACCCTCACAGCGGAGAGCAGGTTCCGCCGGGCCTGTACGTGGCCGACACCCCGGGCGGTAGGACCTTCTTCTTCATCCTTCCTGAGGACTTTCCATGGCCTGAGTAAGTTGAGTTACAATCCCTCCGCGCCTTGACAAGAAAGCAACGCTGTACTACATTCCGTCCGAAAATTGATTGACAAGTCAATCTATTATTGATTGCACAGGAAATCCGAGGGATGTATGAAAAAAATATACAACCACAGAGGACACAGAGGTCACAGAGAGAGAAAGAATGCGATCAAGCTCTTCCTATCTCTGTGCTCTCTGTGTCCTCTGTGGTGAATTAATATAACGTAATATTTGAAATGTCAGGGAGAAAAAAGCCCGCCCGAAGGGCGATAAGTTCTTGATTCGGATACACACGACAGGAGCTCGATTTGAGCGCGCAGAAGCGAAATATCGCCGCTGAAAAGAGAACGCTGATCCTCGATTCGGCGGTCACCATCTTTGCCCACAAGGGATACCACGGGACCCGGATCTCCGACATCGCCAAGGAGGCGGGGATCGCCTACGGCCTCGTGTATCACTATTTCAAGAGTAAGGAGGAGATCCTCCTCTCCATATTCCGGGAGCGATGGGACATGCTGGTGTCCTGGGTCGAGACCGTGGCAGATGGGGATGGCCCGGTGGAGAAGAAGCTCTACGACATCGCCTCCTTCATCATCGACAGCTTCCGGTTCAGGCCCGAGCTCGTTGAAGTGATCACCATGGAGGTGACCCGGAATTCCAGGTTCTTCACCCGGGAAAACGTGAAGCGCCTCCAGGGGGCCTTCGACGCCATGGACCGGATCATCTCGGAAGGGAAGGCCGGGGGCCTGTTCAAGGATCACATCGACCCGAGGCTCGCAAGCTACATGTTCTTCGGCGGGATCGAGACCATCATCAATGGATACGTGCTGGGAACGCTGATAAAGACGGATGAAGACTTCGAGAGAGCAAAGAGGACCGTGGTCGAAGTTTTCCTCCACGGGCTCCGCGCCGTAGAAACAGGGAAATGTTGAATCACAGGGGCACGGCATGCCGTGCCCCTACTTTGAGCAGCCAAGAAGAACCGGCTACGCATCAAGGAGACTCAAATGGAATTCACCATCACCGATGAGCAGCAGGCCTTTTACGACACGGTGCTCCGCTTCGCCCGGAACGAGATCGCCCCCACGGCCGAGGAGTGGGAGGCTCGCAGCGAGTGGCCCCAGCCGAACTGGGAGAAGATGGGGGGGTACGGGTTGCTCGGTCTCCCCTTCCCGGAGGAGTACGGCGGCAGCGGGGCCGACTGCCTCACCACCTGCCTCGCCAAGGAGGCCGTCGGGCGCGCGGGCGTGGACGGCGGCCTCTGCCTCTCCTGGGGGGCCCACACCATTCTGTGCGGCGTGCCGATCTGGAAGATGGGCAGCGAGGAGCAGAAGCAGCGCTACCTGCCGAAGATCTCCAGCGGCAAGTGGATCGGCGGCTTTGCGCTCACCGAGCCGGACGCCGGGAGCGACGCCACCGGCATCCGGGCCCGGGCGGTGAAGAAGGGGGATCGGTACATCCTCAACGGCACCAAGATGTTCATCACGAACGGCCCGGTAGGCAAGGTCTTCATCGTGATCGCCGTCACCAATCCCGAGGCCAAGGCCTTCGGCATCAGCGCCTTCATCGTTGAGGACGGCTTCCCCGGCTTCACTGTGGGCAAGGAGCTCGACAAGCTCGGGGTGCGCACTTCCACCACCTCGGAGCTGATTTTTGAGGACTGCGAGATTCCGGAAGAGAATCTCCTGGGCGACGAGAACTTCGGCTTCATCAACGTGGCCCGGCTCATCCTCGGCTGGGAGCGCTCGTGCCTCCTGGCCCCCGGGATCGGGGCGATGGAGGCTGGCCTGGAGAGGTGCGTGCAGCACGCCAAGGAGCGCGAGCAGTTCGCCAGGCCGATCATACGGTTCCAGGCGGTGCAGCACATGCTCGCCGACATGATGGTCCGCCTCGAGGTGAGCCGGCAGATCGTCTACCGCCAGGCCTGGCTCCTCGACACCCAGGAGGAGGTCCCCCTGGTGGAGGCGGCCATCACCAAGGTCTGCGTGACCGAGGCGGGCGTGCGGAGCGCCGAGGACGCGGTCCAGATCTTCGGGGGGTACGGCTACATGAAGGAGTACATCGTGGAGCGGGGCTATCGCGACGCCAAGCTCGGCACCATCGGCGGCGGCACCAGCGAGGTCCAGCGGTCCATCATCGCTCGGTCGCTTATGAATTTGGGGTATTGAGGTCGGGTGGTCGTATCTTCTACGCATTCGGGCCGGATGATAGCGCAACGTCATTGCCGGTTGAGTCGACAGTTGACAGTCGAGAGTTGAGAGTAAAAGAAAAAACTCTCGACTCATGACTGTAGACTGTCGACTGGGGTGGCGAGCCGTAGATTAATGAAACGGAACTACATCGTTGGGGGATGGGATGGACTTTTCACTGACCGATGAGCAGCAACGTTTTTTAGAGGGATTTCGAAAGTACTGTGACGACCAGATCGAACCGGACGCGGAGCGCCTCGACCGGGAGGCAACTTTTCCGAGGGAAAAGCTCGCCGGCCTCGCAGAGGCGGGCTACACCGGGATGGCCGTACCCGAGGACTACAGCGGGACCGGGGCCGGCCTGGTGGCCCGAGCCGCCGCCGGGACGCTCCTCGCCCGGGCGTGCCCGGCCACGTTCCGCACCGTGGAGGCGAGCTACGGGATCTGCGCTTCTCTGATCCTGGCCTTCGGCTCAGAGGAGCAGAAGCGCAGCTTCCTGCCCCGCCTGGCCGGTGGAGAGATGGTCGGGGCCTATGCCTTTACCGAGCCGGACGGGGGGAGCGATCCGGGTGCGGTTCGGACGCGGGCGGAGCGCAAAGGCGACGGGTTCGAGCTCACCGGCCTCAAGTCGCCGGTCACGAACGGCCCGATAGCCGATCTGTTCGTTGTGGTGGCCAGGACCGGCACGGGGGAGGGCGGGGAAGGGCTCAGCGCCTTTCTCGTGGACAAGGGCCGGGAGGGCCTGCGCCCTGGCCAGACCCTCGACACGCTCGGGGTGCGCGGCTCGCCCACGTCCGAGGTCGCCTTCGACGGGTGCAGCCTCTCGGAAGAGGACCTGCTCGGTCCGGAGGGAGAGGGGATGGCCCTGGCCGCCGAGGCCCTGGAGATCGGCCGGATCGGGATGTCGGTCTTCTGCATCGGCATCATGGACGCCTGCCTGGAGGAGTCGATCCGATTCGCCACGGCGAGGAAGGCCTTCGGGCGGCCCATCGCCCGGTACCAGGACGTCCACTTCCGGATTGCCGACATGAAGGTCCTGGCCGACTCAGCCCGGCAGCTCCTCTACAAGGTGGCCTGGCTCAAGGAGACGGGCCAACCGTGCGTCGAGCTCTCGGCGGCCCTGAAGCTCTACGCCTCCGAGTCGGCCGGCCGGTGCGCCGGTTGGGCGGTCCAGGTCCACGGCGGTCGCGGCTACCTGAGGGGCACGGCCGCGGAGCGGCTCTACCGGGACGCCAGGCTAGGCGAGATCGCCGAGGGCACGAGCGAGATGCAGCGCGCCGCCATCGTCGAGGCGCTGGTGAAGCGGTACTGAGAGGCGGAATCGATATCGGAAATCCAATTAGAGCAATCGCCCTCGTACTCGAAAGGGTGGGAAATCGGCATTCGGTATCGCTATCGATATCGGGATCGAACGGTGCGAAAAGACGATACCGATATCGATAGCGATACCGACGCCGATGAAAGCCCGCCCATAGGGCGTTAAGAGCAAACTCTTACCGAATTAGTATCCACTATAGGGATGTAGAGGAAGCCATAGCAGGGGAGGATAGCGATGAGCACGAGAGTCGGAATCGTCGGGCACGCCCAGACCCGGAACGTGAGCCGCGACAGGGACCGCCACCTCGGCGAGCTGATCTACGAGACCGTGGCAAAGGCGCTCGAGGAGACCGGCATCGGCATCGAGGAGATCGACGCGGTGATCGGTGCCGGGTGCGACATGCTCGACGGACGGAGCATCTCCAATGTCTTCATCTCTGAGGCCGAGGGGGCCTTCCTCAAGGAGGAGTCGAAGATCGAGGAGGACGGGGCCTACGCCGCCCTGTACGCCTATATGCGGCTCCTCTCGGGCGCATGCTCCACGGCCCTGGTGGTCGCCTACAGCAAGGGCTCGGAGAGCTCGCCCCAGACTTACAGCGGGGCCACCTTCGACCCCTTCACCCAGCGACCCCTCGGGCTGGAGGCAGTGAGCGCCTCGGCCCTGCAGGCCCGTCGCTACATGGACCGCTACGGCGCCACCGAAGAGCAGGCGGCCAAGGTCTCCGTCAAAAATCACGGAAACGCCCTGCGAAATCCCCACGCACAAGTCGCCATGGAGCACACCTTGGATGACGTGCTTTCCTCTCCCATACTCTGCTCCCCGATCAAGCGGCTCGACGCCTCGCCCGTCTCGGACGGCTGCAGTGTACTGATCATGGCCGCCGAAGACAGGGCGCGCGCCATGAATCCCAGGCCAGCCTGGATTCGGGGCGTGGGGTACTGCTGTGACGCCTACTACCTGGGGCACCGGGACCTCGCGGAGATCAAGGCGTGCGAGGAGGCGGCACGGACAGCATTGGGCGCCGCCGGGATCTCGAACCCGCGGGCCGAGATCGACGTGGCCGAGGTCTACGAGGCCTTCTCGTTTCAGGAGCTGATGCTCTACGAGGCGCTCGGCTTCTGCCCCCGCGGTGAGGGGGGGCGCTTCATCGACGACGGCGTCTCCGAGATGGGGGGGGACCTGCCGGTCAACCCCTCGGGCGGCGCCCTCGGGGCCAACGCGATTCTCTCGGCCGGGCTCGTTCGCATGATCGAGGCGGCCCGGCAGGTGAGCGGCACGGCCGGCGAGATGCAGGTCCAGGGGGCGCGCACCGCACTGGCCCACAGCACCAGCGGCATGTGCCTCCAATCCAACATCGTCTACATCTTGGGTTCAGATTAGAATCATGGCTCGCGTCGTGAACCCAACGCAGCCTGTGTGGATCTTTCGAGAGTTCTATGGGGCGGAGGCTGGAGGAGCTGACAACTGAAGGCTGACGGCTGATAGCTTGCGGCTCTGCCGCATCAGGAGGAAACAATCATGAGAAGAGTGGCTGTGGTCGGAACCGGCCAGACCGAGTGCAAGATGCGATGGGAGGAGTTGAGCTTCCCGGGGCTCTGCCGTCTGGCCGTGACCCGCGCCCTCGACGACGCCGGCCTGACCATGAAGGACATAGACGCCGTGGTCTTCGGCAGCTCCCCCGAGTACTTCGAGGGGGTGAACCATCCGGAGAAGTGGTGCGGTGAGGCCTCGGGCGGCTTCATGAAGCCGATCATCCGCGTCCACACCGGGGGCACGGTCGGGGCCTCCACCGGGATCTGCGGCTTCTACCACGTGGCCTCCGGCATGTTCGACACAGTGCTCGCCGTCACGGGCGACAAGCTCTCCGAGGGGCCGGTGCAGCTCGGCCTCTCCACGGTCTACGATCCGATCATGGGGCGACAGTTCGCCTGCGGCGCGCCCAGTGCCGTGGCGATCCAGGCGCGCCAGTACCTCCACAAGTGGGGGTACACCGAGGAGCACGGCGCCATCATCGCCGTGAAGAACCGGCGGAACGCCCTGAACAACCCGTACGCTCAGCTCCACATCGAGGACATCAGCATGGAGATGGTGAGAGAATCGCCCATGATATCCACGCCGATCCGGCTACTCGACGCTTGCCCGGCCTCGGACGGTGCGTGCGCCATGATCTTCTCCAGCGAGGAGAAGGCCCGAGCCATCACGCCCACGCCCGCATGGGTCAACGGCGTCTCCACCATGAACGAGGGGGTGAACTACGTGGACCGGGACTGGACCGTACCCCTGGCCCAGATGGCGGCGGCCGAGAAGGCGTACAAGCAGGCGGGCATCACGAAGCCGCGCGAGGAGATCGACGTGGCCGAGATCTACGAGGCCTTCAGCTACCAGGAGCTCATCTGGTACGAGGGGCTCCATTTCTGCGAGCAGGGCGAGGGGGGCCGACTGGCCGAGTCCGGGGCGACCCAGATGGAGGGCGACCTCCCCGTGAATCCCTCGGGGGGCGTGCTCTCGACGAACACCATCGGCGCCACGGCCATGATGCGGCAGGTGGAGGCGGCCCTCCAGGTCATGGGAAAGGCCGAGAAACGCCAGGTCCCGGACGTGCGAAACGCCCTGGCCCACGGCTGGGGCGGCGGCATCCAGTTCCACACCGTGATGATCCTGGGGAAAGAGCCTATTTAGTGGATAAGTTTGTTTGAAAAGTAGAGATGGTTGATGTGAACAAATGAATGAATAACCACAGAGGACACAGAGGTCACAGAGAATAAAATGGTTTAGAAATTGTATGATAATTTCCTCTCTGTGCCCTCTGTGTCCTCTGTGGTCGGACTATTGTTTTTAAGGGCGAGGACGATTTCGAAAGGAGCGAGACAATGAGTCAGGAGAAGCCGGAAGGCAAGGTCATGGAAGGGGACATCACGGTCCCGTACAAGTGGACCACGGGCGAGGCGATCGGGACCTTCCTCACTAGGCTGCGGGACGACCGGCGGATCATGGGGACCCGGTGCCCCGAGTGCGGCAAGGTGCTCGTGCCGCCCCAGGAATTCTGCGCCGCCTGCTTCATAGACACCAAAGAGTACGTGGGAGTGGCCGACGAGGGGACGATCGAGACTTACACCGTGGTCCGCGCTCCCCTGGTCTGGCGCCCCAGTGATCCCCCGTACGCCATTGCGGCCATCCGACTCGACGGGGCCGACACAGAGCTCCTTCACCTCGTCAAGACCGAGGACTACGACACCCTCAAGATGGGCATGCGCGTCCGGGCGGTCTGGAGCGAGGAGCGCAAAGGGAGCCTCTTTGACATCGAGCACTTCGAACCGATCGTCTGAAGATCTTGCTACGATATAGAAGAAGACCTTCGTTGAGAGATCTACGCGACTGGCTCAGGAATGCTCGGAAGCTCCGGAGTTATATGTCTCACACAAAGCCACGAAGCCACAAAGAAAATATTAAAAAACTTTGTGATCTTTGTGTCTTTGTGTGAGGAAAAATAATTTCGACCATTTCGTATTAGGCGAATCAGAAGGAGAGCGAGCCATGGGAGAGCTGATCACAGAGGTCAGGGGGAAGCTGAGCATTCCGTACAGGTGGTCCTACGGAGAATCCCTGACCCGCTTCTTCGAGGAGACCAAGCTGAACAAGAGGATCATGGGCGCCCGGTGCACGAAGTGCAACAAGGTCCTCGTGCCGGCCCAGAAGATCTGCGGCCGCTGTTTCGCTCCAACCCAGGATGAGTGGGAGGAGGTGAGCGACCACGGCCGGCTCGTCTCCTTCACCACGGTCTACCTCCCCTTCCCGGGGCAGCCCACGGACCCGCCCTACACGTACGGCATGATCCTGCTCGACGGGGCGAGCACCCAGCTCCCGCACCTGATCCGGGAGATCGAGCCGGAGGCGATCGAGTGCGACATGCGCGTCCAGGCGGTCTGGAGCGAGGAGCGGAAAGGGGACCTCTACGACATCCGGTACTTCAAGCCGGAAGAGTAGGGGAGGGGATATTACATCGCATACCGCTTGATCAGCCGCACCGCCTCTCGGACCGCATCCACCGACGCCCTGGAGCTCACGGTCGCCCCGGTGATGGCGTCCACCCCTCCGCCTTCCCCCTTCAGCCCGAGCTCCTCTCCGCCGAGACCCGAGAACTGATCCTGGAACCAGGGGACGAACTCCATGAAGCGGACCTGGCCGCGGGGCAGGGTCTTTCGCTCCAATGCGCCGCCGTCGCCCTCATACTCGATTGTCACCTCCCGGTCGCTCTCCTCGAGGACCCGCACCGTGTCGGCGCTCACTGCCTCGGACTGGACGCGCCGGACGCTGGGCCGGCCCGTGAGCAGGCCCACGAGTGAATTGGCCGCGGGCATCTCCTTGATCTTCTCCCCCAGGCCGGGCGTCTCCTCGCTGAAGGTGATGCGCATCCCCAGGACCCTGGCACGCTTGAGGTCGGGTCCGACCACGGTCACGGCCCGGATCGGCCGGATCGAGTTGTAGGAGCCGGGGCCGAGCGTCTCGCAGGCGAAGCCCACGGTCCGGCCGCCCGGGTCGAGCAGCCTGTAGTAAGTGAAGGCCCTCCCGTCCTCGGTCTTTTCGGCCCCGATGCGAACCTCCTCGTATTCGTCGTAGCCCGGGGCGAGCTCTTCGAAGGCGGCCAGGAGCTTTCGCTTCTCCGAGGCCTTGATCCGGTCGGACGTCTTCCCGTAGAGCCACGAGAGGCTCAGGCCCGAGGCGAGGCAGACCAGGCCGAGCACCAGGGGGAACCGGATGAAGTCCGGGATCTTCGATGCCTTAGGCACCTTGGCCTCGCCCGTCATGTGCCTTCCTCCGCGGGCCTGGAGCCGAAGAGCTTCGGCCTCATGTAGCGGTCGATGAGCGGCGTTGTCATGTTCATGAGGAGGATGGAGTAGCAGACCCCTTCGGGGTAGCCTCCGTAGAGTCGTATCAGGGCGACCAGTATCCCGGCGCCCGCGCCGAAGAGGATCTGTCCTTTTCCGGTGACGGGGGAGGTCACCATGTCGGTGGCCATGAAGAAGGCCCCCAGGAAGAGGCCGCCCCCCAGGAGGTGGGCCGCGGTTCGGGCCAGTTGGAGATCGCCCTGGAGTACGGCGGCGAGACCCCCGACCAGTCGCCCCGTTGCATCGGGCACGGGCAGCAGGAAGATGAGGGCCGCCACGGTGGCGATGTAGGCCAGGGGCAGGCGCCAGTTCACGTGCCGCAGGGCGATGAGCACCAGGCCCCCCAGGAGCAGGGCCAGCGCCGAGGTCTCTCCGAGGCAGCCGGGTGTGGTCCCCACGATGAGGTCCAAGAGGCGGTAGCTGCCCGGGAGCTGGTCCCAGGGGAGGCCGGGGTTGTCCTTGAGTACTTGCAGCGGCGTGGCACGGCTCACGGCGTCCACGAATTCGAGGGTCCCGGGATCGACCGCCGCCACATCGAGCCTGAAGATGTCGGCAAGGCTTCGGAGGCGCAGAACCGGCCACCGGTCGGCGAGGTTCATCTGGGCCGGGAAGGCGAAGTGGACGAAGGCCCTGCCGAGCAGGGCCGGGTTGAAGATATTGTTTCCCAGGCCCCCGAAGCAGTGCTTGGCGAGCCCGATCGCCACCAGGGCGCCCACAAAAGGCACGTACCACCTGACGTTGGGCGGAAGTGTGAAGGCGAGCAGGAGCCCCGTGAGAAAGGCCGAGCCGTCGTGGATCGTCACCTTCCTTGCCAGGAGCCGCTGAACAACGGCCTCGGTCGCCACGGCAGTCAGGATGGATACGGCCACAACGGTGAGCGACCGGACGCCGAATACATAAGCTCCCGCGAGCAGCGCCGGGACCAGGGCGGCCGAGACGGTCCACATGATCCTGGGGATCGACTCCTCACCGCGAAGGTGCGGCGAGGGTCCTACGACCAGCTTGCCCTCGATGTCGTTGACACCAGCCATACTATCCCTCTGCCCTGTGTGAAGGAGATCGTAATACGAGTTTGGTCACACCCTGGGGAGAATGACTCTGAGGAACCCATGAACCCAGGAAAATAGTCGATGCAATTTCCGGGTTGATAAAGATCATGATGAAATAGTTATATTCGAAATCCCTTCTCATGCACTATTTCCTTTTGTTACTTCATGGGTTCCTGGGTTCCTCAGAGGAAAATTTCAAGCCTTGGCCTGGGCCGCTCTGGCCATGGCTTTCTGGTTCTGGATCCAGAGCTTGCCCCGTTTGATCTGCTGCACGATGCGCCTTCGACCCGGGCATGCATAGGCACAGCATCCGCACTCGATGCAGTCCGGGGCGTTCCACGCCTCCATCTGGTCGAAGGCCGAGGCCTCGCCAAGGATGGAGAGCCAGCTCGGCATGAGCCGCATCGGGCAGGCCTCGACGCACCGGCCGCAGCTGATGCACGAGCGCTCATCCACGGCCGCGGCGTCCTTTAATAACAGCACGCCGCTCGTCCCCTTGTTCACGGGCATCTCGGCCGTGTACTGGGCAAAGCCCATCATCGGCCCGCCGAGGATGAGCTTCCTGGCGGCGGGGTCGACGCCGCAGCGTTCGAGTAGCGAGGCCACGGGCGTGCCGATCGGCACGAGGAGGTTCGCCGGCTCCAGCACCCCATCGCCGGTGACCGAGACCACGCGCTCGTACAGGGGCTTGCCCAGGGCGACCGCCTCGTAGGCGGCGCAGGCGGTGCCCACGTTCTGGACCAGGGCGCCCACGTCCATGGGGAGACCTCCCGAGGGGACCTCCCGGTCGAGAAGCGCCTTGATGAGCTGCTTCTCTGCGCCCTGGGGGTACTTGACCGGGAGCATGGCGCACTCGATGTCGCCGGTGCCGGAGACCGTCTCCACCATGAGCTCATAGGCGTCGGGCTTGTTCGACTCGACCGCGATGAGACCCTTCCCGGCCCCAACCGCCTTCATGCAGAGCCGGAGCCCCTCGACGATTTCGGCCGGCCGATCGAGCATGAGCCTGTGGTCGGCGGTGAGAAAGGGCTCGCACTCGGACCCGTTCAGGATCACCGTGTCGATCGGCTTGTGTTCGGGAGGGGAAAGCTTGACGTGGGTGGGGAAAGTGGCCCCGCCCATGCCGGCCAGCCCCGCCTCGCTCACGGCCGAGAGGATCTCTTTCGCGCCGAGATCGCGCCAGCCCGGCCTCTCCTCGCCGACCCCGGGCGCCCTGCGACCTTCACCGTCATTGACGATCTCCACGGCCGGTATTTTCATGCCGACCGGGTGGAGGGCCGTGACGAGCCTCTTCACCTTGCCGGACACCGGCGAGTGGACCGCGGCCGAGACGAAGCCGCCGGGTTCCCCGACCCTCTGGCCCACCAGGACTTCGTCCCCCTTGCCCACACAGGCCCGGGCGGGCGCACCGAGGTGCTGCACGAGGGGCACCACGAGAATCTCGGGCGCGTCGAAGCTCTCGATGGCCCTCTTCTCCCCGCGCTCCTTGAACTCGGGCGGGTGAACCCCGCCGTAAAAAGTCCTGGCCAAGTCCAGCTCCCATGAAAAAACATGAATTCACCACAGAGGACACAGAGGGCACAGAGAGGGGAAGAGATTAATCACAGTTACACACGCGTAATGTCATCCTGAGGCGAAGCCGAAGGATCCGTGCCCCGAGCATATCCGGGAAACGGATTCTTCGTCGCGGAGTTTACCCTGAGCGAAGTGAAGGGCCCCTCGCGTGAACGCAAGATGCGGATTCTTCGTCGCTTCGCTCCTCAGAATGACGGTGCGCTCCAAATGGCTAAATAGTTACTTTTTTAATCTCTGTGACCTCTGTGACCTCTGTGTCCTCTGTGGTTAGATTTTTTTTCCGATCCACTATCTCTACGCCGCGGCGGCAACCGCCTCGGCCGCCTTCTTGCGCTCTTTTCTCGCTTTGCGGTAGCTCCAGATCGTGTCCTGCGGGCAGGCCTCTGCGCAGGAATCGCAGCCTTTGCACTTCTCGTAGTCAATGACCGCGAGGTTGTCCACCACCTCGATCGCCTCGAACTTGCACGCCTTCACACAGAGCCCGCAGCCGGTGCAGCCCACGTCGCAGAGCTTGCGTGTGACCGGGCCTTTGTCGCGACTGGAGCATCGCACGTGCACGTGTGCACTGGCGGGCCGCATCTCGAAGAGGCTCTTGGGGCAGGCGTCGACGCACAGGCCGCAGGCGGTGCAGCGTTCTTCCAGCACATAGGGAAGGCCCGCCTCGTTCATCGCGATGGCGTCGAAGGGGCAGGCCCGCTCGCAGGTCCCCAGCCCGGTGCAGCCGTAGGAGCACCCTTTGGCGGCCGAGTGGACGAGGGTGGCGGAGGTGCAGCCTCCGATGCCATCGTAGCGTGCCTTTGCAGGGCATTTCACGGAATCGCCCGCGCAGAGCAGCATGGAGACCTTCTTGCCCTCGCTCGAGAAGTCGACGCCCATGATCTCGGCGATCGTCTTTGCAGCCTCGTCGCCCCCCGGCGCGCACAGGCCCACGTCGGCGGCGCCGGCCGCCACGGCCTTGGCAAAGGCGGCGCAGCCCCCGAAGGCGCAGCCGCCGCAGTTGGCGCCGGGCAGGATATCGGCGATCCTCTCGGCCCGCGGGTCGATCTCGACGCTGAAAAAATGGCTCGAGACGTAGAGCCCCACTCCGAAGAGGGCGCCGAGGGTGACGAGAGTCGTGACCGCGGCGATCATCACACCATCCCGCTGAAGCCGAGGAAGGCCAGGGCCATGCAGCTCGTGGTCAGGAAGGCCACGGGCACGCCCTTGAGCGACTCTGGGATCGGAGCCAGCTCCAGGCGCTCCCGGATGGCGCTCATCAGGACCATGGCCACCATGAAGCCCAGTCCCCCGCAGAAGCCGTGGAGGCCCGACTTGATCAGCCCCTGGCCGAGGCCCTCGCTTCCAAAGAGCCCCACATTGAGCTGGGCCGCGCCGAGGACGGCGCAGTTCGTGGTGATCAGGGGAAGATAGATGCCCAGGGCCTTGTAGAGGGGGGGCGAAGTCTTTTCGATCACCATCTCCACGAGCTGTACGAGGGATGCGATCACGAGTATGAAGACCACGATGTTGAGGTAGACATAGTCGCCCGGGAAGATCGGGGATCCCGGCACGAGCACCAGCTTGTAGATCGTGTAGGTGACCACCGAGGCCATGGTCATGACGAAGATCACGGCAAAGCCCATGCCCACGGCGTCCGAGCTGCGGCGGCTCACGCCGATGAAGGGGCAGAGGCCGAGGAATTGGGCCAAGACGAAGTTGGTGACGAAGATGGCGCCGAAGCCGATCTTGAAGTATTCCATCGTCAGGCTCCTGACCTCTCGCTCCCGCCGTCGCCGCCGGTCTCGCTCGGCTCGTCTTTCTTGACTTCGGCGCCCTCGACGGGCTTCTCGGCGGCGGCCTCGGCCGCCTTCTTTGCCGCCGCCGCGGCCTTCTTCTTGGCCTTCTTCTTCGCGGCAGCCGCCTTGCGACGCTCCGCCTCCTCGCCCATGATGCGTGCCTCAAAGGCCATGGCCCGGCTCGCCTCGGCCCGGAGGCGACGGTCGGCCGCCCTCCTCTCGAGCCAGGCCATCGCGCCGAGCGTGAGGCCGAGGACCAGGAAGGCCCCCGGGGCCATGATCATCACCGCCGCCGGGTCGAACCCTCCCGAGGTGACCGGTATGCCCCCGAGACGCCAGGTCCCGAGGAGCTCGCGGAAGAAAGCGATCAGGCAGAGGGCCAGGGTGAAACCCAGTCCCATTCCGAGGCCGTCGAGGATCGAGGGGAGAAGACCCTTGCGGCTCGCAAAGGCCTCGGCCCGGCCCAGGATGATGCAGTTCACCACGATCAGGGGGATGAAGATACCCAGGGATTCGTCCAGGTCGGGAAAGTAGGCCTTCAGCACCATCTGCACGATGGTCACGAATGTCGCGATCACCACGATGAAGCAGGGGATGCGGATCTTTTTCGGAAAGAAGCCCTTGAAGATCGAGATGATGATGTTGGAGCAGACCAGAACGAAGGTGGCCGAGATCCCCATTCCCACGGCATTGCCGAGCCCCGTGGTCACGGCAAGCACTGGGCAGAGCCCCAGCAGCAGGACCAGGACCGGGTTCTCCCGGATGATCCCTTTGGTAAGCTCGTCGATGTGCTTCACGCGGTCTCCCGAAAATGATGCTCGCCCGGATGCGTTGCAATGCCCGCCGGTGAATCGGGGCTCCGGATGCTTGGGATCGGGCATCTTTCTCACACAATAGCCGCGTACAATAGCACGGATGATTTCGGCCGTCGAGAGTAGACCCTAACGTTGCATAAAACCGCAGGCGGAAACCGCTGACGCTCGCGCCAGAGCACGCCATCTGCGGCCGTGCTCGTCTCGGCCACATCTGACGCGCTCTGACGCGTTTCTGTTCTGCGTTTTATGCAACGTTAGGGTAGAGTAGGAGAGAAATGGGTGACCCGGCGCGCATAAAGACGCATGGGTCTTTATGCGCGCCGGAGTGAAGTGGGCTCAGTCGGGGTCGGGTTTTTCTTCCACGGGGAGCGGCCTCGCCTGCCCCCTGCGAATGTAGGTGGGAATTGAAATCGGATCAAAAAATGAGCCGGGCGGGACCCTGGAAGGGAAGGGGCCCGAACGCTCCGGCGTCACCCGGGGCGCGGGAATTCCGTAGGCGAGCAGGGCCACGGCGGGCCGTGCGCTCTCCCCCGAGGACTCGACCGGCAGGACGCTCACCTCCATGTGTCTGCTCGTCCTCTCCCGGATCCCGTCGATCGCACGGAGGATCTCCCCGGGGCTCGACTGCTCCCGGTCCCCCACAAGCAGGACGATTCCCCTGGCTCCCGCCATGTCGAGGGGATCGCGGTAGGGCACGGCCAGGGCCTCGGCGATCGCCTCGTCCATGGTCTTCCCTGCGCCGACCCACGCCACGGCCTCGCCCGAGGAGCGCAGCGCCTCGGGCCTGAAAGGATCCACGCCCGGGAGGGCCCTGAGGCCGCCGGCTTGGGTCTTCCAGATCGTTCCGACGGCGATGAAGGCGATCTGGCGGAGGCGGGCGTCGAAGTCGGCCCATGTCGATTGATCGCCCAGGCGGTCGGCCATGGTCCTGATGGAGATGGGCACGACGAGGTCGAGGGTGCGGCCGAGCCTGGCGCGTACGGCATCGGCGGCGAGGATCTTCTCCGTCTTCCCCGTCTCGTCCAGGGTCACGATGATGGCGACGCGGAGAGGCCAGCCGGGTCCGCCTGGGGTCGGGGGGGGCGGCGTTGTGACCTCGGAAAGTGCTTCCAGGCCGGCGGACCCCATGGGCTCCGCGAGGTCCGCGATGAGCGTCACCGTGCCCACATCCTGAATGAGCCGCCTGGCGCCTTCCCGCTCGCGCCGGACCACATCCCGGATCACCTGGGGGGAGGGGTTCTGAAACTGCCCGGCCAGGTTTCCGGATGCCGGGCCGGACGGGTTGGATCGATTCAGGAAGAAAATCAGGGTATTCAGGTCCACCGCACTCACGCCCTCTCCGGGCACGATCTGCGATTCGACCAGGCCCTCCACCAGGCGCGCGCCGAGAGAGCCGATCCCGAAAAAGAGGTTTTCTAACGATTCTTCGGCGCTGATCAGTCCGACGCTCATACTCGCCTCCTTTCTACGCCTCGATGCGGCGCTTTTCCTGTTCTTCGGGTTCGGCGATCTCGGACGGGACGACGGGAGGCTGCTTCAGGGCGGCCGCCGGGTGCCGCAAGAAGGAGCGTTTTTCGGATCGGGTCGCGAGGCGCATAATCCCGAGGCTTTTTATATATCGTTCCCTGTTCTCATCGACATAGGGACCCACGCCGGCAACGATGGAGTAGACGGAGTTCTCGGGACCACCCGACTTCCCGGCCCGGCCCGCGAGATCGCCCACGCGCGCGTGCAGCCCGGTGTGAAGGGAAAACAGATCCGTCGCACCTTCCATTCCTGCTCCCTCCCCCACGAGCACGAGCCCTTCCGTGACACGGTCGCGGAAAGGGGAGTCCCGGAGCGTCGCGGCCACCCATTCGGCGATCTCACAGAAGCGCTGGTAAATGACCTGGGCGATATGCTTTCGGTAGTAAGTTTTCATGCCGCCTTCGGGGCCGGTGACGATCTGGAGTGTCTCTTTGTTCTCCTCCAGGGCCTCTATGTCGAGGCCGGCCTTCCGCATGATCCGCTCCGCCTCGTTCTGGTCCTCCAGGCACAGGGCCGCGCAGAGATCCCGGGTGATCGCGTCCTGGCCGTAAGGATACGTGGTCGTCTGAAGGAGATGGTCCCCCAGGAGGATCGCAAGGGACGTGGACTGGGAGGCGAGGTTCACCAGCGCCACACCCCCCATGCGCTCGGCCGGACAGAGGGTGCTGCGCGAGACCGCCAGCGGCCAGACGACATGCCCCTTCGCGGGTCGGCCGGACCGCTTCGCCGCATGGTCGATATTCTCCAGGAGGTCCCGAGACACGGTGACGGCAACGGCCTTGAGAGAGAGGGCGGTCGCGATCAGACCGACCGGGCGGTGGTCCATGAACTGGTAGTCATTGGGGTGGTATTCGATGGGAAACAGATCGAGGAGAATGCGCTCAGGGCCTTCATCGGGAAGGAGCTCGGATCGCAGACGGTTCCTGATCCGGCCCTCCAGCTTATCGCAGTCCCTGTCCGTGATCATCCTGTACGAGGAGAGGGCGACCGAATCCTCTTCCAGGTCGCACAGGAGATCGGGCCCCGCGAGGGAGAGGAAGAGGCAGCCGGAGAACTTGAATTCCCGTCCGAACTCGTCCAGGTGCGCGCAAATCAATCTTCCGGCTTTTTCCGGATCTTCGATCATGCCGCCCGCCACTCCGGCGGACTCTCGTCGGTAGAATCGAATGATCCTTACTGGACCGTCTCTGGGCAAAACAAAAAGACAGTATGTAAAAAACTTCCCCTCGATCTCCAGGGCAATGTAGATTGGATCCATTTCTACTTCCTTTCGAATGCGCCGTACGCCTCGCGCATGCAGGCGAGGGGGTGACGTAACAGGTTCAGGATTCCCGTGCGGACCACGAAGGCGGCAGCGATCACTTTCTGCGTCGCGAAGGAGACCTCACCGAGGAAGCGGTCGAGACCCGGCGTCTCACCGATCCGTCCGGGGCCGGGCTCGCTCCTGCGGGCGATGCCCGCCAGGATGCCGAGGGCGCCCATGAAGGAGACCAGGGAGGAACCCCCGGCCGACAGGAGAGGGCAATTGATTCCGATCGTCGGGATTGCGCACAGGTTCACCATGACCGAAATGGCGACGTTGGCCAGGATCAGACTTGAGATCCCCCCGGCGACCAGGCCTTCGAACCGGCCTGCGGCCCGGCGGGCGGTCATGAACCCGGCGAACACGAGCAGGGCGAACATCGCGAGGACGGCCATGAGGCCCATGAGGCCGAAGTCCTGAAAGACAATGGGGAGAATGAAGTCGGTGTGGCACTCGGGAATGAAGTACTTCTGGATGCTCTTTCCCGGGCCCATGCCGAGCCACGGGGTCTCCACCCATGCGCGCATCACCATTTGAATTTGATATTCCTGCTCCTGGAAGCTGCCGAAGGCCTGCTGGTATTCCATCACCCTGTCTTTCGCGGTCTTCGCGAATATGCAGAGAAGCAAGAGGGTAGGGCCGACGGCGTTGACGGAGAGCCGTCCCATGTGCCTCGGAGGAATCCCGGCCAGGATGAGGAACAGCATGGATCCGAGCAGGGTGACGAATCCGGCCCCCGTATCTTTTTGAATGAAAGAAGTGAAGACAAAACAGATGCCGCAAGGGGCCAGGAGGAGGAGGCTTTCCCGGAGGAAGCTCTTCACCTTGAGCCTGGATTCAGAGAGGACGGCGGCCAGGTATAGGACGAGGAAGAACCGCGCGAACTCGGCGGGCTGGATGGACCGGCCTCCTCCGAGGGGAATCGCGCTGTAGATATCGTAGCCCCCCTTGAAGCGGAGGACCGCGGCGGAGACCCCCATTATGATGACCGACAGGATCAATCCGGGCTTTGCGATCCACTTGAGAAGGCCGGGCGGCATGAAATAGCAGAGCCCGAAGGCCGCGGCCCCGACCAGGATGTACTGGGCCTGGCGGTCCGCTATGCCGCGGACGTCGGAAAACTCGGACTGCTGGATGCCGTAGAGGGTCACCAGTCCGAAGGCGATCAGCGCGGACGCGCTGATGATGATCGATCGACGAAAATTTCTTGCATCACGGAGATTCATGGCGTCTCTCCTTTCAACCCGAACATGCAGTAGGCGCCTTGCACCGGCGCCTACTGCATGTTCGGGTTCAAGCCAGATTGACGGGGGCCCCGTCGAGCTCGCCGGGATCGTTCTTCCCGCCGCCCGGGTCCGGCCGGACCAACAATTGAGCGATGTCTCTGAAGGCGGGGCAGGCCACGTTGCTCGCGTAGACATGGTCGCACGATCCCCGGCGCTTCATCTTCCCGCGCTTGTCCGCGTCCCGGCATTCGGGGCACGGAGCGGGAGTAAAGAGGAAGGTCACGGCGATGAGGTGAGACCGTCCCACGAAGCCCGTGAACGAGCAGTGCGCTCGGTCCTTGAGGAAGCCGAAGGGCCCGACAGGGGGCGGGGCGCCTTCGGGCGTATACGGCTTCGCCCTGTAGGCCCGGGCCGTCCCAGTTTTACCTGACAGCGATACGTTTTTGATGCCGGCCCCTCGGCCCGTTCCTCGGGACACGGCCTCTTCGAGCATCCGCAGGACCGCCTCCCCCGCCTCCCCGGAGATCGGGCCCGATGCCGGCCTGACCGGCAAAGGATCCATGGCGCCCACGTGCGGCCCCTGGGCGACGACGAGACGCGGCAGGACGGACCGATCCTTGCCCAGGAGACAGGAGTAGGCGCGAATCAGCGTGAGGTGATTCAGCTCCACCTCGTACCCTATGCTCGCCTCGGCGATGTACAGAGAGGACCGTTTCAGGTGGTCAGGGAGGCGCCCGCCCGATTCTCGGAAAAAGGGGAGGCCCATGATCTCGCCGATCCCGAAGTCCCTGAGCATCTGAAAGATCCCCTCTCTGTCGATCCGGCGCTCCAGGCGCTGACCGATGATGATCGCCGCGGTCTTCACGGAGCTCACGAGGCAGTCGGTCACGGACATGCGGTCCGGGAATTTCCTGCGGTTCGTGAAGGTCTTTCCCCCGATCGTGATCGAATGCGGAACGTCGATGATCTCATCCGGGCGGACCGCACCGAACTGGATGCCTCCCGCGTAGACCAGGGGCTTGATGACCGACCCGAGATAGAAGGATCCAATGAAATTCTCGCAGTTGCTGAGCGATTCCTCCCACTTCCAGCAGGGCTGGTCGGGCGGGCCCTGGGGCATCCGGGCCGCGCAAAGGAGGTCGCCGTTGTCGATGCGGGCCACCGTGACCAGGGCGACCTCGGCCGACCAGTATTTGCGATGGGCTTCGGCGATCTGTTCGACTTTCCTCTGGAGCTTGATGTCCAGGGCGACCTGGATCGGCTCGCCCGGCACCGCGGGTTTTGCCTTCGTCGCCCTGTGCACGAGTATGCGCTGGTTCTTGTCCCTGGGAGCCTCCAGGGCGCCGGTTATCCCTTCGAGCCGGTCGTTGAAAACCTTCTCGAGCCCTTTTTGGAATTTGTCGGCCTCGTGATGGCAGTGACCCAGGGACTCTTTGTCCGGGATCAGCTTCTGGAACATATAGCCGATCACGCAGGAACCCGCCGGGAAAAGACCGTACAGCCGGGAAAAGGCGCGCTGCTTGCTGAAGCCGTGGAGGCGACCGCCGCGGGCCAGATATGTGTCGAGGCGGGCGAGCTGCGCCGGGCTGAGGACCCGCTCGATCCACACGACGGGGCGCTTCCGGCCGAGAAGGGTGACGATATGCTTTCTCGGACGGTCGAGGATCCGGGCCAGCTCGTCGAGTATCGGGTCGAGATCGGCTTTCTCCATGTTCAGGATATCGAACCGGCTCGCAATAAGACCCAGGAAGCTCACGGTTTCGGCCAGCACCTCACCGTGTGTATCCAGTATGGGAGCACGATAGTAAGGGTCCTCCAGCGTGACGGCCGGGGGCCACTCATAGCCGGGGTAATCGCCCCACCGGGACCAGCGCATGCCGAAGATGCGGCCGAGCACTCCGGCAACGCAAAGGAAAAGAAGCCCCCCGGCCGACCAGACGAAACCTCTCCTGGAGATCAGGCCGACTCTGTCCGACGATCGTTTCATGGCTCCACCCTCCTTTCAGTTCGCGGCGACGTGGATCAGCTCGCACGGATCCTCGTCCATGCGGTCGAAGATCTCCCGGGCGTCGGCCATCTGCGGGGCCGCGGGCCAGATCCAGACCTCCGTCGCCTTGATGTGCATGATCAGAGAAACCGTGATGAGAAAGATCATCACCACAATCAGCGGACAGAGACGATCTTTTCCGTACTGGGGGCTCTGGGCGAATTCGAATTCGGTCATGATTGTCCTCCCTTCGTGTTTGGACGTTACGACGGCGGGGAGGACGGACTCGGCAGGGCAGGGGAGCAGGCAGCCTGAATCAAGCTTGCATCTATGCGGCAGAATCGTGTAGTGTAATACTCACCTGAACGCGGTGTCCGATTCCCTCGGCACCGTCTTCGAGGTTCGTAGGGTCCGGACGGGGGTCCAAGCCAGCCCGGGCCCTATTTTTCTGTATTGAATTAGTAGACGAAGAAGGATTGCTTCTATTCAACCTCCTTTCACTCAGTTTTTCAGTTTGAGCCATAATAATCAGAGTATCCATTGATTCAGTCCTGGCGCAGAACTACCTTGCCAGCTCTTTCGAGGCGGCTTCTGCACGCGCTCTTCTTAATTCCCGTAATTCCCGCACCGACGGAACCTTGCCCTTCGGAAATTGCTCAGGCAGCATCTTTCCCCGCTTGAGCTCGAGGGCTTGGTAGTGCGTGATCTTTTCGGCGGCAAGGGCCTTGAGAATCCTCTTGTCCGCCTGGGCGATCTCCAGGTAATCCCTCACGGTCCTCGGGTGTATTTTCATCTTGGCGGCGATCTCGGGGACCTTGAGATCCTGTCCGCGGTATTGCAAGGCCCTGTTGATCAGATCGATCGCGTTGGGGAGCTCGTTGGCGACGGGGGGGTGATAGTTCATGGCCGCCTGGATCGACGCGATCACGGCGGGGGAGCACTCCGGAATGATAATAGCCTTGATTTTGCGATTCTTGCCTTTTTTAATAAGCCTTTTTTTTGCTTCATACCGCTTGAAGCCGGAGATCAGCCGGTATGGAGGGGTGTCGCCTACGGCCAGAATCGGCTCTCGGAGTCCCCGCTTTTCTATGTCCGCAATGAACTCGTCGGTAACGATCTTTCGGGTTCTTTTGTCCGGGTGTTTACTGGCATCGATGAGAGAGATATCCAATTGCTTTACGAAATCAGTTTCGGACGTATCTTCGGCACCGGTTCCGGGACGAGTCTCTGGGATTATACCGTCGCGCGGCAGGGAGATCACGGCGGTTCCGTCCCCGTGCTTCTTTATCTTGAGACGGGTTCCCTCCTTGATTTCTCCAATGATATCCCGAGGGATCACCATGCGGCCCCCCTTCTGGATTGAAACCGGTTTGACGGATTTATCCAGGAGCATGATGCCGCTGAGATCCTTGAAGCGGAGGCGCGTGATCTGCTTGAGAGGGATTAATGTCTTGCGGAATGCTATAAATCGGTTCCACGGGAGGACCAGCATGCGCTTGTCATAGCGTGGATCGTCCTCGTCTTGGGCCTTGGCGGTGGCAGGGTAGGGGAGAAAAGCAAGAGGGGCCGTGCTGTCATCATTCCAGTGAGAGATCCTGTGGCCCTCTCGCAAAGTCCGCGTTATCGACTTTTTTTGAGAGGTCATGGGATATCCTCCAGAATCAGGTTGGTAATCGACTTTTGTCGCTGAACGTCTTTTACCCCATTCCCGATTCAAAAGTCAATCGAAAGCTGTGGAATTACAAACGGTTAGAGCAAAAAAGGCCATCGAGAGATGCCGCAACTATAAGAAAAGGCTTGAAAATGAGGATGTCCTCACACCCCTGATACGCCCTCGATTGAAAAGGCTTTTTTTAGGGGTCGCAAGGCTATCGATTAGAGGACAGGAAGGTGCATTGAAGATTTTGAAAATCCGTGCGGTGAACGGCGCGGCGGTCACTGAAAAAGGAGGGGGCTAACTATTTATTTTTTAATAAATTCTCACTTGAAGAGGATGGTCGAGAATGCAGAGAAAGTGGACTTCGTCTCCAGGAGAATAATGGGGCGGGAAGTAGACATGAACATTATAATGATAGGTACCCTTTTTTAATTCGAGGAGATTCGTAGGCAGATAGCCGATCGTCGGAAACTGACCCGGATCCGCTTCGGGCGGATTGAGAGCGCTCCCGTCGTCCATATAATGGAGCTTTTTCCCCATTACGTTTCTGAAGGATTCGTCTAGCCACAGGCGGCTCATCATGGCGCCCTGCGGGCCGGCCAGCACCGTCCACTCGTAATCGGAGCGGACGAGCTCTTTCTCCCGGTCGGACATGCGGCCGTCCACGGCGACCCCCTCCGGGGCGCCGGAGGTGTAGAAGGTCATGCCCTTGCAGCTGCGGCGGTAGTCCGTGGCCCCGCAGAACTCGACGCGCTTCACCACGGTCTTCATGTCCATGGGGAGGTGGAAGGTATTGGGAGACTCGATCGCGTCCCGGTAGTAGACCGAGTAGGCGATTACTTCGGGTGACTTCAGTCCGAGCACCAATCGCATGTGGTTGCCCACGCGTCTCATGACTCTGACCGCGCCGTCCTTGTATGCTATGATCTCCGAAGTGAAGTCGTCTTCGTGGCGTGAAAAGGTGATCGACCGGATCAGGATGCTGGCCGTGAAGCGTATTTTCATCCTGTCGATGAGGTTCTTCCCGTTTCCGCCTGCGGCCGGTGTGACGGAGAGGTAGTCGGTATAGACGAGATCTTTGACGGGCGAGTAGCCGAGAGTGAAGAATTCGGCATAGACGCGATCCTCCTCCGGGGAGAATCGCACATAGTCACGCGAGGAGGGCGCGGGCGGGTCGGGGAAGGAGAAGAGATAGGCCCACCCCTTCTCCCCCGTGAGCGGGTCGGCGACCTCTATCTCTGCGCTCTTTGCAACACCGGGCGGGGGCGTGAGATCGATGGCCCTATCCCCCAGGTCTCTGGCCATGAAGACCAGCTCGTCGTTATCGTCGATCAGCCCCTCCAGTTCACGCCGGCCGTCACGCTTCCCTCGATCCCGGTTCGGCCTCTTCCCGTGGGGAAGCACATAGAGGCCCTCGGCATCGACCTCGTCGATCTGGAAGGGGATCGGCACGTATTCAGAGTCGCGCACGGCATATAGGCGGCAATGCTGCACGGGCTCTTCGAGGAATCGGGGGATCGAAGAGCCAACGATCTTGACCGGGTCGTGCTCGCGCGCGATGGACTTGGGCTCGACTCTGGTTGAAGAAGAAGGGGAAGAGGCGGAAGTCGGCGGACAATGTGAGGAAATGAATAAAATCAGGATTCCAGTGAGAAAGCAAAGGAACCTGAAGTTCAACTTTAAACTCCTCCTTCGCTCAACACTCGTACGGCCCCGGCCTTTGCCTCTGCCGCCAGCTCGGCCGGGTCGCGCCCTGAAAAGTCGGGCCGGGGCACCTTGACCGAGACGACTCGATCGTATCCGATCTGCCCGAGGCGGCCGAGGATGCCGGCCAAAGGGATGATCCCGTCTCCCGGGAAGAGCCTGTGGTCCGGGCCGAGCTCCGATCGGGGCAGGTCCTCTGCGTCGCTTGCCTGGACGATGAAGATTTTCTCCGGGGCCACGGCGTCGATGTGGTCGATCTCACTGTCGCCAACGTAGAAGTGGAAGGTGTCGAGTACGAGGCCCACGTGGGGCATGCTCACTTTCCGGACGATCTTCCATGCCAGGTCCAGAGTGCTCACGGAGCAGTCCCGGAAGCCGATGAACTCCAGGGCGAGCCGCACGTCGTGCGGCATGGTCAGGGCCATGAGGTCCCATAGGGCCCGCGAGGTCTCTTTAATGATCTCTTCTTCCGTATAGGCCGAGGGAAGAGGGCTGGGAGTCACCACAATGTAGCGGCACCCGATGGCCGCTCCGATTTCTGCATAGTGACGGGAGAGATCTCGAAGCCCTTCGTAATCCTCCTCCTCACGGAAGGTGATGTTCTCGATCGAATTGATGCTGTAAGGTTGACACTTTTTTCCCTCGAAGAGGGCCTTGAGATCATCGACGTCGTGCCTCTCGAGGAAGGCCTCGAGCTTGGGAGCCCGGATCTCCAGGAAATCGAAGCCGGCCGACTCGGCGGCGGCCAGGTCCTCCTCCAGAGTCGAGCCCATCGTGGTCGCTCCATTGAGTCCAAGTTGCATTGTTGGGCCTCCGTACGCTTATTTGGGGCAGAATCAAATTCCCTCCATTTATATTTCGCCCGGCGAAAGAGAGTCAAGAAGCCCATATGAGCCGCGGCAGGCAGGGCATGGGACTGTTGACAAGTCGAAAATCGCTAAAGTATATGTGATGAGTCCATTCACCCAAATAATCCCATTAACTCCATTTTTCCATGCTGAATATGCTATACGACCTGATCTACTTCGACGTCGACGAGACACTCGTGGATCGGGAACGTCGCCTTCTGCCGGGTACGGTCAGCGCCCTCGCCGAGGCACGTCGCCTGGGAGCACGTCTCGGGCTCGCCACGGGGCGGATGCTCGCCTCGGCCAGACCGTACGCAGAGGCGATCGAGGCCGGGGCCCCCCTCATCCTCTATAACGGCTGTCGAGTCCAGGAACCCCTGACCGACGAGGTCCTTTTCAGGCGAGAGCTTCCCCTGTCCCTGGCCAGGCTTGCTCTCGAGATCCTCCCGGGCTTCGATATCCACTGCAACCTCTACGTAGGGGACTCATTGTACATCGAGTCGATCACACCCCGAGCCATGGCGTCGATGAAAAAAGACGGAGTCGAGGCCGAGCCTGTGGGGGACCTCATCTCATTTCTCCGGGGGAACCCCGTGAAGCTCCTGCTCATCGGCGACGGGGAGGAGCTGGAGCGTTTCGGGGATGAATACACGCGCCGCCTGCCCGAACCGGATCGGCCCGAGCTGGTCCGCTCCGAGCCAACCTACCTGGAGATCCTGCCGGCCGGGGCATCTAAGGGGGATGCCCTGGAGAGGATCTCCGCCATGACCGGCGTGCCCCTGGCCCGCATCGCAGCCTTTGGAGACAGTTACAACGATATCGAAATGCTGGAGCGTGCCGGGCTCGGAGTGGCCATGGGGAACAGCCCGGACGAAGTCAAGGCCCGGGCCGATGTCGTGACCGACACCAATGAGCGCGATGGCATCTCCAAGGCGATGGAGGAGTACATTTTTTAATCGTCCATTGACGCAATGTAATGCTTTAAAAAAATTCACTCAGAGGAGAAGAGAGGTGGCCCAGTTTTTCTATTTCTACGGCGTGGGAGGAGTCATCTTTCTCACGGGGCTCATCTACTGTGCCCGGGCGGGAATCGTGGGCATCCGGGAGGCCCGGGCCAGGCGCACTCTGGCTCTGCTCGTCGGAGGCTATCTCTATTTTGTCCTCATACACGCCTTCTTCCAGTTCGTGACCCCTGCTCTTCGCCTGGGGGAATGAGGCAAGTCCGCCGGGCTTCGAAGCCTGGTTTGCAATAAGGAGCGCGCTCCGTGGAGACTATCGCCCAGGAAGCGATCGGAATCAGCGTCAAAGGGACGTGGCTCGATTTCGCCCTGATCGTGCTCTACTTCATGGGGATTCTCGGCTTCGGGTCCTTTTTCGGCAGGTACACCAAGAGCACGAAAGATTTCTTCTTTGCAGGGCAGCGGTTCTCCTGGTGGCTCATCGCCATGAGCATGATCGCGAGCATCGTGGGCTCGTACAGCTTCGTCAAGTATTCCCGCGTGGCCTACGAGCACGGCTTCTCCTCCACCATGAGCTACATGAACGATTGGTTCTTCATCCCGATATACCTCTTTCTCTGGCTCCCCGTGATCTACTTCTCCCGGATCGTATCGATCCCCGAGTACTTCAAGCGACGCTTCAACGAGAGCGTCGGGGCCGTGGCGACCCTCTTTGTTCTCCTCTACATGATCGGGTACATCGGGATCAATTTCTACACCATGGGCAGGGCGATCAACGCGCTCACCGGAATCGACGTATTCTGGGCCGCCGTGGGCGTGGCGATCATCTGCGCCATCTACGTGACGGCCGGGGGACAGACCGCGGTGATCATGACCGACCTCGTGCAGGGCTTTCTCCTGCTGCTGGCCGGGTACGCCCTGTTCGGGCTCGGCGTGAAGGCCCTGGGCGGATTCAGCTCGTTCTGGAATCACCTGCCCCCGGATCACCGCATGGGCCTGGCGGAGTTCAACGTGCCGGCCCGGTTCAACTTCATCGGCGTCTTCTGGCAGGACGCCGTGGTCCAGGGGGTTGCCGCCTGGTTCCTCAACCAGGGGATGATCCAGAGGGTCCTCTCCGCCAAGAACGTAAAAGAGGGGCGCCGGGCGATATTCGCGGTGGTCTTCCTGCTCCAGCCCGTGGCGGCGGTCGCCGTGGCCAATGCCGGGTGGCTCGGGCAGGCCATGAAGAGGGCCGGGCTCCCGGGGCTCGAAGCGCTCACCGCCGAGACGGCCTTCGTGGATGTGGCCTACCGGCTCTGCATCCCGGGCGTGTTCGGACTGATCATGGCGGCCCTCACGGCGGCGCTCATGTCCACGGCCGACACCCTGATCAACGCGGTCTCGGCCGTGGGGGTGAACGACATCTGGAGGGCCTACGTCAGGCCGGGCCGCTCGGACCAGTACTACCTCAAGATCGCCCGGTGGCTCTCCATTGCGGCGGCCATGGTGGGGATCGCCCTGGTCCCGGTGTTCATGCAGTTTCGCTCCATCTACCAGGCCCACGGGTTTCTCACCGCCGGGATCGGACCGCCCATGGTCATCGTCGCGCTGGGGGGGCTGCTCTGGAAGCGCTTCACCCCCCAGGCCGCCCTGTGGACTTTATTGGGGGGAGCCGTGTTGATCGGAGTTTCTGTGGTCTTCCCCGAGATGATCAAGCCCTTTGCCCACGGGACGCCCATGGTCGGGAGGCTCGAGGCCTTCACCTACATGAGGGCCCTCTACGGGCTCGTCGTGTGCGGGGCCATCGGGGTCGGCGTCAGCCTGTTCACGAAGCCCGCCACGCCGGACCGGATGAAAGGGCTCGTGTGGGACTCGGTCGAGGAGGCGAAGAGGGTCTTCAAGGGGGGTGAGCCCAACGAGGAGCCGGGAGAGAAAGTGCGCCCGGTGGCGAAGGTGGGCGAGACTGTCGAGCGGGTCCGGGAGGTGTGCGGCTCGGAGATTCGCCTTGTTGAGATAAGGCTCGACAGGGAGGCCATGGAGAAGATGGCCGCGCGGCCGGGGGACCTCTTGTTCATTTCGAATCCCGGCTGGTGGCACGGGGGGCTTCGGGCGACCCACGTCGCGGCCGGAGAGCCCACGGCGCCCCGCGACACGGTGGAAGTCCCGGAGGCGCTTCTCAGCATTCTACATGTCCGGGAGGGAGGGGCCGTGGTGGTGGAAAAGATTATTTAGGCTTGAGGCCTCGAGCCTCTTCAAATATCATTGGGTAATCTGGTGCCCGGGGACAAGCAATCTGAAAAAAGGGGTAATACAATGCCGAATGGATATCACGACAAGGTACTCTGGGTTGATCTCTCTTCCGGAAAGATAAAAGAGGAGAGCTATGGAGAGGAGCTGTACCGCAAATTCCTGGGAGGCTACGGCCTCGGCGCAAAGCTCATCTGGGATCGCCAGAAGGGAAGCGGAATTGATGCACTCGGAGAGGAGAACATCCTGGGCTTCTGCCCGGGCCTGCTCACCGGGACCGGGGCACTCTTCGCGGGGCGCTACATGGCGGTTGGCAAATCGCCGCTCACCGGGACCTGGGGCGATGCCAACTCCGGGGGCTTCTTCTCTCTCGAGATCAAGAAGTGCGGCTATGACGGGATTTTCTTCACCGGGCGGTCCGAAAAGCCGGTCTACCTCCTCGTGGCCGACGGTAAGTCGAAGTTGAAAGATGCAAGTAAGCTGTGGGGAAAGGACACGATCGAGACCGAGGAAGCGATACGGGCGGCAGAAGGAAACAAAAAGATCCGCGTGGCCGCCATCGGCGAATCAGGAGAGCGCTGCTCGCTGATCTCCGGGATCGTGAACGACCGGGGCCGCATCGCGGCGCGCTCCGGCCTCGGGGCCGTGATGGGATCCAAGCGCCTCAAGGCCGTGGCCCTGGCCGGCACGGGAAAGATCGAAGTGGCGGGACGCGCCGAGATCAAGGACCTCAACAAGAAATACCTCGCCTACATCAAGCGGACCGAGCGCCTCCAGCGCTATCTGTCCGGCTCTGTGGCCAACTGGACCGGCCGGATTCTGCGGGTCTCTTACTTCCACATGCGCCAGCCGTGGTTCCTCTGGCGGGAGCTCCTCAGAAAGTTCGGAACCGGGGGGATCACCTCTATGTCCTCCGAGAGCGGCGACACGCCCGTGAAGAACTGGGGCGGGGCAGGGTTCCGGGACTTTCCCCTCGGCTCCCACGCCGGCCGGCTCGGCGGGGACCAGGTCCTCATGCGCCAGAAGAAGAGGTACGCCTGCCAGAGCTGCCCGGTCGGGTGCGGCGGGATCGTCGACTACGATGACGGCCGCTACAAAGTGGCGGACGGCCACAAGCCCGAGTACGAGACCGTGGCGGCCTTCGGCACCCTCTGCCTGAACAACGACCTGGGCTCGATCTTCCACCTCAACGAGGTCTGCAACCTGGCCGGGATCGACACCATCTCGGCCGGCGTCTCGGCGGCCTTCGCCATCGAGTGCTTCGAGAACGGCCTGCTGACATCAAAGGATACCGACGGGCTCCAGCTGACCTGGGGGAACAGCAAGGCCATCGTGGAGCTCGTGGAGAAGATGATCCGCCGCGAAGGGATCGGAGACCTGCTGGCCGATGGGGTGCGCGTGGCCGCTGAAAAGATCGGAAAGGGGTCCGAGCGCTTTGCCATCCACGCCGGCGGCCAGGAGGCGCCGATGCACGACTCGCGATACGACCCCGGCTTCGGCCTGGCCTACGAGGCCGAGCCCACGCCGGGCCGCCACACCATCGCCTCGAACACCTACATCGAGCTCATGGCCCTGGAGAAGAAGTATCCGGAGATGAAGGCCGCGGCCACCCTCATTCCCAAGTCGAAGAAGTACGCGGTGTCGGGCAAGGCCCGGGAGCAGGCGATCCAGAGCAATTTCGTGCAGGCTAGTAATTCCCTCGGGATGTGCATCTTCGGGCTCCAGATCGGCCCGGGCATCCCTCTTTTCGAGTGGACCAACGCGGCAACGGGCTGGGACTTCACCGATCACGAGTACCTGGAGACCGGTGAGCGTATACAGACCTTGAGACACGCCTACAATGTGCGCGAGGGGGTGAAGCCGACCGATACCGCCCTGGCCGAGCGGGCCACGGGCAGGCCGCCCCTGACATACGGGCCGAACAAGAACATCACCCTCGACCAGGAGACCATGGTGAGGGAGTTCTATGCTTATTATGACTGGGACTACGAGACGGGCCGGCCGAGCAAGACGAGGCTGGAGCGGCTCGGATTGAAGGAAGTGGAGAAGGAGCTGCATAAACCCTAACATTGCATAAAGCCGCAGGCGGAAACCGCTGACGCTCGCGCCAGAGCACGCCATCTGCGGCCGTGCTCGCCTCGGCCAGGTCCTCA